>CALGYB010000200.1 GCA_937935075.1 uncultured Roseiflexus sp. | reverse complement strand
GTTATGCAGTCATGCGTCCACAACAAGCCAGCCGGAGCGCGTTGACCGTTGCGTCTTGCAAACTGACTGACTGCGATTTAGTATCAGTTCTCAGTTCTCGGTTCTCAGTTCTCAGTTCTCAGTTCTCGGTCCTCAGTTCTCGGTCCTCAGTCCTCAGTTCTCAGTTCTCAGTTCTCGGTTCTCAGTTCTCGGTTCTCAGTTCTCGGTCCTCAGTCCTCAGTCCTCGGTCCTCAGTTCTCGGTCCTCAGTTCTCGGTTCCCGGCGCTCCCTCCCTCTAACTCGCTCCTCGTGCTATACTGACATCATGCACAAAACCGATATATCGCATATATCGTGGGTGAGGTGATCGATGAAGGCTGTGGTCATGGCTGGCGGCGAGGGTTCGCGCTTGCGCCCTCTCACGATCAACCGCCCAAAACCGATGGTGCCGATTGTTGATCGCCACGTGATGGCGCATATCATCGAGTTGCTAAAGCGACATGGCATTACCGATATTGTGGTGACTGTTCAATACCTGGCGAATGTCATCCAGGACCATTTTGGCGACGGATCGGCATATGGCGTCCATATCGAGTATTCACTCGAAGAACAACCGCTAGGCACGGCGGGGAGCGTCAAAAATGCCGAGCGCTTCCTGCGCGAGCCGTTTCTCGTCATCTCCGGCGATGCCTTGACCGATTTCGATCTGACAAAGATTATCGAGTTTCATCAAAGCCACGGTGCAACCGCCACGATTACCCTGACCCGCGTCCCCAACCCGCTCGATTACGGCGTCGTGGTGGTGGATGAACGCGGCTACGTGCGCCAGTTTCTCGAAAAGCCAAGCTGGGGCGAAGTCTTCTCCGATACGGTCAATACCGGCATCTATGTCGTCACTCCCGAAATCTTCCGCTATATCGAAAAAGGCGCGTTTACCGACTGGTCGAAAGATGTCTTTCCGCGCATGCTGCGAAGCGGGAACCTGCCGGTCGGATATGTTGCAGAAGGATACTGGACCGATATTGGCACGATCGAAGAATACATGCGCGCCAGTCGCGACTATATGCAGGGAAAAGTCAATCTGCCACGCGTCGGCGAACGCATTTTCGACGAGGTATGGGTCGAAGGGGATGTCGAAATTGCGCCCGATGCGCAGTTCCACGGTCCGGTCTTTCTGGGGCATGGAGTCAAAATCAAGGGTGGCGCCATCATCCATGGTCCGTCTGCGATCCGCGACTATACCATCATCGACACGCGCGCAACAATCGACCGCTCGATCATCTGGCGCAACTCGTACATTGGCGAGCGCGCCGAACTGCGCGGCGCCATCGTGATGCGGCAGTGCAACATCAAAAGCCGCGCCGTGCTGTTCGAGGGAACCGTTGTCGGCGATCAGACAATCATCAATGCCGGCGCAGTGATCGGCGCCAACGTCAAAATCTGGCCCAGTAAAGAAGTCGAGGAAGGGGCGACGATCAGTTCCAGTATCATCTGGGGATCGCAGGGACGCCGCGTGCTGTTTGGACGGTCGGGGATTTCGGGGCTGGTCAACATCGACCTGACCCCCGAGTTCGGCGCGCGCCTCGGCGCGGCCTTTGGCGCGACGCTGCCGCGTGGCGCAGTGGTGACGACCAGCCGCGACACGCACTATACGCCGCGCATGATCAAACGCGGATTGGTCGCCGGATTGCCATCCGCCGGCGTGCATGTGGCCGAACTGCACGATGTGCCATTGCCGGTCGCGCGCGTGATTACCCGCGCCATCAATGCAGCCGGCGGCGCCCACGTTCGACTGTCGCCTCTCGACAGTCGCGTGGTGGATATCAAGTTCTTCGACTCCGACGGCCTCGATATCGACACCGCCACCGAACGCAAGATCGAAGGGGTCTTCTTCCGCGAAGACTACCGGCGGGTCTATCTCGACGAAATCGGGCGCATCAACGAGGTGGAGCATATCAATCAGATCTACACCGATATGTTCCTTGGCGCGCTGCGCCCCGACGCAATCGCCAGCATTGCACGCAATTTTCAGGTGGTGATCGATTATGCCAACGCCAACACGTCGAATTTCCTTCCGGCCATTCTGCGGCGGCTGCAAATTGAAGCCGTCGAACTGAATGCCAACCTCGACGCGCAACTCCTGTTTCAGACGCCGCAACAGTTCGAGGCGGGCATGGAGCGGCTGGCGCGGATTACGCCAGTGCTCGAAGCATCGCTGGGGGCGCGGCTCGATGCGGGGGGAGAGAAACTCTTCCTGGCGGACGATACAGGAAAACGACTGCCGGGCATGCAGGCGCTCGCAGCCATTACTGCACTGGCGATGGCGGTCAATGGCGGAGGAACCGTGGCTGTGCCGGTAACAGCGCCACGCGCATTCGAGGTCATTGCTGCTCAGTATGGCGGACGGATCGTTCGAACCCGGGCCACACTCGGCGCGCTCATGCGCACGGCGGCAGCCAATCGCGACATGCTGCTGTTAGGGGATGGCGCCGGAAGTGTGATCTTCCCCTCGTTCTACCCGATTGCCGACGGCATGTTCGCCATTGTGAAAATTGTCGAGCTGCTGGCGCTCCAGCAGGTGCGCCTGTCCGAAATTGTGCGCAACCTGCCGCACTATTTTATGAGCCAGGCGCGCGTTCCGTGCCGCTGGGAATTCAAAGGCAAAGTGATGCGCATTCTGAACCAGCAGTATCAGGATCGCAAACTCGATCAGGTCGATGGGGTGAAGATCGATCTCGGCGACGAGTGGGTGCTGATCCTGCCCGATCCTGACGGGCCGTTCTTTCACGTGATTGCCGAAGGCGGCAGTGATGAGCAGGCGCGGGTGCTGGCGGAGAAGTATGCCGGGCTGGTAACCGGGTTGCAGTAGCCTGGAGCGCACTAGCGATCAATGAGCGCAAACCCGGCAGGAAGAAGATCCTCGACCGACGTGATGCGCCACGCGCCCCTGAGATTCGCCAGGATCACAACTGCGCGCGGCGCCAGTTCGAACATGACCTGGCGACATCCACCGCATGGGGTGACCGGTTCTGGGGTATCGGCAATGACTGCCAGTGCGACGATCGCGCGCTCGCCGGCTGCATAGGCGCTGAACAATGCCACCCGTTCGGCGCAGATCGTCGAGGGGTAGGCGGCATTTTCGATATTGCAGCCGTAGAACGATGCGCCAGAGGCAGTTCGCACCGCAGCGCCGACGGCAAACCGTGAGTAGGGGCAGTAGGCGCGTTCGCGCGCAGCAGCGGCGGCGGCAAGGAGTTCCGCCTGTTCGGGCGTCAGTTCATTCATTGTTCCGATCCTCGCCGCGTATTGCCGAGACCTCGTCCTCCTGCGGCAAACGATACTGAAGGCGCAACTTCCGCAGGCGCAGGCCATCCATCGAGAGCACGGCAATGGTTACGCCATCGGTAATCTGCACCACATCCCCAACCTTCGGCACGCGACCAAGGCGCTCGAAGACAATGCCCCCGATACGATCCGACTCCTCCGAAACCAGGCGCAATCCGGTCAGATCGTTAATATCATCGATCGGCACCCGCGCATCGACCTCAAGATCCCCTGGACCAAGATTCCTGATCGGCTGCTCGTCCACATCGTACTCGTCCTGAATCTCACCGACGATTTCCTCGATCACGTCTTCGATGGTGACAAGACCGGCAGTGCCGCCATACTCATCGACGACAATCGCCAGATGGACTTTGCGCGCCTGAAGATCTCGCAGCAGGGCATCCACTTTCATCGTGTCGGGGACGAAGTGAGCAGTGCGGAGGAGCGACTCGATCGATGCATCACGTTGCCCGGAGCGCAGCCAGAGCAACAAATCCTTCGCATAAAGAATCCCCACGATGTGGTCGATCGTCTCGCGATAGACAGGAATACGCGAATGACCGGTGGTGATAATGATGTTCAGCGCCTCATCGACGGACGCGGTTTCCTCGAGCGCCACAATATCCACCCGCGGGATCATCACCTCGCGCACGGTTGTCTCGCCGAAGGAAAAGATTCCCTCGATCATTTCCCGCTCTTCCGGCTCGATCAACCCTTCTTCTTCGCCGACATTCACCAGCATGCGGAGTTCTTCTTCGGTCACCAGCGGCATTTGTGAGGAGGTCTGACCGCTGGCGACGCGAACGAACGGACGGGTGAGCACCCCGATCAGCCAGATGAATGGCGCCAGGACGCGCGCGCTGAACGCCATCGGACCGGCGAGGATGCGCGCTGCTGCGGTGGGATTGCTGATTGCCAGGGCTTTGGGCAGCGCTTCAGAGAAGATCAGCATGAAGAGCAGCAAGCCGGCAAGCGCCGTTATGCGCCACTGCCACGTCTGACTGTCGAACAGGCGCAGGGTCAGCGCAGTTGCCGTGATGGTCGCCGTGCTGTTGAGCAGCAGGACCGTGGCCTTGAAGCGATACGGTTCGGCAAGCAAGCGGTCGACCACCTGTGCGCGCCGCGCATCGGTCTCGTGCAGCAACCCCAGACGGTGGCGACCGATCGCGGTCATTGCAGCATCGACCGCCGACGTGAATGCCAGGACGAAGAGACAGAGCATGATGCCTGCCAGAACCAGGCCAGTTTCAACGTCCAACGTGCTATCCTCACCCGCGCGTTCGCAGGACGTTCACGAAAAGAGTGCGCTCAACGAAAGATCTTTGTGAATGCGCATAATGGCTTCCGCAAACAGCGGCGCTACGCTGATCGCGCGAATACGCGCTTTGCGGCAACCCTCGGGGAGCGGGATGGTATTGGTGACAATCGTTTCAACGAGCGCCGATTGCGCGATGATCTCGGTTGCATCGCCAGCAAAGATGCCGTGGGTCGCGCAGGCATACACCGCCACGGCGCCGCGTTCGCGCAAGACGCGGGCTGCTTCCGCCAGCGTACCGCCGGTTGAGATCATGTCATCGACAATCACAGCGGTCTTCCCTTCGACGTCGCCGACCATGTCGAGCATTTCGGCGACATCGGGTTGTGGACGCTGCTTGGCAATGATTGCCAGACCGACGCCAATGCGCTCACGGAAACTGTTGGCGCGCCCCACGCCGCCAGCATCGGGCGAAACGACCACCAGCCGCGGCAGGTTCATGTCACGAATATGTTCAGCAAGAATCGGACCTGCCTGCAAGTGATCGACCGGAATATCGAAGAACCCCTCGATTGCCGGGGCGTGCAGATCCATGGTCAACACCCGGTCGGCGCCAGCCGTGCGAATCAGATTGGCGACCAGTTTTGCCGAGATCGGTTCGCGACCGGTGGTTTTCTTCTCCTGCTTGGCATAGCCATAGTAGGGAATGACCGCTGTGACCCGCGCCGCCGATGCGCGTCGCAGTGCGTCGATCAGAAGCAGCAACTCCATCAGGTTATGATTGACCGGCGTGCACGTCGGTTGAACCACGAACACATCGGAGCCGCGCACATTTTCCTCGACTTTGACGCGCGTTTCGCCGTTTTTGAACGTGCCGACCATGGCGCGACCAAGATTGATATTCAGATACGACGCAATCTCCTGCGCCAGGGGCCGGTTGGCGTTGCCGCTAAAGATTTGAAGACGACCTTCCATAGAAGTTATGCCTGATAGACTTCGTCATGTGCGCGCTGAACGCCGCGCAGATGGGCAAACGGTCCAATGACAGCGTGCGCCGGTATTGCGACTCCTTCGGCGAGCGTATAGCGTACACGCGCATCATCAGCAACGATGGCATCAATCAATGTCGTATGCGGACCAATGGTGCAACGAGCGCCTACGCGGGTCGCCCCGCGCAGCATGGTTCCCGGCAGCAGCGTCGTATCCTGCCCGACAACCACATCGACATCCACATATGTTGCAGCGGGATCGACAATCGTCACACCGCTGCGCATGAGCGCGTCGAGCAAGCGCATCCGCAGGAGGCGTTCCGCCTGCGCCAGTTGCACACGGTCGTTGACGCCGAGCGCCTCCGTCGGGTCGTCGGCGAGGAGCGCCTGCACTGCACCGACGCCATGGTCGGCAATCGCCAGAGCAACCAGGTCAGTCAGGTAATATTCGCCTTTCACGGGGCTACGCTGTATCCGGTCGAGCGCGGGCCACATCCAGGCGGCATCGAAGCAGAGAATGCCGCTGTTGACTTCGGTGATGGCGCGTTGGGCGTCAGTTGCGTCACGCTCTTCGACGATTGCCGTCACATTGCCTGCCGCATCGCGGATGACCCGACCATAGCCGGTTGGCGGGTTTGCCGTGAAACTGAGCAACGCGACCAGGGCGTTGCATTCGCGGCGCAACGCCACGAGGCGCTGCAGCGTAGCGCTGCGAACCAGCGGAGCATCACCGACCAGTACCAGCGCCTCGTCGCACGCTCCGCGCATGATCGAGCGCGCCTGAACAGTCGCATGTCCGGTGCCAAGCCGTTCCGCCTGGACAACGTACCGATACGTTTCACCAAAGCGCGCGCGTACCGTATCGAGCGTATCTGAAGCGAGCACGACTGTGCTTATTGTCGGTTGCAATGCGTCTACCGCCGCGAGGATATGACCGAGCAGCGGTCGCCCGCAGAGCGGATGCAACACCTTCGGCAGCGCCGACCGCATGCGGGCGCCTTCGCCGGCGGCAAGAACAACAACTCCCAATCGCACTGTCGTGAAGAAGGGGACCATCACAGCAATGCTTCCATGATCCCCTGCGTTTATTTGCACAATCGTGGCTGCCGGGCCAGGATTCGAACCTGGACAAACGGATCCAAAGTCCGCTGTGCTGCCATTACACAACCCGGCATTGTTGCCATATACATTATAGCATACGCGATGCGGATTCCTGACAGGTGCGAGGTAAGAGACGAGAGGCAGAGGTAAGAGACGAGAGGCAGAGGTAAGAGACGAGAGGCAGAGCTGAACCGAACCCGAACGCCCCGCGCACGACCAGGCTAGTGAGACGAGAGGCAGAGGTAAGAGACGAGAGGCAAGAGAGTGCAAAGGGAAAGGTTGCAGGTTGAAGGCAGTCGTTGAATGTTGCACGTTGCACGTGGGACGGTGACCGGTAGGGGCGCGCCGCTGGCGCACCCCTGTGGAGTGCACGGCGTCCGTGGGATGGTGGCAGGTGAAAGGTGCGAAGGTGAATCCCCCTTGCCCACCGCCTGCTCCCTGCTCCCTACTCCCTACTCCCTACCCCCTGCAACCGCGCCGCACGCAGGACATTCCGCAGCAGCATCACGTTGGTCACTGGTCCTGTGCCGCCGGGAACCGGCGTAATCGCGGAAGCGACCTCAGCAACGCCAGCAAAATCCACATCGCCAACCATGCGCCCATCTTCGAGGACGTTGACGCCAAAATCGACGACGACCGCACCGGGTTTGACCATATCACCGGTAATCAACCCCGGTTTCCCCGTCGCTGCCACAACGATGTCGGCGTCACGCACGACGGCTGCCAGGTCTTCGGTGCGCGAATGGGCAATGGTGACCGTCGCGTGTTCCTGGAGCAGTAGCAGCGCCATCGGTTTGCCGACCACGACGCTGCGCCCAACGACGGTTGCACGCCGTCCTTTGATCGGAATGTTGTTGCGCAGCAGCAATTCCATGCCGCCGGCCGGCGTGTTGGGAATCAGTACCGGCTGCCCCATGGCGAGCAAACCGATGTTGTACGGATGCACGCCATCGACATCCTTATGCGGGTCGATCTGCGCAATAGCGCGGTTGGCGTCGAACCCTGGCGGCAGCGGCAGATGCAACAGAACGCCATGCACAGTACGGTCGAAACTGAGCGCATGCAGCGTCTCTTCAAGGTCCGCCTGCGTCGTATCTGGTGGAAGTGTATAATCGTGGAAGACAATGCCGATCTCCTCGCACCCTTTGCGGATGGTGCGGGTGTAGCGTTCCGATGCGGGATCGCCCGCAATCTTGACGACCGTAAGCGACGGCGCGACGCCTGTCGTCTGCACGAATGCCTGAATATCGGCGCGCAGTTCCTCACGCAGCGTTTTTGCAAGCGCGCGCCCATCGAGTATCATAGCGGTCATCGAGGTGTCTCCATGTTCACATGCCTTGATCGAGGTGTATTATATGCGAGGCGCGAGGCGCAAGGAGCGCAGGGTTGCAGGTGAAAACGTGTCTGACTTTTGAGATCTTCGCCGCGCACCCGGCTATGGCGGTGATCGTCGCCAGCAGGAGGTCTCTCTTTCCCTGGAGGTGCGTCGCCTGACCTCAAAGGTCTTCATAGCGCCCGTGCCACGGTCACAGGTAGGGGCGCGCCGCTGGCGCGCCCTGCGGAGTACACGACGCCCGTGCGACAGTCACAGGTGGCAGGTTGAAGGTGCGAAGGTTGAACATGCGAAGGTGAAAAGTGGCAGGCACAAAGGTGAATCCCCAACGCCCGCTCCTGCTCTCGAAACCCTGACATGTTCAGCGTTCTCGGTTCTCAGTTCTCAGTTCTCAGTTCTCGGTTCGTACATACACGGAGGGAAGCCCTCACGATGCTCACCAGACCTATCGATCTCCGCAGCGACACGGTGACCTTGCCCACGTCGGCAATGCGCACAGCGATGGCGCGCGCCGAAGTGGGCGATGATGTATACGGTGAAGACCCGACGGTCAACCGTCTGGAAGAACTCGCAGCGCAGCGCGTCGGCAAAGCGGCGGCGATGTTCGTTCCCAGCGGCACGATGGGGAATCTCTGTGCGTTGCTGGCGCACTGCAATCGCGGGGATGAGGCGATCGTCGGCGACCAATCGCACATCTACAACTACGAGGCAGGCGGAGCATCGGTCGTGGGGAGCGTGGCGTTCCATGTCGTTCCCAATCAGCCGGATGGAACCATTGCGCTTGATAACCTGCGCGCAGCAGTGCGCTGGACCGACGACCCGCACTGTGCCGAGACGCGGCTGATCTGCCTGGAGAACACCCACAACAGTTGTGGCGGCACGGTTCTATCGCCGGAATATCTGGCATCCGTCGCAGCATTCGCCCGCGAACGCGACCTTCTGGTGCATCTCGACGGGGCGCGTGTGTTCAACGCTGCGGTAGCGCTCGGCGTGAATGTCACCGAACTGACGCGCCACGCAGACAGCGTCATGTTCTGCCTGTCGAAAGGGCTGTCGGCGCCGGTAGGGTCGGTGCTCTGCGGTGACGAAGCCTTCATCCGCCGCGCCCGGCGCGCGCGCAAGGTGCTGGGCGGCGGCATGCGGCAGGCAGGCGTAATTGCCGCCGCGGGCATCGTCGCACTGGAGACGATGGTAGACCGGCTGGCAGAGGATCACGCGAATGCGCGGATGCTGGCAGAGGGTCTGGCGGGTTTCCCGCAGATCGCTATCGAACCGGCGCGTGTGCAGACCAACATTGTCATCTTTACCCTACGCGATGGATGGTCTGCTGATACATTCGTCGCGCACCTGCGCGAGCGCGGTGTTCTGATGGGCGACATGGGAAGCGGACGAATCCGCGCCGTCACCCACGACGGGATCGATGCCGGTGATATTGCTGAAACGATTGCGGTTGTGGCGGAGGTGGTGAGAGGGGTTAGGGGTTAGGGGTCACCTTCAACCTTCCATCCCATCCAACCCTTCCACTGCCACTGCCAGCCCGACCGTGCCCCACAGCAGCGCGCTCATGTGGCTGAATTCGATATTGAAAAAATAGTGGTCGAGCAACCCCACCGCCAGCGCCGCAGCCAGCGCCGCCTGGAGCGACACCAGCCACGCGGCGCGTTCCTCGTCGCCGATACGAACGGCGGCGCGCAGCGCATTCCAGCTTCGCGTGAAAAACCACGTCACAATCCCCAGGAACGCCGCCAGACCGACCAGACCGGTGCGTTGCGCAATCGCCAGATAAATGCTCGACACCCCGGCAACCAGGTCGATCTCCGGCGCCTGACCAAAGCCGATGCCGAACACCGGATATGCCTGGATGATCGCAATCGCATTCCGGTACTCTGCCAGACGCATCTGGTTCGCCTGATCGCGGAACTGCACCCCTTCGACCACGCGCTCGACGAAGCGCTCCCCGACGCCCAGCCCGATGAAAAGGACAGCAGCCAGCGCCCCGGCTGCCACGATGATCCACCAGAGTCGCCGATAGCGCAGCGTCGCCACATACATCGCGGCGACAATCATGCCGCCGAGCGCCGCGCGCGAGTACGTGAGGAACAGCGCCAGCAGGATGGCGCCGGTGGCGATCAGCAACATGCGTCGCGGCAACGCCGGACGTTCACTCACAACCTGGGTTGCCGCCAGCGCCCCGATCAGCGCCAGCATCCCGCCAAAACTGTTTGGGTCGACCGAGAGACCAATTGCGCGCATCAAACCGTTGGGATCGTCCTCGACATACCGCAACACACGCCCTTCGGTCGGGTAGCCGATGCGACCGAACGCTATGAGTATCTGAAGCGCCAGTTGCGCAGGAATGACATACAGAACGAGCGCAATGACAGCAGAGAGTGCAGCGCCGATGATCAAAAAGCGGATGACCCAGCGCACCGTCTCGCGGTCGCGCACACAGTTGACGACGCTGAAGAAGAACAACGTGGCCATGACAAATTTGACATAGTTGTGGATTAGCGAAGGTTCAGGACTGGCATTCGAGCCGAGCAGCAAGGCGAACAGCGTGATCCCCAGGAAACCGAGGAGCGCCGTGCCGATAGGGGTCACGATCAGGCGCTCATCACTGCGCACCAGCAGGCGCAGCGACCAGACCCCCATGAGCGCCGCCAGCGCCAGCGTCAGCAGCGTAGGGGTTACCACAGCCCGGAAGGGAAGCGTGGCAAACGGCAGGATCGTCGCAATGCCGATAACCGTCGCCAGCCCGACGCGGGTATCGATCAGGATCGCATAGATGCCGATCAGCGCCGCCAGCGCAACAAAACCAAGCCAGAACGGACCGAACGCCACCGCAGCGCCGCCGGCCAGACCGAGCAGCGTCGCCGCCAGCGCCGCAGTCAGCGGACTGCGTCCTAGCGTTATTGCCAGGTCATCACGGGCAGAGCGCGAGAAAAGACTCATGGGTTGTGTCCGCCAAAAACAACCGCGTAAGCGGGTGTCTTACAGAAGGACAGATCGATAATACTAAGAGCCTATCCGAAAAATCGCTGACTGAAGTGCGACCGGGTAGGCGAAGGCAATGCCTTCGCCTACACTTAAGGTTTTTGTAGCATCCACACGTCACATTGCAACTGTACCGCATATTCTGATGTCTGGCAAGCGGCATCGGCGATA
>CALGYB010000199.1 GCA_937935075.1 uncultured Roseiflexus sp. | reverse complement strand
ACTGCGGGGCTGCATGAAAACAGCACTCCTAACCCCTAAACCATAACTTGTAACGAAAGGAACACACTAATGACGACCTATGCTCAACCCAGAACAGCTTCTTTCAATCCACGTCGAGTCGCTATCGGCGTACTGGCAGGCGTGATGGGTCTCTTACTGCTCATCCAGTTCATTCCGTATGGGCGCGAGCATACAAACCCGCCGGTTATCGCCGAACCGACGTGGGACAGTCCGCAGACGCGCGCACTTTTCTTCCGCGCCTGCGCCGACTGTCACAGCAACGAGACGAAATGGCCCTGGTACAGCAATATCGCCCCTGCCTCGTGGCTGATCACCCGCGATGTTGTGCAAGGACGTGAGGAGTTCAACGTCTCCGAATGGGGACGACCGGATAATGAGGGGGATGATGCAGCGAAACTCGTGCAGAACGGCGAAATGCCACCCTGGTTCTACCTGCCGCTTCATCCCGAAGCCAATCTTTCGCCGGTTGAACGGCAGCAACTGATCAACGGTCTACTGGCGACGTTCGGCGGGGAGGAGGAAGGGGACGGCGACGGCGACAGGTGATTGAGCAGGGTATATGCTGCAATGCACGTGTTATCAGTATTGTTGTCGAATCATGGGCCGTGCATACATAATCTGACACAGTATAAGCGGCTTTGCAGCCAGTATTTTTCCGCCTCCGTGTGTTGGGCAGGCGAAGGCATTAACTTCACCTGCCCGACCGCACGTCACGTGGCGATTTTTCGGATAAACTCTCATGAGAGTGGAAGAGAACGATATGAAACTCAAAGTCATCGTTCATGAAGCCGAAGAGGGCGGCTATTGGGCGGGAGCGCTGTCGCTGCCTGGATGTGTCACGCAAGGTGAAACCTTCGAAGAGTTACCGCAGAATCTGTACGAGGCAATCGAAGGATGGTTCGACGTTGAGCCGGTGGTCCTGCCAGATGACGCAAAGGCGCGCATCGTGGACATCGCCATATGAAGCGGGGCGCCGGCAAGGATTTACCCGCATGCTTGAGCGGCATGGCTGGACATTACTGCGGGTTCGAGGCGGTCATCATATCTACGGAAAACCCGAGAATCCTGTGCGTATCTCGCGCCAGTGCATGGAAATCAACCGCTCATGACCGGCTTACTTCAGCACCTGCTCAAACTGACGGAACTGACCGAAGACGATTTGTAGTCAATGTCACCCAAACCGCAGTTGCGTCTGCCCGACCTGCAACACATCGCCACGGCGCACCGGCGTTGGCTGAGTGATGCGGATGCCGTTGAGATAAGTTCCGTGGCTGCTGCCGGCATCCTCCACCGTCACCTGGCGTCCATTGTTGCGAATGATGGCGTGACGGCGGGAAACGCTGCCATCGCCGAGCAGGACGATCTGGCATTCTTCGCTGCGCCCGATGACCAGTTCGGCGCCACTAAGGGCGTAGGTGCGCGGTTGCGCCGCGCCTGCAACGACCGCCAGCGTCCCCCACGCGCCTGCCGGCGCGGGTTGAGGCGTGGGAACCGGCTGCGGCGGCGTGGGTTGATACGGCTGCGGCGGCGTGGAGGGAGGTGGCGGCACATACACCGGCACGGGAGCGGGTGCTGGCGCAGGGCGCGGCGCTCGTCGGCGGCCTGCGCCGATGAGCGCAATTGTTGCAAGCGCCAGCGCCAGGATGATGCCACAGGCGCAGAGCGCCAGCAGACCGAGCGCCGTCTCGTTGCGTGGCGCCGATGGAGGCGGTGGCGGCTGTGGCGCCTGCTCGGCGGGAGGACCGCCAAATGACTTGCAGGCGTCGATCCGGCCCGTTCCCATCTCAAAGCGTGGATTCAAATCACGAATATCGGTCGCATTGGAGCGAATGGTCTCTGCAACCTGACTCGCGCTCCAATCGGGGTTCGCCGAAAAGAGCAGCGCCGCCAGCGCCGCCACATACGGCGTCGCCTGCGACGTGCCGCTCATATAGTCGTAATCGCGACGAAACCGCTCATCGCGTGGCACCTGATCGCTGGTCAGAAACACCTCGTAGGTCGGCATAGTGGAGAGGATATTGACCCCTGGCGCGCTCACGGCGATCCACGGACCGGAGTTTGAGAAGGGCGCTTTGCGATCCCGCTGATCGGTCGCGGCCACCACCAGCACGTCGGGGTTGTCCACCGCAATCGCGTTAGGCAGCGGCACAGCGTCATTGCCGGCGGCAACGACCACCAGCGCCCCCTGTTGCTGAGCGTACACAATCGCGTCGTTCACCAGCGCCGACGGCTCTTCGGCGTTGAGGGTGAGGGTAGCGCCAAGGCTAAGGTTGATCACCTTTGCCCCGCGATCGGCAGCGAAGCGAATACCACGGGCAATGGCGCGATCGGCCCCCCTGCCGCGCTCATTCATTACCCGCACCGGCAGGATGGTGACATCGGGCGCCAGACCGGCGATGCCTTCGTTGTTGTTGAGTAGTGCAGCGATAATGCCGGCGACATGGGTGCCATGACCGTGCTCATCACGCGGGTCCGCATCGTCATCGACAAAGTCGTACCCATCGGTGCGCAGACGCGCCGCCAGATCGGGATGGGTCGGGTCCACCCCGCTATCTACCACGGCGACAATCACATTTGCGCTACCTGTCGTGCGCTCCCAGGCGCAGGCGGCGCCAACCTTGTACAATGCCCACTGTTCGTTGAAGCGAGGGTCTGTCGGCGATGAGGAGGTCACCAGCAGGGTGATCGCCAGAGCGAGTAGAATGCGCAGCGACATCGTCTTCTTCTATTGCTGTTCCAGTTCCGGCAATTGCAGGCTGCGCAGGTACCATGCACCTTCCAGCAGCACCAGTTCGAAGACCGTATCGAATGGATTTTCGCCTGAATAGACTGAGCCATAATCGACCGTGTAGCGCACGGTGCCGGTCAATCGGACGTGTGCGATCGAGCCGTTGTTGTCGAGCAACGTATACGTCTCGCCATCGAATTGCAGCTCGGTGATATATTCCATATATGAGCGCAGTTCCGGGCTGATCTGTCGCTTGAGATCGGTTGGTTCGACGTAGGAGAGCATCCGCGACACATCACGCGCTTCGGTGGCAGCGATGAAGTTTTGCACCGTCTGCACCGGTCGCGGGTCGCTCATCGGGTCGGGGGCGCGGGTGAACCGCCAGAGCGCAATCCCCGCAATCACCAGAACGACAACGCTGGCGCCGATAATCGCCGGGCGCGCTGTGCGACGCGGCGATGGCGGCGGCTCCGGCAGCGGCGGCAACGGACCGGTATCGACTTTTTTCTGCGCTGAGGTCTGTTCCTGGGTCATAACGTCTATGGGGTGTTGCGTCGATGGACCGGCAACCAGATGCCGCGTCGTCGAATTTCGTACTCGCCGAGCGGCTCGAACCGTCCATGCGTTTCAATATACTGATGCTGACTGATATGGATGGTGGCGTCTTCAACCGTCAGAACGCTGTAGGCGTTCCTGCCGCGCGCGCCTTCCCGCACCCGCCGCGATGCGCTGGTGCCGGTCTGGCAGACGATAAAGCCTCGCGCGTTGCCCGCGACGCCGACATACGACACGTGGTGATGCCCGCAGAGCATCACGTCCACGCCGCTCTGCTCGAGCATCTGCGTGACTTCGGCGGCATTGCGCACGATGCTGCGCTTCTCGCACCCCGGCGGTCGCACGACGCCGTGGTGCAGCACTGCGATCTTGCAGACATCGTCCGGGTAGCAGGCGAAGAGTTGCGCCATGGTGCGCTGTTGCTCGCGTGACACATACCCGCCGTCGATCGTCCAGCCATAGGCGCTGTTGCCGCCAATAACGACGAGGCCGGGACGCTCGAATACCGGGTTGAGATCGGTCGAAATATGGCGCCGATAGCGATCCAGTGGGCGAAAGAGGCGTTCCACAAGGTGAAACAAGGGAACATCATGATTGCCCGGCACGATCAGGCGCGGCTCGGGCAATTGCCGGAGATACTGAATGATTGCTTCCCACTGCGCCACAAAATCGGCGCGCTGCACCAGGTCGCCGGAGATGACCAGCAGATCGGGGCGCAGATCGTGCGCTTCGCGGGCAAGCCGCTCGGCGACACGTGGATGAAACGTGCGCCCGGCATGCAGGTCGGAAATGTGCATGAGAACAGAACGCACCGACGGCTACTCCGTGGCAGAGACGGATTTCGCAGCCCGTGCCTTTTCCAGCGCCACGCCGATGATCGCGCGGGCGATCAAGACCACTTCGACTGCCAGCGCCGTGATGAAGGTGTACTTCACAATGTAGACAAAGGTTTCCACAGGCGCCTCCCGCTTGTCTATCTCACATTGCCCTGTTGCGATTGTAGCACAAAATTGGTTGTTTGTGCCGGTGGTATAATTGCAAACCGTTAGCGTTTGGTGGTAAAGAGTTCATCCGAAGGCGACGAATGATTAATTACACAGCCTGGCTGCGCAGTTATGTCGGTCACCAACGCCTGCTCCAACTCGCGGCAAGCGCGTTCATCTGCAACGAACAGGGGCACGTGTTACTTGGTCAGCGTTCTGACGTCATGCTCTGGGCGCCGCCGTCCGGCGTGGTGCAGTTGGGAGAAACGCCGGCGCGCACCCTGGTGCGTGAAGTGCTCGAAGAGACCGGTCTGAACGTCGTTGTCGAGCGTCTGATCGGGCTGTATACCGGGCGCGAATTTGAATGGACCTACCCGAACGGCGATCAGGCGCAGATCGTCAGCGCCTTCTTCGCCTGCCGTGTGACCGGCGGCAGCCTCCAACCCGACCACGCTGAGTTTGTGTCGCTCGCCTATTACCCGCCGGACCGTCTGCCGCCGCTGATGCCGCGCTATGTGCGTATGCTGCGTGATGCGTTTATGGGGCGCATTGAAGCAGTGTTCGATTAGTGATGAAACGTCTCGCTTATGCCTCGCCGGTCAACCCGGCTCCTTCGGGCATTTCGGACTACAGCGAGGAACTGTTGCCATACCTCGGCATGTATGCCGACGTCACTCTCTACGTCGAGGACAGGCTACGCCCGACGAATCCGTATCTGGCGCAGCACGTCGAGATCCGTCCGGTCAGCCGGCTCGAACGGGATCATCGCCGCCGTCCGTTCGATGCGATCATCTACCATATGGGCAACAGCCCGGCGCATCTGGGGATCTGGCGCGCGTTGCAGCGCACCCCTGGCATCGTGGTGCTGCACGACTTTGTGCTGCACCATTTTATGCTTCAGGAGATCGTGGCGGTGCGCGGGCAGATCGACCGCTATCGCGCCGAGATGCGCCGCAGGTACGGCGATGAGGGCGCACATGTCGCGGAACTGATGCTGCGCGGGCGCTTTCCCGAAGCAGCCTTCGATTTTCCGTTCTGTGAAGATGTGCTCGAACGATCTACCGGCGTGCTGGCACATAGCCGCTATGTGCTGGATCGCGTAACGGCGCTTAAGCCGGGACTGGCGACGGCGCTCGTGCCGATGGGTGTGCCACCGCCGCCGCTCATTTCCCGTCACGAAGCGCGTGAGCGTCTTGGGCTGCCGCAGGATGCGCTCATTCTTGCGTCGTTCGGGCATATCAATCCATATAAGCGCCTGGAACCGGCATTGCGCGCGCTGCGCGATCTGCGCGCCGTTCGTCCCGATGCGCACTACCTGCTCGTCGGCAGCATCTCGCCAAACTACGATGCGCGGAGTATTGTCGAACGGCTGGGATTGACCGAAGCCGTTACGATCACCGGCTATGTGCCGCGTTCGACCTTCGAAGATTATGTCGCTGCCGCCGACATCTGCCTGAATCTGCGCCATCCGACCGCAGGAGAGACGTCTGCGAGCCTGCTGCGGCTGCTCGGCGCCGGTCGTCCGACGCTGGTGACCGCCACCGGCGCGTTCACCGAACTGCCGCCGGGGGTGGCGGCGCAGGTTGACCCCGACGGATCGGAGAGCAACCTGATCCTGGCGTACTGCCGTCTGCTGGCGGAGCGTCCTGACGTGGCGGCGGCGATGGGCGCGGCGGCGCGGGAGTATGTTGCGCGCCGCCATACACTCGAAGGCGCGGCGCGCGCATACGTCGAGTTTCTGGCGCGTCACTGCGGCTGGGGCGACATACGACCGTTGCGCGCAACGCCGTTGTGGGATGTGGGAGCCGGACTGACCGCAGCTACGCCTCCTCGTGCAGCGTTATCGGTGCAGCACAGCGAAGCGCCCCGCGCGCCCGCGCCGCCGCCGTCGCCGCCGGTGCAGGCGGTTGCGGCAGCGCTGGTCGAACTGGGAATGACCGGGGACGATCGCAATGTGCTGGAGGCGGCGGCGCGGGCGCTGGCGGAGATCGGGTTCGGGCGCGAATAGTCCGGCGGCAGGCGCCTGGCGGCTGAAGCCGCAGGCTACAGTTGCGAAGCCTGCATCCGCAGGCTACATCTCTGTAGCGGCCGTCCCCGGACATACGTCGAAGGTCACATATCAGCGATTCCTGTGCTACACTACCATCAACATCCGCCAACCCCCTTTCGCTTGCTGTGGGAGCAGGGGAGCAGGGGTGATGAAGGGAAAAGAGGCATCGGGACGCGGGAAGAGACGCGGTGAGGGATCGCCCCGACGCCCCCGTGGTCGCCTGCAGGGAATGACGATGACCGTAACAGCAGCCGTTCAACCAATGTGGATCGCAATTGCGAACCAGATTACGGATATTGACCTCACGGCGCTTCAGGGAACGTGGAGCGTCGCGCAGTATCTTGCCCTGACCGCGCACACGAACCGC
>CALGYB010000198.1 GCA_937935075.1 uncultured Roseiflexus sp. | reverse complement strand
GAGGAGACCATGCACCGCGAGCACCATGCATCTGAGGCGGAATCGCCGCTCTTCCTGGCGACCCCTGGCGCCGACGATGAACCGTTGGCGGCGCAGATCGAACGCGCGCTGCGCGAACGTCGACGGGCCGTAGCCGACCTGCCCTTGCTTACCGATGTCGCACAGGGCGACCCATACCTGGCTGAGCAACTCGCGGCGCTCCATGCATGCTGGGAAGTGCAACCGCCGCCTGTGCATGGACTGCTCGACCGCCTGCGGCGTCGCATCGCCTGGTGGCTGCTCGAACCGGAAATCCGCCAGATTAACGCAGTTCACGCCACCCTCACACGCCTGATCGATAGTCTGATCGTTCTGGCAGACCACGAACGCGCCGCGCGGCGGCGGATCGAGGAACAGCAGGCGCCTACAAGCACAGAACCTCGCCGGTAATGAGGACCTCAAGAGCCTGTCCCAGCAATCGCTGCGTGATGTGCGGCTGAGCAACGCCTCGCCTATCAAGCGATCTCTTCTGGATAGGCTCTGATAGAACGATCAACTGGGTGTTGCACAATACTTGCTGGGATTGACCGTCCTGTGGCTGACGTTGGCTTCGACAGGCTCAGCCGGCTTCGACAGGCTCAGCCAACGTCAGCCGCTCCAGGTCCTTGCTTGTCTAGGTTGTGGTTGTCCGCTCTATGAGAAAAGCGCCCACTTTTGTTAACTACATATAACAAGATCCTTACCAAAACTTTACGTCTGTCGCGCTGCATTCCCCTGCTTCCGGCACTAGAATCATAACCGCTCCAGGAACTGTGCAACATACAAACATATCGGGAACAAATCCGGTGCACTATGGGTCGTCCCTGGAGCATATTGCTGAAAGCGGACTCTAGAAGGAGAGATCACGATGGGTGGACGCGACGAACAGGACAAACTGATCGTCCGATCAGTCGAGGGGAAAGGCCGGGATTTTGAGAACATCCTTGAAGAGCACCTGAGCCGCCGTAACTTTCTCAAAGCCGCAGCAGTAACATCCGGTCTGGTCGTTGCAGCGACTGCAATGAATGTCGATGTCGCCGCAGCCCAGACGCGCCCGGCGCCGCTGCCGCCAAAATTCGGCAAGGTGTCGCCAACTAAGCCGGAAGTGGACGAGATTGCTGTGCCCGACGGCTACTATGCGGCAACGCTTATCCGCTGGGGCGAGCCGATATTCGCCGACGCGCCGGAATTCGATGTCTGGACGCAAACGAAGGAGAAGCAGGAGAAGCAGTTCGGTTACAACTGCGACTACGTCGGCTACTTCCCGCTGCCATCGTACACCTCGAACAACTCGACGCGCGGTCTGCTCGTGGTCAACCATGAGTACACTAATCCCGAGTTGATGTTCCCCGGTTATGATGTCGACAACCCCAACCCGACGAAAACGCAGGTCGATGTCGAACTTGCCGCGCACGGCGTGTCGGTCATCGAAATCGCTCGCGGGCGCGACGGACGCTGGAGTGTGGTGCGCAATTCGCCGTACAATCGGCGCCTGACGGGTTACACGCCGATGACCATCAGCGGTCCCGCCGCCGATCACGAGTGGATGAAGACCAGCGCCGATCCGACCGGGCGCAACGTCCTCGGAACGCTCAACAACTGCGCCGGCGGCAAAACGCCGTGGGGCACGGTGCTGACAGCGGAAGAGAACTTCCATCAGTACTTCGCCAACCTCAAGGCAATGCCAAACGGCGACTATCGCAAGGCCATTCACGCGCGCTACGGCATGCCGAGCGGCGCCTCCGAGCGCAGGTGGGAAAACTTCTATGATCGCTTCGATGTCGCCAAAGAGCCAAACGAGGGCTTCCGCTTCGGCTGGATTGTCGAGTTCGACCCGTACAACCCCAATTCTGTGCCGGTAAAGCGCACGGCACTGGGGCGCTTCCGCCACGAGGCGGCAACGATCGTGATCGCGCCGTCCGGTCAGGTGGTTGCGTACTCTGGCGACGACGCGCGCGGCGAGTATGTCTACAAGTTCGTCTCGAACGGGCGCTACAATCCGCGCAACCGAGAAGCGAACTTCAACCTGCTCGACGATGGGACGCTGTATGTCGCGCGCTTCAATGCGGACGGCACCGGCGAGTGGCTGCCGCTGAAGCACGGCTTCGGTCCGCTGAACGAGGGCAATGGCTTCATGTCGCAGGGTGACGTGCTGATCAAGACGCGCAACGCTGCCGATGCACTCGGCGCGACGAAGATGGACCGACCGGAGGACATCGAGACCAACCCGGTCAACAAGAAGGTCTACATCATTCTGACGAACAATAGCCAGCGCGGCGTCGGCAACGGACCGCCGGTTGATGCTGCCAACCCACGCGCCAACAACCGCGCCGGTCATATCATCGAACTGACGGAGGACGGCAACAACCACGCTGCAACCCGCTTCACCTGGAACATCTTCATCCTGGCGGGGCTGCCGACCGACGAGTCGACCTTCTTCGCCGGCTACGACAAGAGCAAGGTCAGCCCAATCGGCGCACCCGACAACATCGTCTTCGACCTGGCTGGCAACGCCTGGGTCGCAACCGACGGCGCCGCCAGCGCCATCAAACTGAACGATGGTTTGTTCGCCATCCCGGTCGCCGGTTCGGAGCGCGGGCATGTGCAGCAGTTCTTCTCGTCGGTGGCAGGCAGCGAGGTGTGCGGTCCTGAGTTCACTCCCGACAACCGGACGCTCTTCCTGGCAATCCAGCATCCGGGTGAGGGCAGCACGCTCGCCAATCCGATCAGCACCTGGCCCGACCGCCAGGGTCTGCCGCGCCCAAGCGTGATTACCATCCAGGCGTTCGATAACCGCCGCATCGGACGGTAGCGACGTGCAATACGAAGGGGAGACGTTGCAATGCAACGTCTCCCCTGTCGATCATCACCGCACTACGAGCGGCAGCATCGCCCGGTACGCTCCCGGTGCAACCTGCGGCGCCGGACCACCGCCCGACCACGCCGGCGCCTTGCCCACTACCCCCAGCGCCCGCAATCCATCGCCGTCCAAACGCACCACGTGCAGCACCGGGTTTTCGCCCGGTCCCGGATCGAGGTCGCGCACGAAGATCACCCAGTTGCCATCGGTCGATACCTTTGGCGACAGCGACGGCTGTCCGGTCGGCCCGCGCGTCAGTTGCGTCAGGTTGGTGAGCTTCCCGTCCGGCTGTACATTGGCGCGCCAGAGTTCGCGCTGCCCCGATAGATTGGCGGAGAAGACCAGGGTCGAACTGTTCGGCGCGAAATCGCTCGCTTCGGCATCGATGCTATCGAGACACGTGCGTGTATCGTCGTTTGCCGTCACTGCCACACAGAGACTGGCTGTATCGGTCACCCCCCGGGCGACACCGTTACACCAGGCGCGATAGGTGTATGCCAGCAGTGATCCGTCGCTCGATACAGACATGTCTTCGGCGATAATGAAAGGAACTCTGAAACGTGTGGTAGCAGCCGGCAGATGCATCGTACCCGGCTCGTAGACCGTGCAGATGAAGGCGCCGCCCACGACGCGAAATAATACCAGCCCCATCGTATCTGGATCAGCGGTGCTATCGAGGACTGCGGCGAGATTATTGTCCACAAAGAGCACCCGCGGATCGCTGCCGTCCGGCAGGCGACTGAGCACCTGGTTTTGACCATCCCGTGAAACGAAGGCGAGCAGACGCCGTCCATCATGACTGAACACCGGCGCTTCACCCGGACCAATCACACGCTCTGAACCCAGCCCGCCGCCAGCAATGGCGCGTACTGCAATCCCTCCTTCGACCTGATAAGCGATGGTTCCCGATAGTTGCCGCAGATCGGTTCCGATCGTCGCTGCGGCTGTCGCCACATTCGAGGGCGGACCGACATTGCCCACGCCATCGACGGCGTAGACCCGGTAGAAGTACGGCTGTGCGTCAAGCCCGACATCGCGGTAGGAGTTCGTGGTCGCCAGGCGCGGCGTGATCTGCGCATACGGACCATCGGGGCTTAGGGCGCGCAACACGTGATACCCGACGACGCCGTTCGGATCGGTCGCCGGTTCCCAGGTGAGCAGGATCGAGGTGTCACCCGGTTGCGCTGTCAGGTTCGGCGGCGCAGTTGGCGCGTTCTCATCGAGATTGACCCGCGTTGACCAGATTTGATTTCGCACGTTTCGGCTATCATCCCAAACCACAAAGGCGCGCTGGCCCGCCGGTCCGGCGCCGACTACGGTGTTGGGACGGTTCTGCACCGCAACACCGGGATACAGTCCCTGATCGTCCTCCAGAGGGTTCCCCAACGCGAAACTCCGTCCGCCATCGAGCGACGTCGCCAGGAGCAGGTCAGTGCCGCTCTGAGTCGCAATCTGCAAGACGAACGTCAAAAGCACCGCGCCGCCTGGCGAGACATCCAGATCGTAGGACAGAATATCCTGGCCCTGCACCAGGGCAAACGCTGGATTGGGATCGTCCCAGGTTGCGCCGTTGTCGCGCGAGCGACGTAGCAGGATTTCCTTGTTGTTCGCTCGCTGGTACGCAGCGTAGAGCGTACCATCCGGTCCAAACGCCAGGCGCGGGGCGAAGCTGTCGCTCCCTGAAATCTGGACATTCGGGCCAAAGGTCTGTCCGCCGTCGGTTGAGCAGGCGCCAAAGATCGCAAACCGCGCGCGACGGTCCTCCCAGGCAGCGCAGGCCGTCCCATCGCGCACGGTCAACGCCATACGCGGACCCTTCCCGAGAGCGCCAGGGTCTGTTATCCGGCCATTACCGAGTCCCTCGCTGACCTGCACGGTGCGAATATCAATTCTGCCCGACCCGGTGCGCGTTATGATGTCCAGCAAGACATTGACGCTGTCACGATCAACCACGTCATAGTTGAGGAGCAGTGTACGCTCACCTGTTGTTGCAATCTCCGGGTAGCCATTGATTTCTGGCTCATCACTTCCATCGATGAAGTACTCCGCGAAACTCTGACCGCCATCGGTCGAGAGCGCGAGCATCACATCGTTGGAGCGATCCTGCCCGCCACATGCGCCATCGATGGCAAAACAGCGCTCCATCCACCAGGCGATCCAGATGCTGCCATCGGGAGCGACGCTGATGACCGGGCGCTGTATAAAGCCGTTGAACGCGAGCGAACTCGCGCGCGTGTTGGCGCTCCAGCTCGCGCCGTCATCGTCAGACCGCGCGAAATAGATGGTCGGTTGGGTGATGCTGCCCTGGCGCGTGTCGAGCCAGGCGGCATAGAGTTTGCCGTCCCGAATGGCGACATTCGGTTGTCTGGCATCGTTGGACTCTCCCAGTCCGGCATCGGTGACCTGCATATTCGGACCAACCGGCATCCAGCCAGCCAGCGTAGTCAACGGAACGAGCACGCCGATCAGACTGAGCACAAGCAGTGCACGGCGAAGCATACTATCTCCTTCTCTTCTTCTCATCGTTCACCATCTGTGGAGCGCGTCCCGGTACAGAGAGAACACACTCCTGACTCGGTCCTTGCGGACTCTGCTCGACAGCGAACTATCGGGCGGATTGAACGAAGGACACTGAAGTTCCTCCGCTACCGAGCGCAGGCGCACTCACCGGCAGCTTTGCCGGAGCAGAGAGGCGCTTCTCGGCGCGAGCGCACACACATTGTCAATAGCGTCCTGATAACGAAACGCGGGCAAGGGAAGGAACCCAGAGCAGGCAGCGCAGGGGAACAGGTCTTCCGCCTCCACTCGGAAGACGCCAGCGGTCGGCGTGCCACACGCAGCAGCGTGAGTCTGCTACGTGTAGCGCACGCGCTTCATTGCGGCTCAGACATATGCGTATTTGCGCCACACATCGTGACGTTCGAGTTCGCCCAGGAGCGCGAACGCCACATACTGCGGCTGACGGGGGATGGTCAGCAGCGTCATGCCGGCTTCTTCCGGGGTTCGACCGCCTTTGCGGTGGTTGCAATCACGGCAGGCGGTCACAACATTCTCCCAGGTCGTCTCGCCGCCGCGTGATCGCGGGATCACATGATCGACGGTGAGATGGGCGCGACCCGGTTGGGCGCCGCAGTACTGACACGTCTCACGGTCGCGCATCAGGATGCTGCGGCGCGAACACGGGAGGCGCATGCGGCGCGGGATGCGGATATAGCGCACCAACCGGATGACCAGCGGCACCTCGAAAGAAATGCCACGCGCACGAAGGCGTTGCTCAGCCGCTTCGACCAGCTCAGCCTTATCTTGCAGCAGGAGAACAATCGCACGACGCACAGAGATGAATTGCAGCGGCTCGTAGCTTGCGTTGAGAACGAGAACTCGTTGCCCCAAGCCATTCCCCCTTTCCAGAAGCTGCAAAGCCTGCTCCGACCTGTTGCGCTCTGGCGAAGGGGGACGACCCTACGCTTGAGCGCCTATGACATCTGCGGCGCTCGCAGCGAGCACCACCCGCGAGGAGGGCGCGACGCATCGCCTGATATATCGAATACGAACCAAACCCGCATTCGCCGGCATCGATTGGGGATGCCGGTTGCGATTGTTGCTCGTATTCTGTAAATTGAGCGTCACGCTTGATAAACCCTTAATAACGAACGCTATTTCGTGCATTCGTAATGTATAATGACCGTACTTATAGGATACACGATGCATGTATCATCTGTCAAATATTTTTGATGCGGATGGATGGGCGGGAGAGACGTTGCAGCACAACGTCTCTGCGGATATAATCGGAGCCGTTGGGTCATCACGAATCTGTTCGAGGAACAGTATTGGCGGACGATCATCGCGGGCGTTCTATTCGTGGCGCAACGGCGCGTGAGCGCATCGCGGCACGACGGCGCGCACGCCGCACACATTCATGGTCTACGTTTGTGCTGGCGCTCATCGCACTTGCGGCGCTTGCGTTGTTGACCGTCGGAGTGATGGCGCTGCGACGCACCGGGCAAACGCTGTCAGAACTCGAACAGGAAGATCCGCGTCAGCGAGTGACGGGTACGGCGCCCTCGCCTGCCATACCGCCAACGCCAGCGTCTGCCGTCCCGTCATCTCCCGCTGCGCTCACCCCCTCGCCAGCGCCTGCGGCGCAACAGTCATCGAGCGATCTGCTCACTCGACCATTCACTGTGCTCCTGCTCGGCGTTGACCGCCGCACCGCGCCGGACGAAGGGGTGCGCAGCGATACGCTGATTCTCGTGCGCGTCGATCCGCAGGCGCGCACCGCCAGCATGCTCTCGATCCCGCGCGACTCGGTCGCGCCCATTCCACGCCTCGGCTGGGCAAAGATCAACACGGCCTATGGATACGGGTATGCCAATGCTGCAACACTCTACGGCGCGGGCACGGAACCTTCGGCAGCCGGCGGCGCGCTCGCAGCGGAAGCGGTTGAACAGTTCCTCGGCGTTCCCGTCGATTACATTGCACAGGTCGATTTTCGCGGCTTCGAGCAACTCGTCGATTCGGTCGGCGGGGTGCTGATCGATGTGCCTTCCCCCATCCTCGATGCAGAATATCCGACCGAAAACTATGGCGTCGAGCGGATCTATATTCCGGCAGGGTTACAGGTGCTCGACGGGCGCACGGCGTTGATCTACGCCCGCACGCGCCACGGCAGCAGCGATTTCGACCGGGGCAAACGCCAGCAGCAGGTGCTGCGGGCGCTCTTCGACCAGGTGCGCGCCCGCGGCTTGCTGGCAAATACGGCGCTTCTGCCACGCTGGATCGAGGTCGTCACCCAGCACGTGCGCACAACGCTGCCGGTCTCCGACCTGCGGGCAATGGCGGAACTCGCGGCACTGGCGCGTGATCTGGACGGCAGTCGGATTCTGCAACTATCGATCAACCCGAACGATGTGGCGATCGATCGGGAAGATGGCTCGGACATCTACTGGAACCCGAACGACATTGCCACGCTGGTGGCGCGCTGGCAGGCTGGACCGGACCTGAACGCCGCGCCGTCGCCGGCAAGTCTGCCGACGCCGATCGCTGCATTCGACGCGCCAACGGTCGATCCGCTGCTGCCGACGCCGACCCTCCTTCCCTCGGTCGTCGAGCCGGGCACGGTTGTCCAGGTGCTCAACGGCGCGCGCGTCGAGGGGATCGCCGGGCGCGTCAGCGCCTTCCTCGCCAAACGCGGGTTCACCCTCGCCGACCCGGAAACCGTAACCCGCATATATGAGCACACCCTGATCATCGACTATACCGGACGCCCCGAAACGCGCCGTTTGCTGGCAGAGGCGCTGGGCGTCAATGCGCGCTACGTTCTGGCGCCTGCCCCGCCCGATGCGCCGCCGCCGGGGTATAATGTCGATATTGTCGTCATTGTCGGGCGCGATTACCGGCAGGAATGGTTGAACGACGGCGGGAGGTGAAGCAGTGACGATGACAATGCCAGCAATCCCCTACCTCGAAAGCGGCGACCGATTGACACGCGACGAGTTTGAGCGGCGCTACGAAGCCATGCCACACGGTACAAAAGCCGAACTGATCGAAGGAGTGGTCTACGTGGCATCACCCGTTCGTTTTACAACCCACGGCGAACCGCACAGCCGCATCATCACACTACTCGGCGTCTACGCAGCAGCAACACCGGGAGTTCGGGTCGGCGACAACGCGACGGTGCGGCTCGATTGGGCGAACGAACTGCAACCCGATGGATTGCTCCGCATCGAGCGCGGCGCCTCGATGATCGACGCAGACGGGTATGTTCAGGGACCGCCGGAGTTCGTGGCTGAAATCGCCGGTAGCAGCGCCGCCCAGGATATGCACGACAAACTGCAGGTTTATCGTCGCAGTGGGGTGCAGGAATACCTGGTGTGGCTGGTCTTCGAGCAGCGGATCGCCTGGTTTGCGCTCGACGCCGGCGACTATCGCCCTCTCTCTGCGGACCCGGACGCCATCACGCGCAGCCGTGTCTTTCCGGGACTCTGGCTCGACCTGCCTGCGCTGGTGTGCGACGACATGGCCCGCGCGCTCGCGGTTCTGCAGCAGGGGATCGCCGCCGCAGAACACGCCGCTTTTGTCACTCGCCTGCGATCCATTGAATGAATGCCAGAACTATGACCATCCATACGCCCGACTGGGTCAAGCACGCGGTGTTTTACCAGATTTTTCCCGACCGTTTCGCCAAAAGTGATCGGGTTGCCAAACCAAACAACCTCCAGCCCTGGGATAGCCTGCCCACGCCGGAAGGGTACAAAGGGGGCGATCTTCTGGGAGTAGTCGAGCGACTGGACTACTTGCAGGACCTGGGAATTACGGCGATCTACTTCACGCCGATCTTCCAATCCGCCTCGAATCATCGCTACCACACCCACGACTACTATCAGGTCGATCCGATGCTCGGCGGGAACGAGGCGTTCCACGAACTGTTAGAGGCGTGCCACCAGCGCGGGATCCGGGTTGTGCTCGATGGAGTGTTCAACCACGCCAGCCGCGGCTTCTTCCAGTTCCACGATATTCTCGAAAACGGACCACACTCCGCCTACCTGGACTGGTTCTTTATCGAAGGGTGGCCCCTCAACCCCTACGACGGCTCGCGCCCGGCAAACTATCGCGGCTGGTTCAACAACCGCGCGCTGCCAAAGTTCAACACCGACAACCCACAGGTGCGCGAGTTTCTGATGCGCGTCGCCGAACACTGGGTCCGCCAGGGTATCGACGGATGGCGCCTCGACGTGCCGTTCGAGATCAGCACCGAAGGGTTCTGGCAGGAGTTTCGCCAGCGCGTGAAGGCGATCAACCCCGACGCCTACATCGTCGGCGAAGTGTGGCGCGATGCGCGTCAGTGGCTCCAGGGCGATCAGTTCGACGGCGTTATGAACTATCTGTTCGCCGGACCAACGATTGCCTACGTCGCCGGTCCACGGGTTGATCCGGCACAGGTCACGGGCAGAGATTATGTCACCTCGCCGCCGCTCACGGCTGCCGAGTACGCGCGGCTGATCGACGATGTGCTCACCCTGTACGACTGGGAGATTCAGTTGACCCAGTTGAACCTGTTCGACAGCCACGACACGGCGCGCCTGCTGACGATTGCGCGCGGTGACCGCAGCAGTGTGCGCCTGGCCACGATCCTGCTCATGACATTCCCCGGTGCGCCATCGGTGTTCTACGGCGATGAAATCGGACTGCCCGGCGGCGTCGATCCCGACGCGCGCCGCACCATGCCGTGGGATCGACCGGAAACATGGGACACGGAGGCGCTGGCATACCACAAGCAGTTGATCGCTCTGCGCCGGTCGCTCCCGGCGCTGCGCACCGGCGCATTCCACCCGCTCTACGCCGACGACGCGGTATTCGCCTTTGCGCGCATCCTGAACGACCAGATCGTCATTGTGGCGGTCAACAACAACGAGCAAGCGCGACAGGTCGCCATTCCGGTTGCAAACCTTCTGCCCGACGGTCGTGAGATGATCGCCCGATACGGGAACTACCGCGATTCCATTGTTATTGTTCATGGTACAATTCATGCATATGTGCCGGCTCGCGATGGACTGATCCTGACATGACGTTCGATCCCGCTCAGTTCCGCACGGCGCTCGATGCCGCCTACGTCCGTGATGGCGATCCGACAGCGCTGGTCTTCGACCGCTACCTGCACTGGAAAGGTCTGCCGTCCTTCATTGCGCGTCCGGTCTTCCAAGAAGGCATAGCGCCGGTGGAAACGTTCGTCTCACCGCATTTCGCCGTGCTGGCGTACCAGACCAACCCGCTCTATACCACCCTCTGCACCCTCGGCGCCAGTTATCGCATCATCCCCTTTAGCAGCGCCAGTTTTGGCGATGAACGCGGCGTGCGTTACGAGTACATCATGCATGCGGCGCGGGCGAATGAACAACAGACGGCTGAACTGCTGGCGCTCGTCGCCGAGTATCCCTTTGTGCACAATATCGAAATCGGACCAGGGTATGTCATGCCGGTTGGTGAACCGGTCGCTCCTGGCTCTCCAATGGAATATCTCTATTTCACCTACCCCTACCTGGACGATGGTCGATTGTACGAGAGCAATCCATGGGGCGAGATCGATCGTCCAGAGTTGTTGATCCAGGTCTTGTGGGTGCTGCCGATCTACCGCTCGGAAGCGCGCTTCATCCGTACCGCCGGTATGGATGCATTTGAGGAACGCCTGCAAGAGCGTCATTCGCAGATCTACGATGCGTATGACCTGATGCGATTGCCGGTCGTGCAGGATTGATCGAAGGTGGAACGTGAAGCGGACGAAGGCAATGCCTTCGCCCACCCAATGCTCCTAACGATATACCTTATTCCTGCGAGAAATCTCATGACACAGCGACAGGTTGTCATCGCACTGCTGGCGTTGCAACTGATTGGCACCATTCTGCTGGTGATCGGACAGGCGATCCGGGACATCAATGACATTATCTTTCCGCTTGGCATCATCACAACGTTTATCATCGCCGGTCTGTTGTGGGCATACCTGCGCGGCTGGGAGCAGGCAGGCATTGTTGACGTTATTATTGTGACCATCGCCGTCGGCATCGGCACGCCCGACTCGCTGGTGCGCCCATACCAGGGCCTGATCGTCCTGACGCCAATGGCGCTGGCGCAGATCCTCGGCGGACCGCGCTGGATTCTGATCAGCATGTTCGGCTTGCTCGCCATCCTGACCGTGCGCGCTGGACCGGAAGCGGGGTATATCACCGCATACACGGGCGATCTGCGCACCATCACGATTCTGGTGTTCATCGTGCTGAGCATGGCGCTCAGCCGGATCATCGCCGACACGGCGGTCCGTAATGCGACCACGAATGCGCAGCGTGCCGAGGAGGCGCGCGCCCGCGCCGACGCGCAGGCAAAAACCCTGGAGGAGCAGACACGGACGTTGCAGGAGCAGAATCGCCGGCAGCAACAGCTGCTCGACCTGGTGGCACAACTGGAGACGCCGGCAATTATGCTGGCGGAGGGGGCGTTGCTGGCGCCGATTGTCGGACCCATCGATGACCGGCGGGCCGAGTCGTTTGTGGGGCGTCTATTAGAGGTCGCCAGCGCGCAACGCGCGCGCCTGGTGGTCATCGACATCGCCGGCGCATCGAACGTTGATGAACGCGCCGCTGCGCTGTTGGGTCGCGCTGTCCAGGCGCTGCGCCTGATCGGGTGTCAGGTGGCGATCAGCGGCATCTCGGCGGAACTGGCGCACACACTGGTGACTTCCGGCGTCTCATTCGATAACGTGCCCACCGTGCGCACCCCGCGCGAGGCAATTGCGCTCTATCAGGATCTGATCGGCGCTCCTGAGTAATACTCAGGAGCGGTCATTCGTACCATACTGCCGGGGCGCTGCGGGCTGAAGCCCTCGCTGAGGCAAGTGTCAGGCGCGTTTCAACGTTTGACGCCGCTCTTCCGGTCTGGTATAATACTGCGAGTGAGAGCGAGAGAGTGGATTCACCACTCTCTTCTTCTTGTCTGTGACATCGGGCGCACACGCTCGCGCCCGCAGGGTTGAGGAGCAGAGCAGTGTACGCTATTGTGCGCGACCGCGGGATGCAGTACCGCGTTGAGGAAGGGCAGACGCTGAATATTGCGCTGCTCGATGCCGAACCAGGGAGCGAAATCGAACTCGGCGAAGTGTTGTTGATCGGCGGTGAGACGCCGCTCGTCGGCACACCGACGGTAGATGGCGCAAAAGTGCTGGCGACGATCCTGGGCGAGGAAAAAGGCGACAAGATCGTTGTGTTTCGGTACAAAAACAAGAAACGCTATCGCCGCCGCACCGGTCATCGGCAGGAATATACCCGCGTGTCGATCAACAAAATCGTTGTCGGCGCCGATGAGCAGAATGTGACGAGTACACCGGAAGGAGAAACCGATGGCGCATAAAAAAGGTGTTGGAAGTTCGCGCAACGGTCGCGACAGCAACCCGAAGATGTTGGGGGTCAAGCGCTTTGGCGGCGAGCGCGTCAAGCCAGGGATGATCATCGTGCGCCAGCGTGGTACGAAGTTCAAGCCCGGCGCTAATGTGGGGCTGGGACGCGATTATACCATTTATTCGTTGATTGAAGGCGTTGTCACCTTCGAGCAGCATTCGCGCAACCAGAAGCGCGTCAGCGTCTACGCGGCAGAGTAGGAGCGTTTCCGTGAAGAAGGGCATTCATCCAAAAAATTACAATACGCAGGTGGTCTGTTCAACGTGCGGATCAATCTGGCCTGTGATCAGCACGCGCGAAAACCTGCGCGTCGACGTCTGCTCCCACTGCCATCCGTTCTACACCGGCGAGCAGCGCATCGTCGACACCGCCGGGCAGGTGGATCGCTTTATGCGCCGCCTGCGCACCAGCCAGGACCAGCAAGCAGAAATTGCGCGCCGCCGCGCTGAGCGTGACAAGCCGGAGCCAAAGAAGCGCAGCCTGCTGAAGGAAATCTACGGCGAGGACGCTTGAGGGAACTGAGAACTAATGCCAATAAGCGGTTGTTTGTGCAATATCGCCGATGCAGGCTGTTTGTTGATCCACACGAACCGGGCGCCTGAACATCTTGCCTGATTGACCGAGATTTAGAGCCTGTTATGTACGTTCGAGCATAACGGTAATGAACCGCTTCAGCCACGTGGACCTTGCCGCCCCCCCTTTCCCCCCGCATGCGGGAGGGAGAAAGGGGGGGACGTTTATGCCCGTCATAGCCGGCGCG
>CALGYB010000197.1 GCA_937935075.1 uncultured Roseiflexus sp. | reverse complement strand
ATCTCTGAAGTGCATAACAGGCTCTAGCAACGTTGCGAGTCCGCCTGGTCTGTGCTATAATCGCCCTCTGCAACTGAAGAATACTTCTGCTCTCTTGCACCCGCGCCGCGCGCATGGTGCGGGATATGACAAAGAGGGCCTAAGACCAGAGGAGGATCAATGCGCGAGCGTCGTCGCAACTACGAACTGTTATTCATTATTCCCCCGATACGCATTGGCGATGAGGAGATTGGCAACGCTATCGAGCGAGTCGCTCAGACGATTGCCAACCTCGGCGGCACAGTGACGGAAATCAATCACGCGCCACCCTGGGGACGTCGGAAGTTTGCCTACCCGATCCGCGCCTACATCGAAGGCGAGGCGAGTCGCCGGGTATTTACGGAAGGGTACTACGTGTTAGTGCATTTCCAGATGGCAGCAGATCGTATCGCCGAACTTGAACGCCTGCTCAAACTCAACGATTCGGTGTTGCGCTACATGCTGACGCTGATCGAAACACGCAGTCCAGCGCCTGTTGCGGTCAAATCGGCCGAAGCGCGCGATGGCGTAGAGCCCGAAGAAGCGGAGGAGTTTGACGAGGACGAGGACGAGGACGAGGACGCAGAATACGTCGAAGCGGATGAGGAAACCGATGACGACTGACAGGCGCTGGTTCGTTATGAAGGGGAGAGGAACGAACAATGGCGAAGGATCTGAATAAGGTGATGATCATTGGGCGTCTCGGCAAGGACCCGGAGATGCGCCACACGCCTGGCGGCAGCCCTGTCACGACGTTTAGCGTTGCCACCGGACGACAATGGAAGGACGGCAGCGGCGAATTGCACGAGGAGACGGAGTGGTTCAATGTTGTGACGTGGAATAAACTGGCCGAGATCTGCTACGAGCACCTGCGTAAATCCAGTCGCGTCTACATCGAAGGTCGCCTTCAGACTCGCCATTGGGACGACCAGAACGGCGTGACGCATTATCGCACCGAGGTGGTCGCAAGCGATATGATTATGCTCGATAGCCGGGTTCCGCGAGAGCAGTCGCACTATGGCGATGAACCGCCCTATCATCAACCCGATCATCGCTCCTCCGCCCGTGGGCAACAGGCGAAGGATGATTTTACCATTGGTGACGAGGATATTCCGTTTTAGCGTTTCAGGTGAGGTTGCTTGTGACTGACGATCAGGCTCGTCGCGGCGCCGGCGCATCCCGCCGCCGCTTTGGATCCCGGCGCAAGGTCTGCCTGTTTTGCGCCGACCAGATCCGTGCCGTAGACTATAAAGATATGAAGCGTCTGCAACGCTGCTTGTCCGAACGCGGCAAGATCCTGCCGCGTCGCCGTACCGGCGTTTGTGCGCGTCACCAGCGCTCGCTGACCGTGGCGATCAAGCGGGCGCGCCATATGGCGCTGCTTCCGTTTGTGGCGGCGCATATGCATTCGTAAGTGGTAGTGAGTTCATTCCTGGCAGAACCGCCCGGTCGGTTTGTCTGCACGGCTTCCGTCGGCAGAGCATATCGACCGTGGCGGCTCTTGTGTGTCGGATTGCCTTTGCATGACGTCTTATAAACAGAAACCACAATCGTCGCGCTCGACACGCCCGCCAACTCCTGCACGTCGTCATTTGCGTCGCAGTGAAATTGAGCGCCGCCGCCAGCGGACGATTATCATCGGCACGATAGTAGTCGTGGCGATAGCCTTGATGTCCCTGGCGGCCGGTCTGGTCTACGAACAGGTCTGGCTGCCGGGTCGCCCGGTGGCGCAGGTCGGCGATGTGACGCTGACGCGCGGCGATTACGAGGCGGAACGTCGCGGTGAAGCGGCGCGCTTGATTGCGCAGAGTCTCTATCTGGCGACGTTCGGCCCGCAGTTTGCGCAGCAGTTCCTCGATCAGATTCCACAGTTCGATGCGCGGGCTGCCGCTGCACGCAACGAGCCGGTCGATGACGCCCTGGTGCAGGAGTGGATCGATCTGCAACTGATCCGCCAGGGAGCGCAGAACAGGTTCGGTATTCAGGCGACCGACGGCGAGGTGGCGCAAGGGTTTATCAATATCTATGGTCCCGATTTTGCGCCGCCAGCCGATGCGGTGACGCCGACCGCCACTCTGCCGCCAACCACCCCGCCGGAACCGACCGCCGGGTCAGAAACGCCTTCACCGACGCCCGCCGGTCCTACGGCGACGCCAACGCCTTCACCAACACCGGAACCGACTCAGACTCCGTCGCCGACGCCGTTGCCGGATGAGGCGCTTGCTCGCCAACAGGCGGCGTTGCAGCGCCTTTATGATGAGTATGTCAATGAAATGCGGCGCATCGATCCGCAACGTCGCCTTCATTTGACGATCGATGATTTTCGGCGTGGTTTGTATTTCCAGTTCTTCCGCGAGGCGCTGACGCGCAAGGTGCAGGAGCAACTGGTTCCGGATGCAACCTTTACGCCAACGACCGATCCGAGCAGCATTGAGGTGCGCCATATTCTGCTCAAGGTGACGATTCCGGTGACGGCGACGGAAGAAGAGCGCGAACGGGCGTTTGCTGCGCGTCGTGCTGAAGCCGAGGCGTTGCTGGCGGAGGCGCGCGCGGCTGCCGATTTTGCCGAACTCGCGCGTGAACGCTCGGAGGATTTCAATACGAAGGAAACAGGCGGGACGCTGCCGTTGTTCGACAAGGACGGCAAGACGACCGATGGCCAGCAGATCGACCCGGCAATTGTTCAGGCAATCGCAAATGTGGAGGAAGGCGAGGTCGTAGGTCCGGTGCGCACGTCGTTTGGCTGGCATATTGTGCAACTGGTGCGCCGAACGGTCGACTCGCGCGAGGTGCAGATCAATCGGGCGCGTGCGGAAGCGTTCGATCGCTGGCTCGAAGAACAGCGTGCCGCAATCAGCATTCAGCGCTTCCCGACCCTCGTGCCGTCGCCGACGCCGTTGCCGACCGGAACGCCTGCTCCGCCGCCGACAGTGGAGTTGGGCGGCGAGCCGACGCCGACGCCGTTGTCAACGCCGACCGCAACCGGTGTTCCCGAAGGAACGCCTGAGATAACGCCGACGGTAACCGCCGGTCCGGCTGAGGGGACGCCTGGTGTAACCCCGACGCCGTAAATGTGAGGCAAGAGGTGAGAGAAAGAGAGGCGAGAGAAAAAGAGGCGAGAGGAAAGAGGCGAGGGGAGCGGGGAGAGGGTGAGAGAAAAAGAGGCGAGAGAAAAGAGGCGAGAGGAGCGTAAGGTCAAGCGGTTCGCTCGCCCGTTCTCATGGGAAGGTCGAAGACGTCCTCGACCTTTGAGGTCTGCTCCACACACATCGCTATGCTGGCGGTCATCGCTGGCGGAATGACCCGCTTCCTCTGGGTATGCGTCGCTGCGACCTCAAATGTCTGCTCCAGAGGTAAAAGGCGAGGCGCAAGACATGCAATCATGAGACACTGGAAACCACAGGCTGCCTACGGTCGATGGATTGCACTCGGTCTGTTGATCCTCGCGCTTGGCGGTATTACCCTGGCTGTTATCGGTCTGGTTCGCCGCCTGAGCGGCAGCCCTGAACAGTGGCGGATTGACATTGGTGCATTTGGCTTGCTGCTGCTGTTGATGGTCAGTCTGCTGGCGGCGGTATGGGCGGCGTATCGATGGATTGCAGCCCTGACATTGACCTACGATATTGACCGTAACGGGTTGTATATCCGCTGGGCAGGCAATCAAGCGAGCATTCCGCTTGAACAGATCGTCACCATTGATCTTGGGTCCGGTCCAGTCTTTCTGCCACTGGGTCTGTTTCAACGCGTGGGCACGTACTGGGGGCGCGCGTTCGCCGGTGAAACGCCGCTCTACCTGTATGCAACGCAACCGCCACGTGACTGCTTGATTGTCTACACGCCGGATGCCGCCTACGCGATATCGCCGGAAGACCCGGAAGCCTTCGTTCAGGACCTGGAGCAGCGCCGGAGTCTGGGCGCTACCAAGCCGATGCAGCCGGCGCTCGAATATAGCCGGGCGTTTCACTATACATTCTGGCACGATGGAACGGTGCTGGCGCTGATTGTGGCGGCGGTGTTCATCAATCTGCTGGCGCTTGGATTGATCGCTGTCGCCTATCCCTCGCTGGCGCCGCTCGTGGAGATGCGCTTCGATGCAACCGGCGAACTTGCCGAACTGCGTCCGCGCCATCAGACCCTCTTTTTGCCCCTGGCAGCGTTCGGTCTCAGCCTGCTCAACACGGCTGCCGGTCTGGCGCTGTACCAGCGTCTGCCGTCCGGCGCGCGGTTGCTCCAGGGCGCCTCGGTGATTGTGCAGCTGCTGTTCCTCGTTGCCGTTGTGCAGATTCTGTGGTGAAGAGGAGCGAACATGCCACACCTGGAGCGTTCGACGCCTGATACGTTATCCCTCCAGCAGCAGCCGCTCCGGGTCTTCCACCAGTTCTTTCACCCGCACCAGGAACGACACCGCCTCGCGCCCGTCGATAATGCGATGATCGTAGGACAGGGCGACGTACATCATTGGGCGAATGACAACCTGCCCGTTGAGCGCCACCGGACGTTCCTGAATCTTGTGCATGCCCAGGATGCCTACCTGCGGCGTGTTGAGGATCGGCGTTGACATCAACGAGCCGAAGATGCCGCCGTTGGTGATGGTGAAGGTTCCTCCCTGGAGATCGGCGATGGTCAGTTTCGACTCGCGGGCGCGGCGCGCCAGTTCTTCGATACCGCGTTCAATCTCGGCAAAACTGCGACGATCAGCGTCGCGCAATACCGGTACCACCAGTCCTTCGTCGGTGCTGACGGCAATGCCGATATCGTAGTAGTGTTTGATGATGATCTCGTCGCCGCGGATTTCGGCGTTGAGCAGCGGGAAGGCTTTCAGTGCGCCGATGACCGCTTTTGTGAAGAATGACATAAAACCAAGCCCAACGCCGTGGCGCTCGCGGAAGAGATCGCGCTGGCGTTTGCGCAGTTCGATGACGGCGCTCATGTCGATCTCGTTGAACGTCGTGAGCATTGCCGCTGTGCGCTGCGCTTCGACCAGCCGGGCAGCGATCGTCTGACGACGGCGGCTCATCCGAATGCGCTCCTCGCGTCGTCCCTCACCGGAGAGCGGCTCGTGCGCCGGCATCGGCGCCGCTACCGGCGCTGGCGTCGGCGGAACATGCGCTGCCGGGGTCGGACGGGACACTTCTTCATGTTTGAGCACATCCCCCTTCGTTACCCGCCCGCCAGGACCGCTGCCCGGGATGGCGGCAATGTCCATCCCCTGCGTCTCCGCCACTCGGCGCGCGACCGGGGTGGCCATCACTCTGGCGCCGGGCGCGCCATCGTGGGGCTGCGCTGCCACAGGCGCTGCTGCGGTTTCGGCGATGATCCCCAGGGTTTCGCCCATGGTCACCACTGCGCCGTCGGGTTTGAGAATACGGCTCAGAACCCCGGACTCTGCCGCCGTCACTTCAACGGTCACCTTATCGGTTTCGAGTTCGACCAGCACCTCGCCGGCAGCGATTGGGTCGCCCTCGTGTTTGCGCCATGACCCGACCGTGGCTTCGACGATCGACTCTCCCAGCGTTGGGACCTTCACTTCAACTGCCATACCTTCCTCGTGGTTCAGTGATACTGTTCAACCGCCGGTGCGCGCAGCGCCTCGGTGATCAGGCGTTGTTGCTCGATCATGTGCAACGCCAGCGATCCTTCCGCCGGACTCGCTGATGCCGGTCGTCCGACGTAACTGAGCGTCAGATCGGGACCGATCAGTTCGCGCAGCCGTGGCGCAACATAGCGCCATGCGCCCATGTTCTCCGGCTCTTCCTGCAACCAGACGACCTCCTGGAGATTGGGGTAGCCTGCCAGCACATCACGCAGTTCATCGACGGGGAAGGAATATAGCTCTTCCAGTCGCGCCACTGCCACGCCATTCGTCAATGGCGTGTCGTTGGCGCTGAGCAGATCGACATAGATTTTCCCGGAACAGAGCACCAGGCGCGCAACATCCGCCGGACGTTCTTGCGCTTGCGGGTCGTCGATGACGCGCTGGAAACGTCCTTCGCTGAGATCGTGGAGCGATGAAGCGGCGCGCGGGTGGCGCAGCAGGCTCTTCGGGGTCATGATGATCAACGGTCTTGGATCGGTGTTGAGCAGGAGCGCCTGACGGCGTAGCACATGGAAATACTGCGCTGCCGTGGTGCAGTTCACCACGCGGATATTATCCTCGGCGGCGAGTTGCAAAAAGCGTTCGAGGCGCGCGCTGGAGTGCTCAGGTCCCTGTCCCTCATAGCCATGGGGCAGCAACAGAACGAGCGCTGGCGTTTGCCCCCATTTCTTGCGCGCCGACACGATGAACTGATCGATGATGACTTGCGCGCCGTTGGCAAAGTCGCCGAACTGCGCCTCCCAGAGCACCAGCGCTTGCGGGTTATGCGCCGAATAACCGAACTCGAACCCGAGCGCAGCCGCCTCGGAGAGCGGGCTGTTGTAGACCGCAAACGAAGCACGCGCCTGCGGCAGCGCTTGAAGCGCGCACCAGCGCTCATCGGTCTGCGCATCGTGCAGCACCAGGTGGCGCTGACTGAACGTGCCGCGCTCAACGTCCTGCCCGGTCAGGCGAATCGGGATGCCCTCCTCCAGGAGTGATGCAAACGCCAGGATTTCGGCATGCGCCCAGTCGATGGCGCCCGGCATGTGGAGTGCGGTACGACGCCGTTCCAGCAAGCGTTCCAGACGCGGATGCACCCGAAAACCGGCGGGCCACTGGAGGAGCGCCTCGTTGAGCGCAACCAACCGTTCGGCGGAAACGGCGGTGTTAGTGCGGCGGGCGATGCCAGGGGGCGGCAGCGGCGGCGGCTCCTCGAAGTGCGGGTGCGCTTCCGCCGCGCTACGCGCCTGCTGCAACCGTTCCCAGACCATCGTGATCATCCGGTTCGACTCGTCAGCAGATACGACTCCTTCGGCGATCAGTTTTGCCGCCCACTGTTCACGAACGGTCGGGTGGCGGGCAATGATCGCATACATCGTCGGTTGGGTGAAGGCGGGTTCGTCGCCTTCGTTGTGTCCCCAGCGGCGGTAGCCGACGAGATCGATCAGGAAATCCTTGCCGAAACGTTCGCGGTAGGCGTAGGCCATACGCGCCACCGCGATGCACCCCTCGACATCGTCGGCATTGACGTGCACAATCGGGATCTCGAACCCTTTTGCCAGATCGCTGGCGTACAGGGTCGAACGTCCCTCGCGCGGCGATGTCGTGAACCCGATCTGATTGTTGACGATAATATGAATGGTTCCGCCGGTGCTGTACCCGGCGAGATTGGCGAGGTTCAGCGTTTCGGCGACGATCCCTTGAGCGGGGAAGGCGGCGTCGCCGTGAATCAGGATGGCGAGCGAGGCGCGTTTGTCCTGCGCCGGCTCACCTTTCTGATCGCACCGGTCCTCTGCGGCGCGCGCACGCCCGGCGACCACCGGATTGACGAACTCCAGGTGACTGGGGTTGGGCGCCAGTGTGATCGGCATCTGCTCGATCCCGGCTTCGCGGAAGGCGCGCCGCGCGCCGAGGTGGTACTTGACATCGCCGACCCATCCGGCAGCGCCGCGCCCGGCGGGTGAGAGGGCTGCGTCGCGTCCGGCGGTCAGAAATTCGCTGAGGATGGCGCTATATGGCTTGCCCAGGATGTGCGCCAGGACGTTCAGGCGCCCGCGGTGCGCCATGCCGATCACGACCTCGCGCACGCCGCCGGTGGCGGCATTGCGGATGATCGAGTCAACGATCGGGATCAGCATGTCGCACCCTTCGATCGAAAACCGCTTCTGCCCGACGAAGGTCTGATGCAGGTAGCGCTCGAAGGTTTCGACCTCGGTCAGGCGTTCGAGAAGTTCTCGTTTGCGGGTCTCATCGAATCCATAGAAGAAGCGTCGGCTTTCGATTGCTTCGCGGATCCATTCGCGTTCCTCGAACACCTGCACATGGTCGGTTTCATAGCCGATCGTGCTGCAGTAGGCTTCGCGCAGTTTCTGCACGCCTTCGAGCGCATTGCGCGACTCGGATGCCAGCGGTCCGCGCACGATATGCGCGGGCAGCAACGCAAGGTCTGCATCGGTCACATCGTGGCTGGCGCCATCGAGTCCCGGATCACCGGGCGGCTCGCTGCCAAGCGGGTCGATCCGCGCCGCCAGATGCCCGAGTTCACGGATGTAGCGAATGAGACGGGCGGCAGCGACCGTATGGGTGATATCAATCGGCGATGCCGGACCGATGTGCGCTCTGGAAAGATCAATGTCGGGAGTGGTCTGAAGATCGATCACGGGAGGCGCCACAGGAAAAGGCGTCGCACCTGCGACTATTGCAGGCGCTTCCGGCGACCAGTGTGCGAAGAATGCGCGCGTCGCCGGATCGACCGACTCAGGGTTGGCGCGATAGCGTTCGTAGAGTTCGATCACATACCCGGCGTTTGGTCCATGAAACAGTGCGTCTATCGACATGCATCACCTGTCTTTTGTTCTTTTTCTCACTCATTATAACAGCACCGGGGAGCGCAAGCGCTGCGGGCTAAAGCCCTTGCTCAAGTCCGTCAAGCCCGTGTGGGGCTATCACGCGCGCAGGATCAGGCGCCCAGGCAGGGTGTTGGGGCGCGGCGGCGGCTCACCCGTATGGCATTCTGATAACTGAGCGGCCGGCGTTGCCCCCGAAAAAAGTCGGAGAACGTCAACAACGAACGAACAGATCATCACATGTGTTCAGATCACTTGAGTTCGTGCTCAGACGTGGGCTATAGTGAAAGGAACAAGAAAACAGGCTCCTGGCGGTAATGAACGCTTCAGCGGGAAGCGTCTCGTCAGCGAGCAGTGATACAAGGATCAACATCGTGTCTTCAGTCAGCAACGCAGAGTACATCGCACTCAAGAAACTCATCAAGGAACGCGGTCTTCTCGACAAGCAACCAGGGTTTTTTATCGGCGTGATTGCGCTCAAGGTCGGCATGCTCATCGCCAGTATCGTCATTCTGTTTCTGGTCGATAATCTTTGGATTCAGGCGTTGAACGCCATATTCATGGGCTTTGTCCTGGCGCAGATCGGGTTTACGTCCCATAGCGCCTGCCACCGGCAGATCTTCCACAAGGTCGGCTGGAACGATGCGGTTGGCATTTTCCTGGGTAATCTGCTTTTAGGGTTGAGCGCCGAATGGTGGACCGGCAAGCACAATGCGCACCACGCGCATCCAAACCACGACGGGATGGACCCCGACCTGGACGTGCCGGTGGTGGCGTTCACGCCCGAGCAGGCAGAGTCGCGGCGCGGCATCTGGCGCTGGATGGTGAAGAATCAGGCGTTTCTCTTCTTTCCGTTGCTCACGTTGCAGGGGTATGCGCTGCGTGAGGTCAGTTACCGCTTCGTGCTGAGTCCCGATTCGCGACGGCGCGGCATCGAGATTGCCATGATGGCGCTCAACCTGGTCTGGTATCTCTCGCTGCCGATAATCGCGCTGGGACCGTGGGCCGGGATCGGGTTCATTCTGATCAGTCAGGCGTTCTTCGGCGTGTATCTGGGGTCGGTCTTTGCTCCCAATCACAAGGGGATGCTGATCGTCGATGATGACACGCAGATCGATTTTTTGCGCCTCCAGGTGCTGACGGCGCGCAATGTCAGCGGTCATCCGATCACCGATTTCTGGTACGGCGGCCTGAACTATCAGATCGAGCATCATCTGTTCCCGTCGCTGCCGATGCACCGTCTGCGGGAAGCGAGCCGGATTGTCAAGGAGTTCTGTGCAAAACACGGCATTTCGTACCACGAAACGTCGATGATCCAATCGTACCGCGAGATTCTGGGGTATCTCCACGAAATCGGCGCATCACTGCGCGCCCCGAAGGCGGTGTCGTCGTCGGTGTAGGGGTGCAGACCTCAAAGGTCGGGGACGTTCAATGGACCTTCCCCCACGACCTTTGAGGTCGAGCGTGACCCTTTCCATCGGTGACGTTCAATGGTCGAGCCTGATCCCCGACGTAGACCTCAAAGGTCGGGGACGTTCAATGGACCTTCCCCCACGACCTTTGAGGTCGAGCGTGACCCTTTCCGCCGGTGACGTTCAATGGTCGAGCCTGATCCCCGACGTAGACCCCAAAGGTCGGGGACGTTCAATGGACCTTCCCCCACGACCTTTGAGGTCGAGCGTGACCCTTTCCGCCGGTGACGTTCAATGGTCGAGCCTGATCCCCAGCGTAGACCCTTGAGGTCCACCGGCGTTCCTGGAGTGAGCAGGAACCACACCGCTGGCGAGGTTCGCCGGCAGCGACGCATCTCCGGCGAAGACCTCAAGGGTCGGCGACGTTCCCGCCAAGACCTTTGAGGTCGTTGGCGTCTCCGGCGTGGGCGCGACCCGTTCCGCCCGTGGCGTTCAACAGTCGAGCCTGGTCTCTGGCGTAGACCTCAAAGGTCGGGGACGTTTTCGACCTTCCTACCATCTCACCTCTCACCTCTCACCTCTCACCTCTCACCTCTCACCTCTCACCTCTCACCTCTCACCTCTCACCTGCACAGTTTTTGAACATATCTTGCAGAATAAATGAAATGTATTCTGATCATTTCAAGCGATTGCGCAGAGAACATGTAAGTGATGCGTAGTGAAAATAATGTTGAAACTGAGAGGACGTGTGCTATAGTAATACTACGAACTCTGAACTACATCTTTTGCCGGGTTATACTGCGTATGGTTATCATGCGCAGTTATGGTGTACTTTTTGATTTTTTATCGCATCATTGTAGTTCAGATACGTTACTACAAAGTTGTCGAATGTTCACTATTCTGTCGGCGCAAACGGTGATGTTTGCAGCGGCACGGCATTGTGAACAGGTAAGCACGTTTTTCAGGGAGGCGACGTATGAATCTGCTGCGCGCAATCGGTCGGTTCCTGCTGGGCGCTCTGAAGGTGTTGCGCCTGGCGCTGCCCAAACTGGGCGTGGGCTGGATGTTCGCTCTGCTCACCAGCAACTTCAACCGCGTGTCGATCGTCGAGCTGGGAGTCATGGCGATCATCGTGACAACGATGATCGGTCTGCATCACTTCCTGTCGCCGTTTCAGGTGGTCTGGGGGCGCATCGCCGATAGCCATCCGGTCTTTGGGCTGCGCCGCACACCCTACCTGCTCCTTGGCGCGACGTTCGCCAGCCTGGTGTTTCTGGCATTGCCTTCGGTAGCGCTGGCGATGGGTGAGGGGTCGGTGCTGGCAATCGCCGCCGGGTATGCGCTGCTGATCCTGTTTGGCGTCAGTATCGCAGCAATGGGCGACTGCCACCATGCGCTGATTGCGGAGGTGACCAATCCCAAGACGCGCGGCGGCGTCATTGCAGTGGTCTGGACGTTCACGATCATGAGCACGATCATCGCTGCAACGGTGATCAAGGCGCGCATGCCGACGTATACCCCTGAGCTGATGCAGTCGCTCTACAACCTGACGCCGCTGGTGGTGATCAGTGCGACGCTGCTCGGCGTGCTGGGCATGGAAAAACGTCTGAGCCGCGCAGAGTTGGCGGTTGCGCTCGAACGTGCGCGCGCTGCCGCGCCTCCCGGCAATCCGCTGAGCGCGGCGTTCGGTCTGCTGCGCCAGAATCCGCAGGTGCGCGCGTTCTTTGGGTTTGTCTTCCTCTCGATCGTCGGCATCTTCCTGCAGGACTCGATCCTGGAGGTCTTCGGCGCTGAGGTCTTCCATATGACCCTGAAGGAGACGACGACGTTTACGCAGACGTGGGGCGGCGGCGTGCTCGGCGGTATGCTGATCATGGGATTGCTCAGCACGATCTTTCCGATCGGCAAGAAACTGATCGCATTGATCGGCGGCGTCGGCACGGCGTTCGGTCTCGGACTCCTGGCGGTCTGTGCGCTCACCGAACAGCGCGCGTTGCTTAATCCGGCGATTATGCTCATGGGCGTCAGCACCGGGCTGTACAACGTCGGTGCGCTGTCGCTGATGATGGATATGACCGTCGAAGGCGCCACGGGTCTGTACATGGGCATGTGGGGCATGGCGCAAGCGTTCGGCACTGCAACGGCGAATATCCTGGCAGGGGCGCTCCACACGGTGCTGATCGAAGCGCAGACGCTCAGCCAGACCTTCGGGTATGGCGTGATCTTCGGTCTCGAAGCAGTGCTGATGATCATCGGCATTGCGCTGCTGTCCGGCGTCAGCGTCGAAGCCTTCCGCGGTCTGACGCGCTCCGATATTACGCGCGCCATGGAAGCCGGCGCGGTCGCTTGATGAGGTGCGCGAGTGCTTTCCATCCGGTTCGATGCCATTGCTGGCGCGTATGACCAGGTGCGCGGTCATCCGCCCGAAGTCGCGGAGCAGATCGGCAGGGCGATTGCGACGCTTGCAGGGAACAATGCGCTTGTGCTGGAACTCGGCATTGGCACCGGTCGCATCGCACTGCCCGTCGCCTCAGCCGGTTGCCGGGTCGTCGGAATCGATATTTCCGCTGAAATGCTGCGTGCAGCGCGCACGAAAGATGGCGGCGAGGCGCTGTGGTTGCTTCAGGGGAATATCGAACGTCTGCCGTTCGCCGATGGGGTGTTTGATGCGACGCTGGCGGTGCATGTGCTCCATCTGGCGCGCGATTGGCGCGGTGCGCTCGCTGAGGCGCTACGAGTCCTTCGTCCGGGCGGGGTCTTCATTCAAGGGCGCGACTGGCGCGATCCGCAGAGTTGCGTCGGCCGGCTGCGCAGCAAACTGCGGGAAACGTTGATCGACCTGTTGCCCGGGGCGCGTCCGCCGGGCGCGGGTGCGGCGATTGGGCAGGCGCTGGCGAAACTTGGCGCGATGGCGGAACCCGAGGTGGTGGCGGCATCCTGGGTGGCGCCGATCAGCCCGGCGCAGGTGCTCGAAGAGATGGAGTCGCGCTCGGACGCCGAAACCTGGGTGCTCGACGACGTCACGCTGAATGCTGCGCTCGAACGTCTGCGCGTGTGGGCGGCGAGCGTCTACAGCGATCTGAACCAGCCCGAAATGGTCGAGCGACGGTTCGTTCTTCAGGCGGCGCGGCGAACGCTGAACGCCCCTGACCCTTGAGGCCTCGTTGAACAATGGTATCCGTTGCAGTCCATGGGACATAGGTGGGAAGGTTAGCCGGGCAAGAGGCAAGCAGGAGAAGGCGGGCGGGGAAGACGGGTTGGTTCTCAGTTCTCGGTTCTCGTAACCCCTAAGCAAGGCAATGCCATGGCAGCGACAGTCATTCGGGAAGACGGCGCATACCACAGTTTCTGCGGGCTGACGTGCGTGGGCTGGCTGTACCAGAAGATCAAGGACAGCTTCTTTCTGGTGCTCGGCACGCATACCTGTGCTCATCTGCTCCAAAACGTGCTCGGCGTCATGGTGTTCGCCCGTCCGCGCTTCGGCGTCGCGCTGATCGAAGAGGCGGATCTGTCGCAGCAGCAACCAGAATTGAACGCCATTATTGATGAGATTGTCGCCGATCACCATCCGTCGGTCATTTTCCTGCTCTCTTCCTGTACGCCAGAAGTGATGAAGGTCGAGTTCGAAGGTCTGGCGCGCGCGGTCAGTCGCCCCGATCTGCCGGTGCTCTTCGTGCCCGCCAGCGGTCTCGACTATACCTTCAGCCAGGCGGAGGATTCGGTGTTGCAGGCGTTGCTCCCCTTCTGCCCGGTCGCTCCCCCCGATGATCGACGGGTCGTGTTCCTCGGTTCGGTCAATGATGCGATTGCCGGTGATTTTCGTGCCGAAGCGGCACGTCTCGGCATTCCGGTCGCCGGTTTCCTGCCTGAAAGCCATTTCCGCGATCTACCGCCGATCGGTCCAGGCACGGTGGTGGCGCCGCTGCAACCGTACCTGGCGAAGGTCGCCGGTCGCCTGGCGCGCGAACGCGGCGCAACGGTGGTGACCTCACTGTTCCCCTTTGGTCCTGACGGAACGCGGGTGTTCTGGGAAGACGTGGCTGCCGTGATGGGGAAGCCGGTCGATCTGAGTGAGCGTGAGCGACAGGCATGGGAGCGGCTCGAACCGCACCTTGCAATCCTGCGCGGTAAGAAGGTGTTCTTCACAGCCGATAACCTGATGGAACTGCCGCTGGCGCGGTTCCTCAAGAACGCCGGATGCACCATTCTGGAATGCAGCAGTCCGTACATCAACCGCAAGTTCCACGCGCGCGAACTGGCAGCGCTCGAAGGGGTGCGCATCGTTGAACAACCCAACTTCGACCGGCAGTTGCGCGACATCCGGGACTTGCGCCCTGACCTGGTGATCAGCAATCTGGCGACGACCAACCCGCTCGTGGGGCATGGCGTGGTGGCGAAGTGGAGTACGGAGTTCAGTTTCATGCCGATCCACGGCTGGAGCGGCGCCGCAACACTTGCCGGCATGTTCACCCGGCCGCTCACACGCCATGCGCAACTCGACCCGCTTATGGACGATCCGTTGTGGGTGGCGGGAATGATGCCGGGACGGTAATGGTGGGAGTATCCGACCCTTGAGGTCTGCGCCAGGGGTGAGGCGCCGCCGGGAACGTCAGTGACGGAACGGTTCGCGCCTACGCCGGAGACGCCGCTCGACCTCAAAGGTCTTGAGAGTGCGGTGAAAGGTTGCAGGTGAAAGGTGCGAGGTTGGCGTGTTTGAACGTTGAACGTTGCAGGCGGTAATGTGGGGAGGTTCGCAAGGCGAGAAGGAGAAGGAGTGAGGGGGAAGGGCCGGGTGGTTCTCAGTTCTTGGTTCCTGGTTCTCGTACCCCCTAATCCCTAATCCCTGATCAGGAAACCACTATGCGACTGGCTCTCTGGATGTATCAAGGCACAGCCCATCACGGCGTCGGGCGGATCGCCAACAGCATGCGCGGGGTGCATGCGGTGTTTCACGCGCCACAGGGCGACGATTACGTGAATCCGATCTTCACGATGCTGGAGCGCACCCCTGATTTTCCACGCATGACGACGAGCATCGTCAGTGGGCGCGACCTGGCGCAGGGAACGGTGCGGCTGCCCGAAACCCTCCGTCAGGTCGATGCGCAGGTGCAGCCGGATCTGATCGTGGTGTGCGCCAGTTGCTCGACCATTCTGCTTCAGGAAGACCTGGAGCGCATGGCGTGCAGCGCCGGAACGCGCGCGGAGACGCTGGTGTACGACGCCAACCCCTACCGCATGCAGGAGGTGCGATCCGCCGATGGGTTGTTCACGTTGCTGACGCAACGTTTTGCGCGTTCGCAACCGCCGACGGCGGCGCCGAGCGTCAACATTCTCGGTCCGGCGTCGCTCGGTTTCCACAACCGCAGCGATCTGATCTGCCTGCGGCGCATGCTGGCAACCCTCGGCGTGCAGGTCAATGTCGTCGCGCCCCTTGGCGCTTCGATCCGCGATCTGGAGCGCCTCCCGGCTGCCTGGGCGACGATTGCGCCCTATCGCGAACTGGGGCAGCATGCCGCACGCTGGCTCGAAGCGCAATTTGGCGTTCCGGCGCTTACCGATGCGCCAATCGGTGTGCAGCCGACCCTGCGCTGGCTGCGACGCCTGGTCGAAGCGCTCAACGATGCCGGCGAACGATTGCAACGCCTGACAACTCCGCTACGCCTGCCGCCGCTGACCGCCTTCTCGCTCGATGGCATGAGCGCGCCGAGTTCGGTCCCCTGGTTCGCGCGCACCGCCGATATGGACAGTTACAGCGCGAAGCGCGCCTTTGTCTTCGGCGACGCGACGCATACTGTCGGCATGGTGAAATTTCTGCGCGATGAACTGGGCATGCAGATCGCCGGAGCGGGAACCTATCTGGAGCACGAAGCCGACTGGGTGCGTCAGGAACTTCAGGATTACCTGCCCGCCGACGAGGCTGGATCGGCTGACTCCGCCTTTCTGGTGACCGACGTGTTCCAGGATGTGGCGCGGCGCATCGCCGATCTATCGCCTGAACTGGTCTGTGGCACGCAGATGGAACGCCACGCCTGCCGCAAACTCGATATTCCGTGCATGGTCATCGCCCCGCCGACGCATATCGAAAACCATCTCCTGAGTTATCGACCGGTGCTCGGCTTCGATGGCGCCGATGTGCTGGCGGACACAGTCTACACCACGGCGACGCTGGGCATGGAGAAACATCTGATCGATATGTTTGGTGATGCGGGATTGGATTACGAAGAACCGGGACCTGCGAATCGGGAACCCAGAACTGAGAACCCGGAACTGAGAATCGATGCGGGATCAAATGGCGGCGTTGCCGGTTCGGCTCTCCATCCCGCCGGTCAGGTCGTCACATCACCACCCCCTTCTGTCACACCGGTCTGGTCGCCGGAGGCGCAGGCGATGCTCAAGAAAGTGCCATTCTTCGTGCGTGGGCGGGTGCAAAAGAATGTCGAGCGGTATGCCGCGCAACACGGCTATGCCACGATTACCGCCGAGGTTCTGGTTGAGGCGAAAGAAGCGCTTGGCGGTTGAAACGCTGGCGGAGGAAGAGTATGAGTCTCACGCTTGCCATCTACGGAAAAGGCGGTATCGGCAAAAGCACGACGAGTTCGAATCTGTCAGCAGCAATGGCGCTCAAAGGCGCGAAAGTGTTGCAGATCGGCTGTGATCCAAAGCATGATAGCACGTTCGCGCTCACCGGCATGCTCCAGCCGACTGTGATCGATGTGCTGACCGAAGTTGACTTTCATCACGAAGAAGTGTCGGTCGAGGATGTGGTGCATACCGGTTTTGCCGGAGTAGACACGCTCGAATCGGGCGGCCCGCCAGCGGGCAGCGGTTGCGGCGGTTATGTTGTCGGCGAAACGGTCAAACTGCTGCACGAGTTCGGTCTGTATGACAAGTACGATGTGATCGTGTTCGATGTGCTTGGCGATGTGGTGTGCGGCGGGTTCTCGGCGCCGCTGAACTACGCCGATTACGGCGTCATTATCGCCTGCAACGACTTCGATAGCATTTTCGCCGCCAACCGCCTGTGCCTGGCGATCAAACAGAAGAGCGCGCGCTACCGCGTCGAACTGGCGGGCATCATCGCCAATCGGGTGGACTATGAACTCGGCGGCGGCACGGCGCTCCTCGAGCAGTTCGCCGAAACTGTCGGCACGCAGATCATCGGTCGCGTGCCGTACCACGATCTCATCCGTCGCTCACGCCTGATGGGCAAGACCCTCTTCGAGATGGAAGGTCCCGGCAAGGAAGAATGCACCACGCCATTCCTGGAGATGGCAGAGTATTTGCTGAACCGTCCACGCTCGACGGTGCCGAAGCCGATGGGCGATCGCGAAATCTTCAATGTGATTGGCGGGTGGCGATGATTGATGTTACTCGACATAAACAACAGTTGCGCGATTACTTCGACGGCGACGGCTTTCGGCGCTGGAGCGCAATCTACGGCGATGCCGACGTGTCACGTGTCCGGCGCACCATCCGCGTCGGGCATGCGCGCATGCTGGCGCGTGCCGAAGCCTGGTTGCTGGAGTGGATTGATGCGACAGGGCGCACACCCTGGGCGATGAATGCGCTCGATGCCGGGTGCGGCACCGGCGTCTTCAGCATCATGCTGGCGCAGCACGGCATGCAGGTCACAGCAGTCGATATTGCGCCACAGATGACCGCTGCCGCTGCTGAACGCGCGCAAGCGGCAGGGGTGGCGCAGCGGGTGACGTTCCTGGCTGGCGATATCGAAGAAAGCGCCGGAACCTTCGATGTGGTTGCGTGCTTCGATGTGCTGATCCACTATCCGCAACCGGCATTCAATCAGTTGCTCGGTCATCTGGCGCAGCGCACATGTGGATTGTTGCTGTTTACGTATGCGCCATACGAGCCGTTGCTTGCGGCAATGCACTGGGTCGGCGGATTCTTCCCGCGCGCTCACCGGAGAACCGAAATTCAGATGATCCGTGAGCAGGACGTTCGTCATACCATCGCCAGGCACGGCTTGCGCGTCGGTCGGATCGACCCGATCCGCAGCGGTTTCTACCACGTGAACCTCGTTGAGGCCATACGTGAATGAAACGACACCGACCTTTGAGGTCTTTGCCAGGAATCCCGGTCTGCGCGGTAACGCGGGCAGCGGAATGGACGCTGCGCCTGGTTCGGATCTGTCTCGACCTCAAAGGTCTTTAAGGAATGGGGTTTTCTTCATTGTGCCTGTAGTAACGAATATGAACTACGTAAGCGAGGGCGTATGAAGCGACTCATCCCGGCGTTGCTGGCGATGATTGCCGGAGGAATGTGGCTCTGGTATCGCCGCGAGAAGATTCTGGAAGGCGAGGGGACGGTGCGTCTCCTGGCGACCTATCGTTTGCCGCCGGCGCCGACAACCGACGCCGGTCGCTGGAAGGGTCTCGCAGGCTTCCCGAACTATCCCGGTCCGGGGTGGAACAAGGACACATCGCTCAATGAACAGGTGCTCTCAGCCTGAATCGCCAGGGTTCAGGGGACCATGCCAGGAAACGCTAACCCTAACCCCTAACCCCTACCCTCTGAGGACTCTGCTATGCGCTTCGTCTTCCTGACCATGGATGGCAACCATTTTGCGGCGCTGCGTGAAGGCGCCAGGTTGCTGCATTGCGACGAGGGAATTGCACTGAACCTGGCATGCTACGACGCGAATGCGCTGCGCACCGACGCCGACCGGCAACGTCTGGCGGACGATGTGGCGGCAAGCGATTTTGTGTTTGGCGCCATGCTCTTCGGCGAGGAGTTCGTCCGTCCGCTGGAGTCGATTCTGGCGCAGGCGACGGCGCCGGTCTGCGTTATTACCAGCAATCCGGCGCTCATCCGCATGACCCGTCTGGGACGCTTCGATCTGCGGAAGAAGGTGGAAGAACAGGAAGCGTCGCTCCTGAGTCGCTGGATGCACAAGTTCCGCCCCAAAAACGGGCGCGGCGAGGGGCAGCGGCAACTGGCGCTGATGCGCAATCTGGGACGCGTCCTGCAACACATCCCCGGCAAGGCGCGCGATCTGGCGACCTACATTGCGGTGCATCAGTACTGGATGCACGGTTCGCCCGAAAATCTGCGGCGCATGCTGGTGATGCTGATCGAACGGTATCTGCCCGGCTATCAGGGTCGCCTGAAGGTGCTGCCGCCGATTGAGTACCCCGATGTAGCGCTGCTGCATCCCGACGCGCCGGCGCCGTTTGCCGACGAGCGGGAGTACGAGAAGTGGCTGACGCAGCGCGCGAAGCGACGCAAGAGCGAACCGGCGAAGGGCGTGGTGGGTTTGTTGACGCTGCGCACAGTGGCGTTGAGTGGCAATATGGAGCACATTCACGCTCTCTACCGCGCGCTGGAACAGCGTGGTCTCGAGGTGCGCATGGCATACGCCGCCGGCCTCGATTTTCGTCCGGCAATCGAGCGTTTCTTCCTGAAGCATGAGCCGCGCACACACTGGTTCAGCGGCGAACATGCCGGTCACCGCACCCGGCGGGCAACGATCGATGCACTTGTCAATGGTGTGGGATTCGCGCTTGTTGGCGGCATGGCGGCCAGCCAGCCCGACGAGGCGGTGGCGGCGCTGCGTGACCTCGATACCCGCTACCTGGGGTTGATCCCGCTCTCCTTCCAGCGCGTCGAGGATTGGCGCCGCGATGACAGCGGGTTGACCCCGATTCAGGTGGCGATGAATGTTGCGCTGCCCGAACTCGATGGCGCGGTCGAGCCACTGGTCTTCGGCGGACCGACAGCCGGCAGTGATCGCTTCGTGCCGCTGCCCGAACAGATCGATCTGGCAGCCGAGCGAATCGCGCGGCATGTGGCGCTGCGCCGCACCCCGCCCCACGCCAGAAAACTGGCGGTTGTGCTCTTCAACTTCCCGCCAACCCTCGGCAATGCTGGCACCGCCGCCTATCTCGACGTCTTCGCCTCGGTGCATCGCCTGCTCTGCGCCCTGCGCGACGCCGGATACTCCGTTGAGGTTCCAGCATCGCCGGAAGAACTGCGCCACCTTGTCGTGGAGCAGAATGCGGAATTGTTCGGCACACCCGGCAGCGTCGCCGCGCGTCTCAGCGTCAACGATTACCGCCGCCTCTTCCCTGCGTATCCTGCCATCGAACCGTTCTGGGGCGCCGCTCCTGGCGAGTTGCTGACCGATGGACGTGACTTTTTCATCTGTGGCCACACGTTCGGCAACGTGTTCGTCGGGTTGCAGCCATCATTCGGCTATGAGCGCGACCCAATGCGCCTGCTGATGGCAAAGGACGCTGCGCCGCACCACGGTTTTGCGGCGTTCTACACCTGGGTGGCGCACGTATTTGGCGCGCATGCCGTGCTTCACTTCGGCACCCATGGCGCGCTGGAGTTCATGCCGGGGAAACAAACCGGCGTCAGCACGCAGTGCTGGCCCGCGCGCTTGCTTGGTCCTCTGCCGAATATCTACTACTACAGCGTCAACAATCCAAGCGAGGGAACGATTGCCAAACGCCGCAGCGCCGCAACGCTGGTGAGTTACATGGTTCCGCCGTTGCAACAGGCAGGGCTGTACAAAGGACTGCGCCGCCTGAAAGACTCGCTCGATGCGTATCGGGCGCGTCCGCAGCCGGGTATGCTCGACGACATTCGCGCGCAGGCGGAGCAGTTGGGCATCGGCAATGAAATTGACCAGACAACCGATGAAACGTATGTCGCGGCGCTGGCGCACGAACTGTTGCAGATCGAACAGCGCATGATCCCGGTCGGCTTGCACGTGCTCGACAAAGAATCCGATCCTGCCGAACTGACCGATGTGCTGGCGCTTGTCGCCGCATTCGCCCGTCCGTCAGGCGTCGAGCAACCGCTGACCCATCTGGTGGCTGCGGCCATGGGTCACGAGTATGGACGGCTCCAGGCGGCGTTGCGCCACGATCCGCAGGCGCAGGAGGTCTTCCAGCGGATCGATGCGCTGGTGCGCGACGCAATGCGCGCGCTGGTGGAAGAATATCGCTGCCGTGCGTCGTCTGCGCCCGTGCCTGGCATGACGTTCGAGCAAACGCTGCTGTGGCGCGCGCCGCTTCCATCCGGCGTCTTGCGTCGGTTTCGCGCTTACCTGGAAGAACTGCTCGACCGGATGGTTCACGACCACGAATTGCGCAATCTGCTGCACGCGCTCGATGGCGGCTACATCCCGCCATCGCCGGGCAACGACGTGGTGCGCAACCCGGCAGTGGTCCCCACGGGGCGCAACATTCACGGTCTCGACCCGTATCGCGTGCCGACGGCGGCGGCTCAGGCGACCGGCGAGCGCCTAGTGGCCGACCTGCTGGCGCGCCTGAGCCGTGAGCAGGGGCGCATGCCGGAGAGTGTCGCCATTGTGTTGTGGGGAACGGATAACCTGAAGAGCGACGGCGAAGGCATCGCGCAGGCGCTGGCGCTCATGGGCGCGCGTCCGGTCGCCGACGAACTCGGCAACATCAGCGATGTCGCGCTCGTTCCGCTGGCGGAACTGGGCAGGCCGCGCATCGACGCGGTGATCACCGTCAGCGGCATCTTCCGCGACCTGTTCAGCCACCAGATGCAGTTGCTGAGCAAGGCGGCGCGGCTGGCAGCGCACGCCGATGAGCCGCCTGAGTGGAACTATGTGCGCAAACATGCGCTGGCTCATGCCGCTGAACTCGGCATCAGCCTTGACGAAGCCGCCACGCGCGTCTTCTCGAATGCGCCGGGCAGCTACGGCGCCAACGTCAACCACCTGGTCGAGAGCAGCACGTGGAACAGCGACTCCGAGATGAGCGAAGCATTTGTGGCGCGGAAGAGTTTCGCCCCCGGCGCGCATGGCGAATGGCGCGATGCGCGCGCGGTGCTGGAGCGGGCGCTGGCGACGGTCGATGCCACCTTCCAGAACGTGGACAGTTTCGAGATCGGGATCAGCGACATTGATCACTACTACGAATACCTTGGCGGTGTGACGAAGAGCGTCGAGAAGTTGCGCGGCAGCCGACCGCGCGTGCTGATCGCCGAGGCGCTGGCGACCACCGGCGAGCGCATCAGCACTCTGGAGCAGCAGGTGCGCATCGAAACCCGCGCCAAACTGTTGAACCCCAAATGGTTCGAGGCCATGCTGGCGCATGGCTACCAGGGGGTGCATGAGATCGAAGCGCGCGTCGGCAACACGTATGGCTGGAGCGCCACGGCGGATGCCGTCGAGGGATGGGTCTACCAGGGGGTTGCCGAAACCTTCATGCTCGACGAGGAGATGCGCGAGCGTTTGGCGCTGCTCAACCCACACGCCGCCACCGCCATCGCCGGCAGACTGCTCGAAGCGCACAGCCGCGGATTCTGGCAGGCGGACGACGCCACCCTCATGGCGTTGCAAGCCATTTATGCGGACCTTGAGGATCGACTGGAAGGGATTGCCGTGGAGCGGTAAACGCTCGACGTTCAGGAAAGGAGCGCACGATGACGCTGATCAAGAATATTCGCCTGGGGTTGCTGCATGTGGCGGTCGCTATGACCTTCGTGCTGATCAACAGCGTGCTGAATCGCATCATGATCCATGATCTCGGCATTCTGGCGAGTGTGGTCGCCGTACTGGTCGTGCTGCCATACATCCTCTCGCCGGCGCAGGTCTGGATCGGGCAGTATTCCGACACCCATCCGATCTTCGGGTACCGGCGCACGCCCTACATCGCGCTGGGAACATTGCTTGCGCTTACCGGCGCTGCGCTGGCGCCGCATGCGGCGCTGGCATTGGCGCATGATCCGTCGGTTGGCGTGCCGCTGGCATTGCTGCTGTTTGGTATGTGGGGCGTTGGATACAACCTGGCGGTTGTCGCCTATCTGTCGCTTGCCAGCGATATGTCCACCGAGCAGCAGCGTTCGCGCACGGTTGCGATTATGTGGTTTATGATGATCACCAGCGTCATTGTGACGGCGGTTGTTGTTGGACGCGCGCTGGAGCCGTACAGCGAAGAGCGCCTGTTTACCGTCTTCCTGGAGACGGCTGGCGTCGCGCTGGTCCTGGCGCTGGCGGGGTTGATCGGTCTCGAACCGCGGCGCGAACCCATTGCCGCGCAACAGAGTCGCGCCGGGCAGATGGCGGCCATCCGTGCCGTGCTCGACAACCCGCAGGCGCGGATCTTTTTCGTCTACCTGATTATGATGCTGGCGGCGATTCTGGGTCAGGACGTGCTGCTGGAGCCGTTCGGCGCACAGGCGTTCGGCATGAACGTGAAGGAAACCACGCAATTGACGGCGATGTGGGGCGGCGCGACGCTTGCGGCGCTGCTGCTGTACGGTGCGCTCCTCAGCCGCTGGATCAGCAAAAAGCGCGGCGCGATGATCGGCGGCTCGATTGCGGCGACTGGCTTTCTGCTCATTGCGCTGAGCGGTATGACTGCCATGGAAGCAATGTTCTTCCCCGGCATCGCGCTCCTTGGCTTTGGCACCGGTATCGCCACAACGACCAACCTGGCGCTGATGCTCGATATGACGACGGCGGAACAGGTTGGGTTGTTCATCGGCGCGTGGGGGGTGGCAGACGCCATCGCGCGTGGGGTTGGCACGTTGCTTGGCGGCGTGATGCGTGACGTGATTGCGCATATGAGCGGAAGCGCGGTCAGTGGTTACGTGAGCGTGTTCCTGATCGAGGCGCTGCTGCTGGGCATTTCTCTGGTATTATTACAGCGGATCGACGTAACCGCCTTCCGCAGCCGCCAGCCGTCGCTGACCGAACTGGTCGCGATTACCGGCGATGCCTGATGGCCAGGATCCGACAACTCTTGTGATCGGCGTTGGCTGAGCCTGTCGCAGCCAACCGGTGACGCCCGATATCGAGGTGTTATGACCACAACCTCTGCTGAAACGCACAACGGCAAACCGACCGACAGCGGACTCGCCACGCTGCCGGTCTATCCATTCACTGCAATCGTTGGTCAGGCGGAATTGAAACTCGCCCTGCTCCTGTGCGTCATCGATCCGACAATCGGCGGCGTGATGGTCATGGGTCATCGTGGAACGGCGAAGAGTACAGCAGTGCGGGCGTTGGCGGCGTTGCTGCCGCCACAGCGCGCCGTCGCCGGGTGCCCCTACGGATGCGATCCGGCTGCGCCGTCGCCAATCTGCCCGCACTGCTCGGCGCCCGATCAGCATACCACGAAGAACGGCCAGGAGAAGCGACGCGCCGGCACAAAGCGCCTGCCCGCAATCCTGCGTCCGGCGCCGGTGGTCGATCTGCCGCTCGGCGCCACCGAAGATCGGGTGGTTGGCGCGCTCGACATCGAACGTGCGCTGGTCGAGGGGGTGCAGGCATTTGCGCCGGGATTACTGGCGCGCGCCAATCGCGGCTTCCTTTATATTGACGAAGTGAACCTGCTCGAAGATCATCTCGTCGATCTCCTGCTCGACGTAGCGCAGAGCGGCGTCAACGTCGTCGAGCGCGAGGGCATCTCGGTGCGTCATCCGGCGCGGTTCGTGCTCGTCGGCAGCGGCAACCCCGAAGAGGGCGACCTGCGCCCGCAATTGCTCGACCGGTTCGGGCTGCATGCGCGCATCACCACCATCGACGATGTGGCGGAGCGGGTCGAGATCGTCAAACGGCGTCGCGCATTCGATGCCGATCCGGTGGCGTTTGCGCAGCAGTGGGCGCCGGAGCAACGACGGTTGCAGCGGCGCATCCGCATGGCGCAGAAGCGCCTTCCCTCAGTTGAACTGACCGACGAGGCATTGTATGCAGCGGCGCGATTGTGCGTGGCATTAAACATCGACGGGCACCGCGGCGAACTGACGCTGGCGCGGGCGGCAGTGGCGCTTGCCGCGTTCGAGGGGCGCGAGCGCGCGCAGCCGTCCGACATTGCGCGGGTGGCGACGCTGTCGCTGCGTCACCGGTTGCGCAAAGACCCGCTCGAAACCTCCGGCGACGACGCGCGGATCGAACGCGCCGTCGCCGAAACGATCGGCGCCGCCGCGCGGGCGTAGCGATGCCATCTCCCTGCGCAACCTATCGTTGTTGCATATGTGGCAGGCATGCAGACCCAAACCATGGTACACTCAAAGATAAATGATCTGGAAGAGGGCTTGTTATGCCTCAACAGATGCTGGAACGAGTCATACTCAAAGGTTACAAATCATTCCAGAGTCTCGATCTGTTGCTCGAACCGGTCAATGTATTGATCGGCGCGAACGGTTCGGGCAAATCGAACTTTATCAGCCTCTTCACATTTCTTCATCGCATAATGGAAGAGAGCCTCCAGGTTCATGTTGCCCAGAGTGGCGGCGTGGATCAGATTCTTTATTATGGGCGCAAGACGACCGATCAGATCGACATCATGCTTTGGTTCAGGCGGGATGATCTGGCAAACGGGTATGCCTGCACGCTTATTCCCGCTCAAGATACCTTATTGATCAAAACCGAGTCGACATTGTTCCACGACCGTCGTCACTATTCTGAGCCGTACCTGGATCGACGTGATGACCTGTTGAGACCTGAGAGCAATCTGTGGCGCTGGGTGAAAGAGAGTCGCGTATCCAGGTACGTCTATCAGGCGATGCGTTCCTGGCGACTCTACCATTTTCACGATACGAGCCAATCGGCGCGTGTCAGGAGTGGGTGCGATATTCACGACAATCAAGCGCTGCATCCCGAAGGTGCCAACCTCGCAGCATATCTCTACTTGCTGCGTGAACAGTATGAAGAGCATTATCGTGCTATTGTTGAGACGGTGCGGCTGGTTGCGCCGTTTTTTGGCGATTTTGTGCTCCGTCCTTCTCCGCATAACCCGGAAAAAATTCGTCTGGAATGGAAAGAGCGTGGTTCGGAAACAATCTTTGGTCCAGGCACGTTCTCTGATGGAACGCTACGTTTTATCTGCCTGGCAACGCTGTTCCTCCAGCCACCGGCAAAAATGCCGGCAACAATTGTTCTTGATGAACCTGAGCTGGGTTTGCATCCCTATGCCATCACACTGTTGTCTGAAATGATCCGCAGCGTTTCACATCAGGTTCAATCGATTCTATCGACCCAATCGGTCACGCTCATTAATCAGTTTACTGCACCCGAAATCCTGGTCGTTGATCGCACCGAAGAAGGATCTGTCATTCGCAGGTTGGATGAGGCAGAGATCGAGCACTGGTTAGAAGACTATAGTCTCGGCGATCTGTGGGAGAAAAATGTAATCGGCGGGCGTCCAGGACGGTGATATGAAAAAAGTGCTCATCTTGTGCGAAGGACAAACGGAGGAAACGTTTGTTCACCGTAGCGTAGCGCCGCATTTGTTGAGCCGTGATATTGTCGCTATTCCCACCCTGATTGTGACAAAATTATCGAAATCAGGTGCAGCATCTCGAGGAGGCATCACGCGCTATGCCCAGGTTCGTCGTGATATTTTCAACCTGCTTCGCGACAACAGCGCTGTATTAGTGACTACGCTTATTGACTACTACGGATTGCCTGCTGATTTTCCAGGAGTATCGACACTTCCTGCCGCGTCGCCCCATCATAAAGTTGCACATCTTGAGCGGGAATTTACTCGGGATATAGGTCATGATCGCTTTTTCCCCTATCTGATGTTGCACGAATTCGAGGCATTTTTGTTCGTGCAACCAGAATTCGTCAAGCAAATGTTTACAAAGCGTGATGCCGTGGGTCGCATGTTTGGCGACTGGGAGTCATTTGCGTCGCCTGAAGATATCAATGATGGTCAGCATTCTCACCCTGCAGCACGCATCCGGCGCCATTTTCCGCAGTACCGGAAGCCGCTCCACGGACCTCGCATTGTTGAGCAGATTGGTCTTGACGCCATTCGTGTACAATGCCCGCATTTCGACGCCTGGATGCGGCGGTTGGAATGTTTGTGACAGGAAGGGACAGGTTTTGACCTCGTCCCTACGCCCCCGACATACCATTATTCGCCGCCAGGAAACGCCGCGCCAGATCGGGGAGACGTTGCAACGGACCGCTGCGCACTGTGGTATGCGGCAGTGAGTCGAGGAAAGTCTGACCGTATTTCTTCGTCAGCAGACGGCGGTCGAGCACCGCCACGATGCCGCGGTCGTCCTTCGAGCGGATCAGGCGCCCGAACCCTTGCTTGAAGCGCAGGATTGACTGTGGAACGGCGTACTGGTTGAAGGCATCCTCGAACTGCTCTGATCGCGCAGCGAAGATCGGGTCGGTTGGCACACTGAAGGGGAGCTTCGCGATCACCAGCACCGAAAGCGCATCGCCGACCACATCAACCCCCTCCCAGAAACTCGAAGTGCCGAGCAGCACTGTGCCGGGGAACTCCTTGAAGCGCTCGAGCAGACTGCGGCGCGAACCGTCGATCCCCTGACCGAGCACCGCAATCCCGGCGTCTTCGAGCGGTTCCTGAATGGCGCGGTAGGTTTGCCGCAGTGCATTGATGGCAGTGAACAGCACCAGCATCCGCCCGTTCGTCGCGCGTGCCAGGTCGATAATGGCCTGCTCCATCACCCGCTGGTACCCGGGATGCGACGGCTCTGGAATATCGTTTGGGATATACAACAACGCCTGACGGGTGTAATCGAATGGCGAGTCGAGCGCCAGTTCTTCAGCCTCATCGAGACCAATCCGCTCACGCACGAAGCGGAAGTCGCCGCCGACTGCCAGCGTCGCCGATGTCAGCACCGTCGTGGTCTTGCGTTCGAACAGGTTGGTGCGCAACATCTCGGCGACCGAGAGCGGCGCGGCGGAGAGGGTCAGCGTATCGCGCAGACGGTCGTGGGTCAGCCAGGTGACTTTTTCTTCCGCGCCGCCGGTCAGAATATGCCCGATATTGACGCGCACTTCGGTTGCATACCGTTTGAGCGCCTGCACGCGCAGCAGCAGCGCATCGTATTCCAGCAGTTCGGCATCTTTCAGGTCGATCAGGAGCGACTCCAGTTGCCCGAGGCCCTCGCCGATGGCGGTCAGCGTTCCGCTGAGCGTTTCCCAGGCGCGTTCGACGTCCGCCCACGACGGTTTGCGTCGCAGCGCCTGGGTGATGCGCAGGCGCGTGTCGGCGGCATTCAGATTGGCGTCGTGTCGGATGAACGCCATCAACGCATTGAAGCAGCCGTACACCGCATCGCGCGCACGCGCCACTGCCGGACGCAGGGCGGCCGCAATGGAATCGGCGCGGTCAATATCGACCCGGGTTGCCATGCTTTCGCGGAAATGGTTTGGAAGTTCGCTCAGCAACCCGCCGACGATCTGCGCCTGGTCTTCGACAAAAATATCATCGAGGAACGCAAGCAGCCCTTCCCGATCAACATTGAAGCTCAACTGATCGGTGGCAACCTCCTCCAGATTGTGCGCCTCGTCGATAATGAGGTAATCGTAAGGCGGAATGACATCATTCTCGACCGCCAGATCCGCCATCAGCAGCGCGTGATTGACGATCACCAGATGCGCCGCCTCCGCCTGCCGGCGCGCTTTGAAGAAGAAGCAGCGATGAAACTCGCTGCAACGCGGACCGGTGCACTGATCCCAGGCAGCGCTCAGTTTATTCCATGTCGCATTCTCGCCTTCCTGCAACGGCAATTCTGCGCGGTCGCCGCTCTCGGTGGCGTGGAGCCACAACTGCACCTTGAGCAGCGCGCGCACATCGTCCGACATCAGCCGCGGATCGCGCCGCAGGTCGTGGTACCGTTTGAGGCACAGATAATTACTGCGTCCCTTCAGCAGCGCCGCAGTGAACGGCGGCTTATCCGCCGCTCCATTTGACATAACTTTTTGGAGTGCCGGAATATCCTTGAAGAACAACTGATCCTGTAGATTGATCGTATTCGTCGAAATGACGACACGCTCACCGCGGCGCGCAGCGTGCAGCGCCGCCGGAACCAGGTACGCCAGCCCTTTGCCGGTGCCGGTGCCGGCTTCGGCAATCAGCGCCCCGCCCTGATTGAGCGCATTGGTGACCGCTTCCGACATTCGCACCTGCTGGTCGCGCTGTTCATACCCCTCGAACGCACGGCCAAGCGCCCCATCAGGGTTGAAGAACCGACGGATCTCCGTCAGATTGATCGGACGAGTATCGCCGGTGGGCTTCAGCGGGACACATTTCTCTTCGGTGTCGTGCGATTCGGCGGCGCTGATCGGCGTTTCGTCCACAAAGACGCGCAGGGCTTTGGCGCGCTGCGCCTCCTCGAAGAGCGGTCGCAGAGACCAGTCGATCCGCGCCGTCAGACGCACAATCTCATTCAAGTCATTCAGGTTGAGTGCCGCAATGCGCTGAAGCAAATTCAGGAAGACCTGCCGGGTCACATCGGCATCGCTAAGCGCGCGATGCGCCTCATCATGGGCAATGCCGAGCGTTGCCGCGAGGGCGCCAAGGCGGTAGGCGGGTGTCCGCGGCATCAGGAGCGTCGCCAGTTCGAGCGTATCGAAGGCTGGTTGGGGCAGGCGCATGCCCTGTGCCTGGAGCATGTTGATGTCGAACCGAACATTATGCCCGACGAGGGGATAGTTTTTGAGGAACGTGGCGAAGCGTGGCGCCACTTCCGTAAAGCGCGGCGCGCTGGCGAGCATCTCGGCGGTGATGCCGGTCAACCGACTGGAATTGAGCGGCAGCGAGTGGCGCGGCTGCACAAGGGTGTCGAACGTCTCGAGCACTTCACCGGCGCGGAACTTAACCGCTGCAATCTCGATAATCTCATCGACCCCTGCCTCAAGGCCGGTGGTTTCGACATCGATTGCTACAAAAATCTGATCCATCACGTGCCCCTGCATGCTGGCGCGCCAACCGGAGAGACATTATAGCATGGCGATGACGCCCTGGCGTATCTATCCACTAAGGAGGAATCCTCTCATCCCCCAACCCCCTTCTCTTCCACAGGGGGAGCAGGGGGCGGTGGAGCGCGGCGCCCTTCGTTGGGGACGGCGACGGCGTAGGCGAGGTCGGCGAGGAGCGGGGGCGTTAGAGCGCGGCACGGCGCCCTTCTTCCCGCCCCCCTTCTCCCACAGTGGGAGCAGGAGGCGTTGGAGAGCAGCGGCGCTTCGCCGGTGATGGCTTCCCAATGCCCAAAGCGAACGACGCCATCAAAGGGCTTGCTCATAGGGTGATCAGCCGGATGTGGCTCAATACTTGCCCGTGTTGACCGTCTTGCGGCTGACGTTGGCTGCGCCTGTCGAAGCCAACCGCGCACGCACATCAGGTCGCCGCCTATCGGCGCGTCGCCGGCGCCGAAGAATGAGCCTGTCGAAGCCAACCGCGCGCATCAGGGCGGGAACCGGTGCGGGAACCAGATGTTGGCTGCGCCTGTCGAAGCCAGCCGCTATAGCCTGAAGCAAGATTTTTGCCTTTTGCCTTTCACCTTTTGACTTACGCCCTCAGTGCTCTTCTGCGAGCCGAAAATTCCGAAAT
>CALGYB010000196.1 GCA_937935075.1 uncultured Roseiflexus sp. | reverse complement strand
CAGGTTTTGTTTGACCGCGCTATGAGAGCCTATCCGAAAACTCGCTGACTGAAGTACGACGGGTAGGCGAAGGCAATGCCTTCGCCTACCCAAGGCACTTTTCTTGGACAGGCTCTTACTTGACCGTCCAGGTTTTGTTTGACCGCGCTATGAGAGCCTATCCGAAAACTCGCTGACTGAAGTACGACGGGTAGGCGAAGGCAATGCCTTCGCCTACCCAAGGCACTTTTCTTGGACAGGCTCTTATTATGCCTGTGTTATAATCGCCAGACATAGCGAAGCCGTTCAGGGGTCCTGTTCAACCTATGCAGACATCTCTCGCGCGTGAAGCCGCGCCGCAGGTGCGCCCGTTCATCAAATGGGCTGGCGGCAAAGGGCAATTGATCCCGGAACTGGTGCGTCGCCTTCCGCCGCGCTTTCGTCGCTACCACGAACCGTTCGTCGGCGGCGGCGCGCTCTTCTTCCATCTCTACAACCACAGCATGTTGCGCGACGGCGCGGTGCTCAGCGACTATAACCCCGAGTTGATGGTCTGCTACGAAGTCATCCGCGACGATGTCGAGTCGCTGATCACGGCGCTGCGCTGGCACCATCGTCATCGCCTCGACCCGCAGTATTTCCTCGAGGTGCGCAACTGGGATCGCCGACCGGACTTTGCGCAGCGCAGCAAGATCGAGCGCGCAGCGCGCACGATTTTCCTCAACCGAACCTGCTACAATGGGCTGTATCGTCTCAATCGCAAGGGGCAGTTCAATGCGCCGTTCGGCTACTACAAGAATCCTATGATCTACGACCCGCAGAACCTGCGGCTGGTCAGCGCTGCGTTGCGCAACGTCGAATTGCGCGTTGGCGATTTCAGTGAGGTGGTGCAGAGCGCAGCACCGGGGGATTTCGTCTATTTCGATCCGCCCTACGCGCCGACCAGCGCGACGGCGTCGTTTACGCATTATACCGGACAGACGTTCGGTCCCGACGATCAGCGCCGTCTGGCGGAGGTCTTTGCGGAACTCGGCGAACGCGGCGTTTATGTGATGCTCAGCAACTCGTCAACGCCGCTAACCCGTGAGTTGTACGCTACACGCGCAGTCAGTTCGTCGGTGGTGTATGCCAGCCGCAAGATTAACTGCGATGGCAGCAAACGCGGGCAGGTAGAGGAGTTGATTGTCTGTTCGTATCCGACGGTCGGGTAGAAATGCTGCTGATACTCATGCGCGGCCATTCGTACCATACTGCCGGGGCCGCTGCGGGCGAAAGCCCTCGCCGAGGACGCGGTTCGACTGCGCTCACCGCAAGTGCAAGCCCCGCTGCACAATCATGGTTTTTGAGAAAAGAATCCGGCATCGCCCGGTGAAGCCCGCGCTGGCGGGCGTGGCGCCCGCCACCCGCACCTGCCAGCGTGTGAGGGCGCTTCAGCGCCCTGCGCTCCTCTAGAGCCTGTTATGTACTTTCGAGCATAAAGGTAATGAACCGCTTCAGCCACGTGGACCTTGCCGCCCCCCCTTCCCCCCCTGCGGAGGGGGCGATTGCATCGTGCGCGCGTCAACGATCGCCGCGCGCGGCGCGCGCTGCGGGGCGTCTTCGGTCATGAAAGTCAGGGAGGGAGCGCGGCGCCTGAGCCGGTCGAAGCGACGAAGGCCCGCTCCGCGTCGCTCACATCGCTTGGATAGGGTTGACGTGTCATACTGAAATCATACCACGTTTATCTCTGAAGTGCATAACAGGCTCTAGCCATTCGATCAGCGCTTCCCAATCTTCTGCGTCCAGAACAGCCAGACGTTTGCCTTTTGCCGTGACAAATTGTACTGATTGAAGAAATCAAGACCGCTCATCGCGTCACCTCTGCGTTCGCCTTTTGTGAGGCTTTTCATTCTTGTCGCCTTTTGCAGACTAGTACGCCAGTTGTCGTCACGCAAGCATCGTCCAGGGCAGCGCCACGATCTTCTCACCCAGGCGGCGGATGGCGCGTCCGCTATGGAGCAGAACGCCTGCGGCCGCGTTCGGGTGATCATCCAGGAATGCGCGTAATCCCGCTACGTCGCCGTACCCCGGATTGCTGGCGCTCTTCACCTCAATCGCAATAACCTTGCGCCCGTGTTCGACAACAAAATCGACCTCTGTGCCGTTGCGTGTGCGCCAGAAGAAGAGATGCCCTGCTGGCGTCATGAGGCGAGTCAGTACACGCAGATGGTGGTAGATGAGCGTCTCGAAGTATGCGCCGTATTCTCTGGCGGCGCGCACGTCGTCAACCGTGTAGTATCCCGCCAGAAAAACTGCCAGACCGGGATCGTTCAGAAATATCTTGGGCGATTTGAGCAAGCGTGTTGTGTGACTGACAGCGTAAGCCGGCAGGCGCTCAAACAGGTGTGTCGCCTCAAGCAGCCCCAGGTAACGATACACGGTTGGTTGCGACATATGCGCATCGCGCGCCAGCGCCGACTGATTCAGCAGTTGACCCGAATGGAGCGCCAGCAGTTCCATGAGTCTACGAAAATCGACCAGAGCGTCAATCTGGGCGATCTGACGCAAATCACGCTCCAGGTACGTCGCAACATACCCCTCCCACCAGCGCACCCACGATTGTGGCGAGGAAAGGCGCAGCAACGGCGGCATCAGACCGCGTAAGATAATTTCAGCGGGATCTGCCGGTTCTTCAGGAAGCGCGCCTTCGTCTGGAAGATCGCCGTTCAACAACCGCGCCAGAATATCGGGTCGCGGCGCGCGCCGGATCTCGCCGAGCGTCATGGGATCGAGAATGAAATAGACCGCGCGACCGGCGAGGCTTTCGCTAATCTGTTTCATCAGTAACAGGTTGGCGGAACCGGAAAGAACAAAGCGATAGTTCCCCGGATTGCGATCCACGGCAATCTTGACTGCCTGAAGCAGTTTTGGCGCTTTCTGCACTTCGTCCAGCACGACGCGATCGGTTCCAGCCCACAATGCTTCGGGCGCGCGCGTCGCCTGATCCAGCGCGTCGAAGTCGTCCATTGTGTGTGAACGCCAGTGGCGGAAGGGTTCGGCGTGCGCCAGCAACGTGCTCTTCCCGACCTGCCGCGCGCCGGTGAGCACAACGATCTGGTGATCCCGACAGGCATCCTGAAGCGAGGCGGTCAACCAGCGTTCGTAGTACATTTCGGGATTTGAATACATGTCATTCACGCCTTGAATAATACCGCTGTTCTTCACGTTTGACAAATCCGCCTTCCGTCGCTATGCTGATATTGACGGCTTTTGACCGTCCTTATACCTTCATAACATCTCGCGTTCTGTATGCCGGTTGATGCGCTTTACGACGATGCCAGACGCCTCGTTGCCGCGGCAGACGGTTCTGGTCTCCGTTTGCGGTTGCTTGGCGGCATGGCGGTCTTTCACCTCTGCCCGACGGCGCGGCATCCTGAGTTCAGCCGCTCGTACAAAGACATCGACATGGTCGGGCTTGCCAGGGAACGCGGGGCGTTGCAGCGCCTGTTCATCGATCATGGCTATGAGCCGGACCGTGAATTCAACCTGCTGCACGGCGCGCAGCGCCTGATCTTTCGACACACCTCGGACGAACGTCACATCGATGTGTTCCTCGACCGGTTCCAGATGTGTCACACCTTCGACCTGCGCGACCGTTTGCACTTGCACTCTGCGACTCTACCGCCAGCCGATCTGCTGCTGACCAAACTGCAAGTCGTGGAGGCGACGGAGAACGATCTGCGCGATCTGTTTGCGCTGCTCTCCGACCTGCCGCTCGGCGCCGAACCCGGCGCGATCGACGCTGCGTACATTGCACACGTGGCAGCGCGCGATTGGGGCGTCTATCGGACGCTGACACTCAGTCTGGAACGGCTCGAACAGTGGTCTGCCGGTCGTCCGACATACGGCGTATACCAGGTATCATCGCAGATCGCAGCGTTGCGCGCGGTTATCGAGCAATGCCCGAAGACGATGGCGTGGAAAATGCGGGCGCGGATCGGCGACCGGGTGCGCTGGTACGATATTCCCGATGAAGGCGGATGACGATGTGGCTCTTCAACCGCAAACAACGAACGAATGACGATGCGACGGTGCGGCTGTTCTACAGCAGCGACATTCACGGCTCGGAGCGCTGCTGGCTCAAATTCCTGAACGCAGCGCAGTTCTACGGCGCGCAGGCGCTGGTGATGGGCGGCGATCTGACCGGCAAGATGCTCGTGCCGTTGGTGGAGACGCCGCACGGGTATCGGGCGTCGTTTCTGGGGCAGGAAACGCTTGCCCGCGACGATGCAGAACTGGCGACGCTCGAAAAGAATATCCGCTTCAACGGTTTCTATCCGTACCGCTGCTCGCCGGACGAATACCGCCGCCTGGAAGCGGAACCCGGCTACCTGGATCAGGTGTTCCGCCGCGTGATGATCGACGCGGTGCGACGCTGGATCGCGCTTGCCGAAGAACGACTGGCAGGCAGCGGCGTCGCCTGTTTCGTGATGGCCGGCAACGATGATGAACCGGCGCTCGATGACGCGCTGCACAGCGGCAACGTGGTGCGTAACCCCGATGGATGCATACTGGAATGGGGACGCTACCAGATTCTGGGCGAGTCGTGGGTGCCGCCGACGCCCTGGCACAGTCCGCGCGAGATGAGCGAAGAAGACCTGGAACGCCGGATCCGCGCCGTCGCTGACCGCCTTGACCGCAGCCGTCCAGCAATCTTTGTGCTGCACAGTCCGCCCTATCGCAGCACGCTCGATGATGCGCCGCAGGTGCGCAACGATCTGACGGTTGTGACCGAGGGCGGGCAGGTGGTGATGACGCCGGTGGGGAGCACAGCCGTGCGACGGGTGATCGAGGAATTTCAGCCGCTGCTCGCGCTGCATGGGCACATCCACGAGTCGCGGGGTGCGGTGCGGATCGGGCGCACGTTGTGCATCAACCCGGGCAGCGCCTATGGCGAAGGGGTGCTGCACGGCGCGTTGATCACGCTCGAAGGCGATCGCATCCGGGCGCATCAGCTGGTGAGCGGGTAGACGCGGTGGTGGAGCAAAAGTTTTTGAATGAATATGCCGCTATCCGCCTGCCCGCCCGGCGGCGGAAGCCACGGGCGACGGGTGCGACGCCTGCCCGCGCGGGCCGGGAAATGTGCGGCGCACAGGCTGTCTCACGACGCTTGCTCTGACGGGAGTCAGACGCGCGCTCGGCCTGGCTGCGACAGGCTCAGCCACGCAGGTTGAACCTGTCGAAATCAACGCCGAACGCACCGCACGTGCGCTCCAAAAGTCCGGATTCATGATGATCGTGCTACAGAAGACGGGGATGCAATGATTTACGATCTGACACGGATATTGGTGAGCGGCATGCCGGTCTATCCTGGCGATCCCGAAGTGCAGATCGTCGCCGGCGGCGCGCCTCCCTGGCGGGTCAGCGCGCTGCGCCTGGGAAGTCACAGCGGTACGCATGTCGATGCGCCGCTCCACTATTTTGCCGATGGGCGCGGGATCGACGCATTTCCGCCCGAACGCTTTGTCGCCCCGGGGGTCGTCGTCGATGCCTGCGGGTATGCCGAAGACGCCCCGATTGGCGCCGACATTCTCGCCGGCGCCGATCTCCATCCGGGCATGATCGTTGTCATCCGCACCGGCTGGGAAGCGTTCTGGCAGGACGCGCGCTATTTCCGGCATCCGTATCTGAGCGCCGACCTGGCGCACGCGCTCGTCGAATGCCGCGTATCGCTGGTAGCCGTCGATGCGCTGAATGTCGACTCGACGGTTGGCGGCGGGGAAATGGCGCACGCCACCCTCCTTGGCGCTGACATCCTCATCGCCGAAAACCTCTGCAACCTCGATGCCCTGCGCAGCGGACAGGCATACATGTTCGCCGTGCTGCCGCTGGCGCTCGGCGCCGTCGATGGCGCGCCGGCGCGCGCGCTGGCATGGGATATCAATCACCGTTTCGGGTTCGACCTTCTGTGATTGAAAGGAGGCGCAACGTGGCAGGACGTTCGCAATCAATCGCCGCTCCTCGCACCTTTGCCCGCAAAGCGACCGGTCTGGTGCGTCAGGCGAGCATGCTCGACGTGCTGGTATACAACGTCAATTTTATCAGCGTCGGGTTGATGGTCGCGCTCATGCTCCTGATCATCCCTTCGTATGCGGGCGGCAACATGTACCTGTCGCTGCTGTTCTGCGCGCTGCTGGCGCTGCCGACCGCCTGCGTCTATGCGTTTCTCTCGGCTGCGATGCCACGCAGCGGCGGCGACTATGTGTACGTCAGCCGCGTGCTTGGTCCGGCGCTGGGCATGATGGGCAGCTGGAACATGACAATCTGGTGGATCCTGTATGGCGGCGTGCCCTCGGCGTTTCTGGCGACCTATGGCGTGGCGCCGTTCTGTCGCGTGCTCGCGGCGATGACCGGCACTACTGCGCTGATCGACATCGCCGATTGGGCGGTGACCCCTACCGGGCAGTTCGTTGTCGGCGCCATTCTGATCCTGCTCCTGACGACGTTGTTCACCATCGGGTTGAAGTCGTTCTTTCGCGTGCAGAATGCGCTTTTCCTGCTGGCGACGCTGAGCGCGCTCGTGGCGCTGGTCGTCGGCTTGACTGCCGATGCCGCAACGTTCCCCGACGTGTTCAACCGCTATGTCGGCGCGTTGAACGGACAGCCCGACACCTACCAGCAGATCGTCGGCGCCAGCGGCTATGCTGCGGCGCCGTTCGACTGGATGAACACCCTGCTGCCGATGACCTGGATCTACCTGACGATGGGGTTCAGTTTCTCGTCGGCGTACATTGGCGGCGAGGTGAAACAGGCGGCGCGGTTGCAGACGTGGGCTATTCCTGGAACCGTCATCTACGCTGCTGTGTGGGGGTTTCTGCTGGTGTGGGCGACGATGCGCGCAGTTGGCGCCGATTTTCTCGGCGCCGTGAGCACGCTCAGTGATCTGGGAGCAGAAACCGTCGGCTTGAGCGCCATGCCGCGTTTCCACGAGTTGCTCGCCTACGCGAGCCAGAATCCGCTGGTCGCGTTCCTGATCTGCTTTGGCTTTATCTTCTGGTCCTACGCCTGGCTGCCAGGGCAGATTCTGAATGCGTCGCGCAACCTGCTGGCATACGCGGTGGATGGATTGATGCCGTCGCGCCTGGCGACGGTGAGCGAGCGCTTCCACACACCGGTCGTCAGCCTGTGGATTATGGGCATTCTGTCGATTGCATCGCTGGCGATCTATGTGTTCACGCCCTACTTCGCAACCCTCTCCGGCATCTTCGGGTTCATTCTGACCTTCATGCTGGTGTCGCTGGCAGCGGTTCTGCTGCCATACCGTCGTCCCGATGTCTTTGAAGGATCGCCGGTGAAGTGGCGGGTGGCGGGCATGCCGGTGATCAGCATTGTCGGTGTGCTGTCGCTTGTGGCGTGCGCCGTGATGGAATGGGCGTACCTGAACGACCCTTTCTCCGGGATCAGTCTCGATCCTGCCACATTGAGCGAGGGGGTGCTGGGGTTCGGCATGTTCCTGATCAACATCGGCATCTTCCTGTCGGGGCTGATTGTCTACTTCATTGCACAGGCGATCCGGCGACGCGCCGGGATCGACGTGTCGCTCAACTACAAGGAAATACCGGTTGAGTAACGAGGGTGTATGAATAACATGTCGGATAACCGCTGCATAGAACTCGAGCGCCGGGTCGCAGAACTCGAAGCGGACCTGGAGGCGGCGCAGCAGCGCATCACCGAATTAGAGCGCCTCGTCGAACGCGGGTATGGCATGGTCGATGCCATACCCGCAATGGTGTACTTCAAGGACCGGGAGCATCGCTACCTGTATGGCAATCGCGCATTCGCCGAACGCATCAGGGTGCGTGCCGAAGACATGGCGGGCAAGACCGATCATGATCTCTTCCCGCCAGAAGTTGCAGAGGCGTATCTGAGCGACGACGAGCGCGTCATGGCGACCGGCGAGCCGAGTATGGGGGTCGAACTGCCGGTAAGCCGTCCAGACGGCACGATTGGATGGGTGTCGAACTCGGCTGTGCCCTACCGCGACCGCAGCGGCGCCGTGGTTGGCATGGTCGGGGTTGCGATCGACATCACGGCACGGAAACAGATCGAAGAAGAACTGCGCCGTAGTCGAGACATTCAACATGCGCTGTTCAATACAATCCCGGCGATGATTTACCTGAAGGATCGCAGCCACCGGTATATTCTGGGCAACCGCGTCTTCGCCGATGCCGCCGGCATTTCGGTCGATGAGGTTGAAGGAAAGACCGACCATGATCTGTTTGTGCCGGAAGATGCGGAAGCGTACATCGCCGACGATGAGCAGGTGATGGCGACCGGCGAGCCACACCTGGGCATCGAAGAGAAAATCACCGAGGCGAATGGGCGCGTGACCTGGCTGATGGTCTACAAAGCCCCGTTCTGCGACGATCACGGGCGCGTGACCGGCATGGTCGGCATTGCTTTCGACGTTACGGCGCGGAAGGAGATGGAAGAGGCGCTGAGGCGCAGCCAGGCGGAGCAGCGGGCGCTGATCGAGCAGCAGGCGCACCTGCTGGCAACTATCCGCAAACTCTCGACCCCGGTGCTGCCGGTGACGGAGGATGCCCTGGTTCTGCCGCTCATTGGCGACATCGACACCGCGCGTAGCGAGCAGATCACCGATGCGCTGCTGAAGAGCGTGCAGCGCTACCGCGCACAATGGGCAATCATCGACATTACCGGCGTGCCGCTGATCGACACGGCAGTCGCCAATCATCTGATCCAGGCGACAGAGGGGATTACGCTCCTCGGCGCGCGCGCTATTCTGGTTGGCGTCTCCCCCGAACTGGCGCAGACGATCGTTGGCCTGGGGGTCAATCTGAAGGGGTTGATCACCCGAAGCGACCTGCGCTCGGCGATTGCGTTCGTATTGAAGCGTTCGCAGAAACGTGCAATCGCTTCATAAATGAGTGCGTTTGCCGGGCAGAAAGGGGTGTGTTAGACTCGTGGCGCTGGTTACGGAGGTGATCTGAATGGCATCGGTGAGCGACATTATCAGGCAAGCCAGAGCAGCGCTGGAGCGTCACTATGGCGCACGTCTCAAAGGGGTCATTCTGCACGGCTCTGTCGCGCGGAGCCAGTTTGATGCCGCAAGCGATATTGATCTCCTGGTCTTGCTCAACCAGCCGTTTGACTATTTTTCGGAACTTCGTCAGATTATCGAGATTCTATATCCCATCCAACTAGAATCAGATCATCTCATTTCGGCACGACCAGTTCCCTTCGATGAATTTGATCGGGGAAGCATTCAACTTTACCGTAATGTCAAGAAAGAAGGCGTTTTCATATGACGCCAGACCGTAAACTGGAGATCGCCGCTTATTTTGAGCGAGCGGATCAATCCATACAGTCAGCCAGAGATCTCGCTATTATGGGACGAATTTGCTGCTTCTCGTGCGTATTATGCGGCGTTTTACGGGGCTACAGCTATTCTGCTAAGTGAAGGACTGGATTTCAGTAAGCACAGCGGAGTTATCGCTGCGATCCATCAAAGGTTCGTCAAAACAGGAAAAATGAGCAAAGAATTGGGCAAAGACTTGAACTGGCTCTTTGAAATACGAAATCTCGGAGACTATGGTGGTACAGTTCACGTATCTTCGATACAGGCAGAACAGGCTATTCAGGCAGCCGAGCGAATCTTAGTCGCCATACGCTCCTTGCTGCCCTGACTCTTTGAAAGGACATCATAATGACCACCATCCGAGTCACCATCTGGAACGAGTTTCGCCACGAGCAGGACAGCCGCCACCCCGCGAGCAGCATCTACGGTGCGCAGGGGATTCATGGCGCGATCGCTGAAGGACTCCGAGCACATGGCGGGTTCGAGGTGCGCACCGCCACCCTCGACGAGCCGGAGCACGGGTTGACCGATGAGGTGCTGGCAACGACCGATGTGTTGATCTGGTGGGGGCATATGGCGCACCACCTGGTGCAGGATGCCGTCGTCGACAAAGTACACGCCCGCGTGCTCGACGGCATGGGGTTGATCGTGTTGCACTCCGGTCACTTCTCGAAGATCTTCCGCAAACTGATGGGCACAACCTGCGATCTGAAGTGGCGCGAGGCGGATGACATCGAGCGCGTGTGGGTTGTCGAGCCGGGGCACCCGATTGCCGCCGGGCTGGATGAGTGCTTCGAACTGCCGGAGGAGATGTACGGTGAACGGTTCGACATTCCGGCGCCGGAGCAACTGGTGTTTATCAGCTGGTTTACCGGCGGCGAGGTGTTTCGCAGCGGGTGCTGTTATACCCGCGGGCGCGGCAAAATCTTCTACTTCCGCCCCGGTCACGAATCCTACCCGACCTACCGCGACCCGAATGTGCGCCGGGTGATCGCCAATGCCGCGCGCTGGGCAGCGCCATCGGGCGGCCCGAAACCGGTGTTTGGCAATGCGAAGCCGAGAAGTTAGGAGGTCACGGCGGCGGCAGGGGATAGAAACGGTTCGACCTGATCGAGGAACCGGTCGGCGACGCGCTCCCAGTCGTATGCTTCGACGTGCGCCTGGCCAAATGCGCCATAGGCGGCGCGCTGATCCGGGTTGCGCAATAATTCGATCAGCGCCGCCGCCAGCGCGCTCACATCGCCCGGCGGCACGAGCAGCCCGGCGCGGCGATGCGGCACGACTTCGGGGATCGCTGCGGCGGTCGTCGCCACAATCGGCAAACCGCTCGCCATCGCTTCGAGGAAGACGATGCCGAACCCTTCCTGAACGCTGGGCAGGCAAAAGATGTCGGCGCGGTGATACATGCGCGCCACAGCATCATCATCAGGAATGGCGCCAACCAGGTTCACGGCGTCGCCAAGACGCAGTTCGGCGGCAAGCGCGCGCAGGCCGGCATGCTCCGGTCCATCGCCGACCACCACGGCGCGCGCCTTGGGAATGGCTGCGCGCACCAGCGGCATAGCGCGCAGCAGATCGGCAATATGCTTGCGCGGATACTGGCGCGCCACGCACAGGATGGTTGCTCCATCGCTGCGTCGCGGCGCCTCCCGTGCAATGCGGCGCCAGCGTTTCAGGTCGATCCCTTCGGGAACCAGACGCACGCGTTGTTCTGCCACGCCGTAGTGGCGCCGTATTGCCCGGCGACAGTAATCCGACGTCGTGATCACGCCATCGGCATGCCGCGCATTGACGCCTTCGAGCCGCGACAGCGACCAGAGCAGCCGCCGGACGGCGCCGCGCTCCTGGCGCGACTCCTCCGCCAGCACGCCTTTGATGCTTGCTAGGTATGGAGTGCGCCGTTCTCGTTTCGACCAGAGGAACCCGTCGATGTCGAAACCGACCACCAGGTCGTAGCGCAGACGGTTCAGGATCGCCGGCAGGTGCAGATTGAACAGCAGGCGGCGCGCCGTCAGGTTCCGGGGCCAGGGTTGCAGCGGCGCCAGCCGCGTCACGCGAATGCCGTGTTTCTGAAGCGTATGGTGTAACCCGTTAATGGCGACAGCGGTGCCGCTTCCTTCGGCGCTCGATTGAACCCACGAATCGATAAAGGCAATGTTCACGGCGTGTGCTCTCCTGTCGTGATCCGGCGCTGTCGGGCGGAAGAACGCAGCGACATCTCGACGTTGAGCGCAGAGCCTGGAACGTTGCTCTCGACCTGTGTATCCGCACCGGTGTATTGTACGGCATGACGGGTGGGTATGGATGGATGTGAGCGACGGGTGTCTCCCCGGCCCGGCGACTAATCAACATGTACAAAATAATCCGGCATTCGCGCTGCGTCCGGCGGCTGAAGGCTAGAGCCTGTTATGCACTTTCGAGCATAAAGGTAATGAACCGCTTCAGCCACGTGGACCTTGCCGCCCCCCCCTGCCCCCCCCGCATGCGGGGGGGGCAGGGGGGGACGTTGATGCCCGTCATCGCCGGCGCGCGCGGCGCCCCCCCCCTTTCCCCCCCCTGCGGGGGGGGGCAGGGGGGCACGCGCCGATCATGGACGAGCGTTGCAAAGACCCCGGCCTTCAGCTTCCCCCCCCTGCGGGGGGGCAGGGGGGCGCGTGCAGATCATGGACGAGCATCGCAAAGACCCCGGCCTTCAGCCAGCGCTGGGTTTGCTGAGAGACGGTGTACCACGGCGGCGGAGCGTTGGGCATCATGCGCCAAGGCGCTCCCGTGCGATGCGCTGAGCCTGCCGAAGCGCGGACG
>CALGYB010000195.1 GCA_937935075.1 uncultured Roseiflexus sp. | reverse complement strand
AGCCCCCTCCACTCTCCGTGCCCGGTGTTCAGGGTTCAGAGAGTTGGTTCTTGGCGCTCGGTTCTTATACTAATGCGCGGTCGTTTGTACAATACCGCCGGAGTGCTGCGGCAGGACGCCTGGCCGCTACGGGCTAAAGCCTTCGCTGAGGACGCAGTTCGACCATGCTCACTGCAGGCGGCTCGACCCTGCTCGCCGCACGCGGTTCGAACGTGCTCACCGCAAGTGCAAGCCCCTTCGGGACTGCTGATGCCAGGGCGCAGTCATGCGTCCACGACACGTCTGCCGCTGCGCGTTGCACAACGAACGCTCGAACATCTTGTTTGACTGACCGCGCGTTAGTATAAGGTCATGCGCCTGCAATTGCGCCGAACGGCATCACGCGCTCCGGCTCAGCGCCGCCAACACCCCGGCGCGCCCGACCATGCCGACGAAGCGTCCGTCGGCGTCGACTATCGGGATGCGTTTGATCTTGTGCGTCATCATCAACCGGACGGCATCGATGATCGGCGCGTCGGTCGGGAGGGTAATCACCGGGCTGGACATCACATCGGCGGCAGTGCGTCCTTCGGCGGCGACTTCGAGACCCGGCGGGCGGGCGCCGCCGCCGAACCAGGCGGCCAGGGCGCGCAGCGCGCCGGGACGCACCCGCTTCGCGGCACGCCGCAGCACGTCGCCGTCGGTGATGATGCCGACGACGCGCTGATGCTCATCGACGACGACGACGCGGCGTTTGTCGGTTTCGAGCAGGCGGTCGAGAGTTTCCGCCAGTGGCGTATGCGGGAGCACCGTTGGAATGCCGGTCATCATGATTTCGCCCACGGTCTGCGGTGCGCCGTCGGATAGCGTGATCTGCGCCGCAGGGCGCTGGCGCAACCCTTCGGCAACAGTGGCGAGGAGGTCGTAGCGACTGACCATGCCGACCAGCCGGCGCTGCTCGTCAACCACCGGAATGCGCTTCAAACCGCGGTCCGCCATAATTGCCGCCGCCTCCGCCAGCGGCGTCGTCATCGGCAGCGTGATTGGGTCGGGCGTCATGAGATCGGCTGCCGTGTGAGGATGTCCGGCAAGCGTCTCGACCGTCGCCGCGCGCTCCGCCAGCGACAGTTCACGCTGCAACGCGAGCGGCAGTTCGGCGCCGCTGCGGGTGAGCAGATCACCGTCGGTGATAATGCCCACCACATGGTTCTCGTCATCGACTACCGGCGCCGACCGCAGGGCGCGATTGATCAACAGTTCCACAATTTCGGCAATCGGCGTATCGGGATGGACACTGACCACCCGGCGGGTCATGATGTCGGCGACGATCATATGCGCCGGGAAGGGTCCGATCGCGCGCGAGGTGTACTTGAGCACATCAACCGTCATGGTGGTGATCAGCCCTTCGCGCACCATGCTCATAATTTCGGGCATCACCCGCGCCACCCGGTCGGGGCGATCCACGAACGTCACGATGATCGGCAGATCGCTGCTCAGTTCGACGAGCGATGCGGTGTGGATAAAACTGTGCGCGCCATACCCGGCGATGCCGCGCAGTACCGTGCCGCCGGCGACGCCGTTGCGCTTGAGCAGTTCGAGGAGCGCCAGCGAGAGCGGACGCCCATGCCACTGATCGCTTTCGCCAAGAAAAATCCAGACCTGCTGTGCACTGCCGCTCAGATCCACGTCGATCCTCCTTGCTACGGCAGCAGCCGCGCGACGCCGGCGCCCAGGAAGACGCCGACCATGCCAAGCCCGAAACTGCTCGCCAGGTAGATGCCCGCCGCCCGCCAGCTGCCGCTCATAATGAGCGAATAAGCCTCAAAACTCAGGCTGGAGAACGTCGTAAAGCCGCCGAGCAAGCCGGTGACGATCAGCAGGCGCACCGGTTCGCTCAGGTTCAGGCGCGTGGTTGCCAGCGCCAGCACCAGCCCGATGGCGAAACTCCCGATGACATTGATGATCAGGGTGCCATACGGAAACGACGCGCCCCAGCGCTGCGCCGCCCAGAGCGAGAGACTGTAGCGCAGATTGGCGCCGATTGCCGCGCCCACGGCAATGGCGATGATGTTGATGAGGGCGCTGTTGAGCACGATCCGTCCCCCTGCCGGTTTCACAGACGCTTCTCCCCTTCAAACAAAAACCTCTACGGCAGACCGGAGTGGTCGTTTCCGTAGAGGCTATCAGCCGGCGCCCGGCGTTCTGCGAGCCTCATCGCATGGTTTTCCCCATTATACTGCCGGGGCGCAGCGGCGTCAAACGGCGCCGGACGTGAAAGCCCTGCCGCAGCGAGGGCTGCACAGGACTCACACGAAGGCGCAAAGGCGCAAAGATGCGAAAGTCTCGCCTCAGCGGGGCTGCCTGCAACCGACGTATCGCTGCGGCGTGAGGCGCGGCGGGCTGAAGCCCTTGCTGAGGACGCGGCTCGACCATGCTCGCCGCAGGCAGTTCGACCATGCTCACTGCATGCAGTTCGACTGTGCTCACCGCGAGTGACAGCCCCGCTGACGCGCGGCTGGCTCCGGCTATGCGTCTCCGCCGGGACGAGGGCGCGGCAACGCTCTTCGTGCGTACCGCCCGACGGTTCAGCGTCGGGCGGTGCGGCGGGCCGCCGCCTGACAAATCATGCCTGCACCTGACAGCAACTGTTCACGGTTTGGGGGGGAAACGATGCCGCCGGCCGTCCAAAACGGGGGTTCGGGGGCAGCCCCCGAAAAGGAGAAGCGGCGGCGGAATGGCCTCAGCAAGCGCCAACACACGGCGCCCCGCCGCCCCAGGATGCTGCATATAGCGCCTATGATCCCAGGAAGAGCATGAACAGTTACGATTACTCCGGCGTTGCGCCGTATTGCTTCCGGTATGCTCCCGGAGCAATGCCCATTTCGCGCTTGAAGGCTTTGCTGAACGCCGCTTCGGAACGATATCCGACCCGGATAGCAATCTCGCCTGCGCTGGCGCGGGCATGGTCCGTCAGCAGGCGCATCGCCAGTTGCAGGCGCCAGCGCCGGAGATATTCCATCGGCGGCGCCCCTGCCAGTGCAGTAAAACGCGCTGCAAAGAACGACCGCGAACAGGCGACTGCTCGCGCCAGGGAAGCGACCGTCCAGGGATGCTGTGGTTGGGTGTGGATCAGATCCAGCGCCTTGCCGATCAGGGGATCGTGCAGTGCGCCGAGCCAGCCGCTGTGCTCCACTCCTTGCAGTTCGACCCAGCGCAGCATGATCTGAATAAACAAAACGTCCGCCATGCGGCGCAACACCAGTTCTCTGGCAGGTCGCGCGGCTTCCGCCTCGGACGCCATCAGCGCCAGGAGGCTGCTGAGCGCGCTGCCCTCGCTGTGCGGGATGCGCACCACGCGGGGCAGATGCTTCAGCAGTGAGTACGTTCCGATATGCTCAAAATCGAACGTACCGCACAGGATCACCGTCGTGGGGGCGTCGCTCCAGCGCATCAGGGCGCACTCACCCCACTGGTCGAGTTCCAGGTTGCGAAAGAGCGGCGCATCCGGCGTTTCCACAATGGAGTGCTCGTCGCCTCCGGGAAGGAGCACAACATCTCCCTCATGCAACGGCGACAATCCGGCGGCGCCTTCCACACGGAGGTAGCCGTTCCCCCGATGCAGAACGTGAAAGACGGCGCACGCACACGGCGCAAAGTGCAATCCCCATGGCGATCCCAGCTCGGAGCGGCAGTACACGCTGCTTTTCAGGCGTACCGTGTTCAAAATGTGGGTCAGCGAATCCATAACTCTGGACAAAAAGCAAAGAAAGATAGACGAATTATTATAGACCGTCCAGGCGATTTCGATTATAGTCCTGGCATAGACACCCGTCAATGGAGGTTTGCCATGCACCCGCCGCCTGAAGACGCCCAACCGTTGCTCTACACGCTCCTCGTTTTTGTGCATATCTTCACCACGATGACGGCCGTCGGACTGAACGCAAGTTACGCCATCTGGATTGTGCGCGGCACGAACGATGCCGCCAGCCTGCCGTTTGCTTTGCACGGGGTCAAGGTTCTTGACGATTATGTCGCCAACCCCTGTTATCTGGCGGGCGGCGCGACCGGCGCCCTGATGATTGCCATGGGCAAGCCGGTCGCACCATTCTTGTGGGTGGCGATTGGACTCTATGTGCTGGCGATGGCGCTCGCATATGGCATATATACGCCGCTGCTCAGTCAGCAGATCAAAACGCTGGAAGCCAGGGGAGTGGACGATGCGGAGTACCGCGCACTGGCGCGGCGTTCCAATCAGGTTGGCGCGGCAATGGGCGTGTTGGTGGTAATCATTCTGGCGCTGAAGATTTTCGAGCCGCACTTGTGGTAAGCAAAGAAGGGAGCGTTCTGTGCGAAGCATTCGTATCGTCCACACGCTGTTCACCTTTGGTATCGGATTATTTGCCGGCTTACTCTACACCTTCGAGCAGGGCGTGATCCCTGTGCTGGCGACCCTGAGCGCCGCCGAATACACGAAGGTGGAACAGGGGTTGATTCGCGCGTTGGATGCCTTCCCGACCGGCGTCATTGTGGTGGCGAGTCTTTCCATGCTGTTGCCGCTCTATCCGCTGGTGCGCCGCTGGAAGGAACGCCACACCGCCTATTGGCGGCTGACGGCGCTGGGGTGGACGCTCTTTTTCTTTGGGGTCGGCGTGTTCACCATTGTGCTCAATGTGCCGATCAACAACGCCGTGCTGAGCTGGGATCCCGCCGCTCCGCCTGCCGATTGGGAAAGCGCGCGCACGACGTGGAACAGCCTGAACGCCATTCGCACGCCGATCAACTACCTGAGCTTCCTGCTGATGATCTGGGCTGCGTTTGAGGCGCCAAGAGAGCAGTGAACACGAGGCGATCCCATCCCTGACGTTTCACAATGGACAACCGCTCCTTCGCCTTCGGCGCGTAGACGATGGCGTAGCTTCCTTCGCTGACTGGCAATCGCACATCCGTTACACTCCCCGGCGCATCGCCGGTCAACGCAACGATGTGCAGGGCGGCTTCGGTTTCATTGCTTGTAATCAACAACGCGCGATCATCAGCCATCAGGTGGAATGACTCCATTGCTAGCCCCGATGGGCGCAGGACCTGACCGGCTACAGCGCCGTTGGGCGTCAACAGGCGCATCTGCGATGGCGTAATGACCAGCAACCGTTTGCTGTCAGGCGACCATGCCCATCCGACGCGGCCGTGCTTCGACATAATGGGAGGATCTATCCGCATCGCCTGACCGATGGGCTTTGGAGATCTTTTCTCGATGTCTGTCTCAAAATCGCGCAGGTGCAACGGGTTGGCAGCGTAACTCCAGACGAGAGCGGTTCCGCTCGGCGCAATCGCCCATGGTCCGGTATGCCCCACGAGCAGGACTTCCTGTGGTTGCGGCGAACTCTACTGCGGTATCGGTGCGCCAGAAGGAACTGGTCGCACTCTGTTGCGTGTGGGTGAAGAGCCAGCGCCCCTGCCAGGCGATCGGCGTCAACGGATCGTCGCCTGTTCCGCTGATGCGGGTGCGAACTGCGCCCGTGGCGCCATCAATGATGAACACGAGGAATCGATCAGTCGCTGACCACGCAGGAATCGCAAGATGCGCGCCATCCGGCGGAAGAAGCGACGATGGCGTATTGCTGCTAGACGACAGCCACTGATTGCCAGCACCGCTCAGCAGTTCGAGATACTCTCTTGTCGGCGCCAGCGGCTGCCAGCGCTCCGTGGGCGGAAATCGCCAGCACGATTGTATGTTTCTGACGCTTGACTGTCAACGAGGAGCCTCTGCCGTCTTGCTGCGGGTAAGTGATTTTTGAGCGCATCATCCGGCATCGCCCGGTCAAACCCACGCAGGCGGGCTTCGCAGCAAGCGCCTGCGGCTTATGAAGTTTGAGACGATAATCTGCTATCGCCCAATGGCGCCCGCGCAGGCGGGCTTCGCAGCAGGCGCCTGCGGCTTCAGCCGCTGAGCGGGCGAGCGGATAGCGGAATAATCATTCAAAAACCATAAGCCCTTGTTGAGGACATGAAAGTCCCTGCGAGGCTGGACTGCGAACCGGGCGTCGCTCCAGGCGTCAGAGAAACACCGGATGCCGTCTGACAATGCATGCCCGCTCCCCCTCAAACTTATCCCCTCATCTCTACGATCGCGATCATTGCAGAACGGTTGAGAAAAGGTTATGCATCTGTAATCGAACCATGGTCGTTTTCCAGGCGATATTGCAGTACACTGGGCGCAATAAGGCGTGATTGCGCCTTTGGGCGCCGGTGTGACACAACGAGGTGGCCTGCATGTCGCTTACCACAATCAACCACGAAACTGAAGCCGAACTGACGCGTCTGCGCCGGCGCGTCGCCGAACTGGAGGAACGCCTGGCGCGCACCGAGGCGTCGTCCGGCGCGTTCGCGGCGAACTTCGAGGTGCATCGCGTGCTCGATGCGCTGGCAGTGCCGATTTTCTACAAGGACGCTGAGGGGCGCTATGTCGGGTGCAACGAGGCGTTCGCCGCATTCCTGGGGCGCAATCGCAATGAGATTATCGGCAAGACCGCCTATGACCTGGCGCCGCCGCACCTGGCAGAGGTGTATCATCAGGCGGATCTGTCTCTGATGCGCCAGCGCGCCGTGCAGGTCTACGAAGCCGAGGTGAAGTCCGCCAATGGCGACAGTCGGTTTGTCCAATTCTCGAAGGCGCCGATCATCGATGCCGCCGGACATGTGATTGGACTGGTCGGCGCAATTCAGGACATCACCAGGCGCAAGGAAGCGGAACAGCAGACGACGCGCCTGATGGAAATCCTCGAAAATACGCCCGATGTGATCGGCATGGCGGACGCGCAGGGGCAGGTCGTCTATATGAACAAAGCCGGTCGGCGGTTGCGCGGTCTTTCGTCCGACGCCGATCTTGCCGGGATGCGGATCGCCGATTTTCATCCCGCCTGGGCGGTGAAAATGATGTACGATGAAGCCATTCCGACGGCGGATCGCTACGGGTACTGGAGCGGCGACCTGGCGATGCTCAACGCGCGCGGCGAGGAGATTCCGGTCTCGCAGGTGCTGCTGGCGCACCACGATGCGGACGGGCGCCTTGCCTACGTCACCGGCATTATGCGCGATATTTCGGAACGGCAGAAGGTCGAACGCGCGCTGCGCGAGCGTGAGATCCAGGAGCAGGTGATCGAGGCGCAACGCGCAGCATTACGCGAATTATCCACCCCGCTCCTGCCGATCTCGTCCGATGTGGTGGTGATGCCGATCATCGGCACGGTCGATAGCGCCCGTGCGCAGCAGATTATGGACACACTGCTCCAGGGGGTGGGCGAGCACCACGCTTCGCTGGCGATTCTGGATATTACCGGTGTCAAGGTGATGGATACACAGGTCGCCGGGGCGCTGCTCCACGCGGCGCATGCGACGCGGCTGCTCGGCGCGCAGGTGGTGTTGAGCGGCATCCGCCCCGAAATTGCGCAGACGCTGGTGCATATCGGCATTGATATGCGCGATATTGTGACGCGCGGCACCCTGCAGCAGGCGATTGCGTTTGCACTGGAGCGGTTTCGGCAGTAGACGGTCGGAATAGCCGGGTAAGGTGCAAAGGATGTGCTGACCGCCAAGAACACGAAGCACACGAAGCCTTCGTGTCCCTTGGTGACCTTCGTGGAAGTCATGGAAGGCTTCACCACCAAGGACCCGAAGCGCACGACGGGGAAGAACCATGAAGTGCATTGCCTTCGTGTCCCTTGGTGACCTTCGTGGAAGTCATGGAAGGCTTCACCACCCTCCGAAAGCGAGGCGCCTTCCCTGTCGAAGGTCGAGTCTTTGCGCGGCGCGCTTGACATCGCATAAGTATCGTTATATTCTAAAACTGCAATGTTTGAATATTTAGAGAAGGCGGTTGTGTGAACGACCCGGTCCGCCGGTTCAAAGCCGAGTTCTTCAAGGCTTTGGGTCATCCTGCGCGTCTTGCCATTCTCGACCACCTGCGCAACGGCGAGAAGAGCGTCAATGAACTCCAGGCGCTCCTGGGGTGCGATCAGTCCACCGTGTCACAACAACTGTCCGTGCTGCGCAACCGCGGCATCGTTGAGGGGCGGAAGGAAGGGACGACCGTCTATTACCGCGTGCGCGATCCGGCGGTGTTTCGCCTGCTGGACGATGCGCGCGAGATTTTCAACAATCAGTTGATTACCACGCAGGAGGTGCTGCAACACCTGAGCGAGGTCAGCCCGACGTAATCCGTTGTGACAATCGAATGCCGAAGCTCCGATGACGGGGCGCGGGGGAAGCGTTTGTGTGGGGTGAACGTTGCGTGTGCAACCAGGGCGACCTTTCGGCCCGAACCCGTCAGCGTACTTCGCAGGCATACCGAAAGGCTCGTTTCCGCATCGGCGGAAAGAGCCTTTTGTTGTTCTCGGCGTTTGTCCGTGATGTGGGATGGCGCTCTTGACGCCGCGCCATCCCACAAAAGGAGACAAGCGTCCTTTTCCGAAGGCAAAAAGAGCCGTCACGCAGTTGGTTTGTGAAATGACCACCATTCGAGAAATGGAGGGACAGGAAGGCATGATGGCGTTATTGGAACGATTTTCGCTGTTCCAGATTCTGCGACGGGAATTTGCGACCTACGACATGGCGCATTTTCAGCGCGATCTGCTGGCGGGCCTGACGGTCGCCGCCGTCGGGTTGCCGCTGGCGCTGGCGTTCGGTGTGGCTTCCGGCGCCGACGCAGCGGCCGGTCTGGTGACTGCGATCCTGGCCGGTCTGATCATCGGCGGACTGGGGGGCGCCGGGTATCAAATCAGCGGTCCGACCGGCGCTATGTCGGCGGTGCTGATCGTGCTCGCGTCACGCTACGGGCTGAGCGGCGTGTGGGTGGCGACGGTCATGGCGGGCATCTTTTTGATTGCGCTGGGGGCGTTTCGCCTGGGGCGCTATGTTTCGTTCATTCCATCGCCGGTCATTACCGGTTTTACATCCGGCATCGCACTCATTATCGCCATCGGGCAGCTCGATAACGTCCTGGGAGTGACGACGCCGAAAGCCGAGAATGCGCTGGAGAAACTCTGGCATTATGTGACCAATCCCGTCGTGCCCGACTGGCATGCGCTGGCGTTGGCCGGCATCGTGATGACGACGATGATCCTGCTGCCGCGGGTGACGACGCGCATTCCTGGATCGCTCGTCGGCATCATGATTGCTTCGCCGGTCGCCTTCTTTGCCGGGTGGGATGTCGCGGTCATCGGCGATATTCCGCGCACCATTTTGCTCGACAGTCGCCTGACGCTGGAGAGCATCCCCTGGGAACACCTGTCTGACCTGCTGCCGGCAGCGGTGTCGATTGCGGCGCTGGGGGCGATTGAAAGCCTGCTGTGCGGCACGGTCGGAGCGACGATGTCGGGTGGGGAGTTCGACAGCAACCAGGAGTTGATCGGGCAGGGCGTCGGCAATCTCATCATTCCCTTTTTTGGCGGCGTTCCGGCAACCGCCGCGATTGCGCGCACCAGTGTGGCGATCAAGAGCGGCGCCGCCACCCGTTTGACCAGTATTATCCATTCACTGGCGCTGTTGCTCAGTGCGCTGGCGCTGGCGCCGCTGATCGGCCGCGTTCCGCTGGCGGCGCTCGGCGGCGTGCTGCTCGTGACGGCCTGGCGCATGAATGAGTGGGAGTCGATCCATTTCTTTGTGCGTACTCGTCTACGAGGCGCTATCGCCGGCATGATCATCACCATGATCGCCACCGCAGCGCTCGATCTCACCCAGGCGATCCTGATTGGCGTCGCAATTTCGGCGGTGCTCTACATTCGGCAGTCGGCGGTCAGCACGTCGGTGGCCAGCGGTCCGGTGAAGCCGGAGAAAATCCGGGCGCAGGGGTTCGATCTTCCGGCGGCATGCCCTGCAATTCACGTCTACTACCTCACCGGTCCGGTCTTCTTTGGCAGCGTTACGACGGTCCTTGAGTCGTTCGAGACGGCGGGCGATTATCATACCCTGATCATCAGCATGCGCGGCGTGCCGGTGGTCGATGCGATGGGTATTCAGGCGTTGCAGCAGATTGTTGAGGAACACCACCATCGCGGCGGCAAGGTGTACTTCAGCGGGTTGCAGCCGGCCGTGCGCGCGATGTTCGATCGCACCGGCTTGACGAAGATGGTGGGTGAGGAACATATCTTTTGGGACGCGGCGCAGGCGATTATTGCCAGCCATCAAAGCCACGAACTCGATGGCTGTGCCAGGTGCGACTCACGCAGCGAGGTCTGCGAGGTGCTGCGCGTGGCGCGGCGTCGGAGCATTGAGTCCGAAGATTCGGGGGCGCCGGCGGTCGCCGATAACGGCGCGCCGTCCGACAGGGTGGGAGCGACGTCTTCAGCACAGGGGTGATGATGTGGAAGAGACAGGGGTGGGCGACGACAGTGCCGTCGCCCACCCGCAGGCGCTGTCGTTTGCGCACTCTCTGTTTATCTTCAAAAGTCGATTGGGTAGGCGACGGCACTGCCTTCGCCCGCCCAATCGACTTCGTGTATACTGTGTGCATCAATGCCGCCCGTTTCACGGAGACGATCTCCATGTTTCCTGCCCGCTGCGCGCGCTGGCTGCTGGTTGTTCCTGCGCTGATCCTGACGCTTGTCGGCATCGGAGCGCTGGCGATGTCGCAATCCGCCTCCGTGTCTGCGCAGACAGCGTCGAGCAACCCGCCGTCTCTGACGGTCGCCGGGACAATTGGCGACCCGCCGCAGGAGCGGATTCTCTTCATCAGCGCCGCCACTCCCATTTCCGGCGCAGAAGTGCTGGTCTCCGATTTTGTGCGAGTTGACAATGCCGCGACGATCACCGGTCTGATCACTGTCTCGCCGCTGCCGGCGCGCGTCGAGGCGGGCAGACCGCTGACGCTGACGGCGACGGTGTCGTTCGCCAATGCGCGCAGCGGCGCGTACAACGGCACGATCTGGCTGAACTATGACGCCGATGGCGTTCCGTCATCGCTGCAAATCCCGGTCACGGTCACGATCAAGGACCCGCCGGGTCCGCCGTTCGTCGCGTTGATCGGCGGGGTGGCGGTTGCAGCGCTAATCTCGACCTACCTGGGCGGCGGGCGGCAGCGTGACGATCTGGCAGTGCGGATCGAACGCCTGGCGGCGCGGGTGACTGCCACTTCCGGTTTGCCCGATGCCGTGCGTCGCGCGCTGCGCCAGCGTCTCAATCTGGCGGAAGCCTGGGTGCGGACGGGAAAACTCGCGGAAGCGCAGCAGGAGTATGACGAGGCGGAGAAGCTGCTGACGCGCTGGCTTGGCTGGCTCGAGTCGTGGCGCGCGCTTCAGGCGCAGATCGATCAGGCGCGCGCCATGCTGCAACCCGATGCGCAGGGAAGACCGGCATACGCGGCTGGAATCCAGCGACGCCTCGATCAGATCGAGGGATCAACGCCGACTGTCGAGGATTTGAATGATGTGCAGAACCGTCTGAATGAGGTAATTGAGCGGATCAACGGTTTTCTGCATCTTGTTACTCGACATAAGAATCTTCAGAAGATTCTCGATGCCACGGCGCTGACGCCGGCGGAGAAGGGACCGTATCAGGCGCAGATCGATCACCTGGGGCGGCAGATCGATGTGTTGCTGCCAGACGACCAGACCGCGCTCCAGGAGATTGACGGCGCCATAACCAGTCTCAATAGCGACCTCAAGACGCTGCTGCCGAAAGGCGCACCCGAGTCGGCGCTGCTCGGCGGTCGATCAGGTCCGGCGGCGGGTCCGACGGCAGTGATGGAAGAGGTTGCGCGGCAAATCCCTCGGCTTGCGATGCATTTTCCGAAATCTGTGCGAGATGCCGCACAGCAAACCGCTGTGGCCCGTTTTCCGGCGAATCTGCCGTGGGCGCAAATCCGGCTCTCCGGCTTTCGCCTGGCGCAGTTCCTCATCCTGATCACCCTCTGGGGTTGGACGGGGTACAACGAGTTGTACATCCAGAACCCGACGTTTGGCAGCGACTGGCTCTCGAACTATTTCACGCTGGTCGCCTGGGGCTTCACCTCGGAAGCGGCGCGCGCCACGTTCACCAATCTTGCCGGGCGGGTGGGGCTGTCGATTGATCAATGACCTTTCACGGCTCGTCGCTCGCGGCGCCGGCCATCGCCAGCAACCGGCGCCACTGCGCTTCGGTCACCGGCACGACGGAAAGACGCGACTGGCGCACCAGCGCAAAGTCGGCGAATGTCGGGTCGGCTTTGATGTCTGCCAGCGTCACCGGATGCGGCAGCGGCGCCAGCGGGCGCACATCGACGACGACCATGCGCGGATCGCTCTGCTGCGGGTCGGGATAGGGCGCGCTGATCACTTCCGCCCGCCCGACGGCGCGCCGCTCGTCGCCGGTGTGGTAGATCAGCGCCTCGTCCCCCGGTTGCATCTCGCGCAGGCGCTTGAGCGCCGCATTGTTCGCCACGCCATCCCAGACCGTTCGACCGTCGCGCACCAGGTCGCTCCAGGCGTAGCAGTCGGGTTCGGTTTTCAGCAGCCAGAAACGTTTGCTCATACGCGCTCCAGAATGAGATCGGTCGTGCCAAGTCGCAGGCGCGTCCCCACAGGAACCGTACACGACGCATTGCGCAGATGTTCCGCCAGTCCGTCCGGTCGCGTCACCCATGTCCCATTCTTGCTGGAATCACGAATGGCGACCGTCTGCACATCGTCGCTGCACGTGATGCACAGATGATCGCTCGACACAAGATCATCGTTGGGAATAGGAATACGCCGCTCGTTCCCCTTTGGCGACTTTCTGCGCCCCACGATGGTCTCCCCTTCGTAGATTGGAACCAATAGCGGTGCGCTTCCTGGCGCATGAATCGACGCCTGAAACCGCGGCGGCGCCAGTTCGAAGAGGAAACGGTCGTCGTACCACAGCCGACCGCCGAACAATTCACCGGCAATCGCGTGGATCGCCTCGTCCGACAGCGTTACGCCGCTATGCGACATTGCCGCAACGCCGGGGAGTTCGTCGAAACTGCACACTTTCAGATGATCGCGGTGATCATCGACATCGAGCGAAATGCGCGAGTCGGCGGGCAATGCCGGAACACCGACGATTGCGCCAATCACGTGCTTGAACGGGTGCGGGTCGGTCGTTGCAATGCCGAGTCGGGCGGCGGCGGCGTTGAGGCTCATCTGAACCGCATTGCGTTGCCGGCGTAAACGGTGCAGCGGATGCGTCCCGTCCTCTTCGAGGATCGGTTGACCGCTGGCGCGATCACGCCAGACCCCTCCCGGCGGCGCATCAATGGGACCTGCATAGGAGCGCAGCACCCCGACGATCACCGCCGTTGCCCGCAGGATCAGCAGGTCGATCTGCGCCAGCGGCGGTTCGGCGCCAGCGGCGATATTGAACGCAATGGTGCATGTCCCTTCGGTTGGCGACTGACGCGCAGTGCGCGCCGCCATCAGCGCCCGTTCGCGCAATTCGATCCGTTCGCGTGCTGTCTCCGGCGTCCGTCCGATATAGACACGCAGCCGCATGAGCGTGTTCCCGCCTGCCTTCTGAACATCCTCTCCAGAGATTGTAGCACAGCTAGGGGCGGGGCTGAGATCCGCCCTGACGGAGGCAGGTCTGAGACCTGCCCTTACATAACAGACATGGCAGTATAATGAGCCGTATAATCGGTAGCGCGTGATACATGCCATTGTGATAGGAGACATAATGGATACCGTCTCTTTCGTTCCCGAAGCCATGGCGCCGCGCGACGCCTATCGTCTGCTGATCAGCAGCGTCGTGCCGCGCCCGATTGGTTGGGCTTCGACCATCGGCGCCGACGGGTCGATCAATCTGGCGCCGTTCTCGTTCTTCAACGCAGTCGGCGGACCGGTTCCGTTCGTCATGATCTCGGTCAGCCGGCGCGCTGGCGCGATCAAAGATACGCTGCGCAACGCTGCCGAAACCGGTGAAATGGTGCTGAACATCGTCAGCGAAGAACTGGCGCCGCAGATGAATATCACCTCGGGCGACTGGATATATGGCGAGAACGAGTTCGAGCGCGCCGGTCTCGAAGCGGCGCGCTCGGTCGATGTGCGCCCGCCGCGGGTTGCGGCGGCGCCGGTGGCGATGGAGGTGAAAGTCACGCAGATCGTGCCTGTCGAGGGCAGCAGTTACACCATGATCATCGGGCGTGTCGTGCGCTTCCATGTTCGCCGCGATCTGCTGCGCCCCGATGGTACGGTCGATCCGCTGCGGTTGAACCCGATAGCACGGTTGAGCGGCGACGAGTACGCCCGTCTTGGCGAGATCTTCACCCTGCCGCGTCCGGCGGTGTGACGCGGTGCACCACGCACGTGCTATAATAGCCGCAGGAGCATGTTGTGCCGCACTGGAACCTCCCCTCTCAAGGCGACATAATCTATGGGATCGATTCTTACGCTGGCAATGCAGAAGGGCGGGGTCGGCAAAACAACGACCGCGCTCAGTCTTGGTGTGGCGCTCGCAGCACGCGGGCGGCGCGTGTTGCTCATCGACATCGACCCGCAGGCGAACCTGACGCAGGGGCTTGGCGTCGATCCGTCGCAGCTGGAGTACAGCGTCTACGAGGTGCTGCTCAACCCGGAGCGCGGCAGCGCGTTTGCCACCGTCACCACCGATCACGACGTTGACCTGATACCGTCGTCTCTGCTGCTGGCGGGCGCGGAACTCGAACTTGCCGGGCGTGTCGGGCGCGAGTTGTTGTTGCGCAAGGCGTTGCGCACAGCGCGTGAGACCTACGATTACATTCTGATCGATCCGCCGCCGTCGCTTGGCCTGTTTTCGCTTAATGCGCTCGCCGCCGCGCAGCGCGTGCTCGTGCCGCTGCAACTGCACGCCTATGCGCTCAAGGCAATGCCGCAACTTGAGCAGACGATTGACCTGGTGCGTGAGATCAACCCGGAACTCGCCATCGGCGGCGTGCTCTGCACCCTCGCCGACCGTCGCACGAATCTGAGCCACGAGATCGAGCGGCAGGTGCGTGAGCGCTATGGTGCGCTCGTGTTTCAAACCGTCATCCCGATGAATGTCAAACTTGCCGAAGCGCCGACCGCCGGTGTGCCGATCCATCGGTACGCCCCCGGCAGCGCAGGCGCGCTGGCGTATAGCGCGCTGGCGGACGAACTTGAGTCGCGATTGAACTACGAGAGGTGAAGATGAGCGCCGAACACTCCTCCGATAACCAGATGCCCATCCGCCGGGGGCAGGGGTTGCGCCTGTCGGTCACGTCGTCCGACGCCGACGTTCCTGCGGCTGAAACAGGCGACGAAACGCTGCGCCGCGGTCAGGGGCTGCGTCTGTCCACCCACGACTCAACCGCTGCATCATCGCCTTCGACGCTCCTGCGTGAGCTGATCGGCGCTCCGCAGGTCATCGAACTATCGCACGGTCCGCTGGCATACCGCGCCGCCGGGCATGGTCCGCCCCTCATTCTGCTTCACGGTTGGGCGGCGTCGTCACGCTACTGGCTCATCACCCTGGCGGATCTGTCGGCTGATTTCCGCGTATATGCGCTCGATCTGCCGGGGTTTGGCGACTCGCCGGCGCTGCCTGAGCCGGGAACGGTCGCCCGGCAGGCGCAGACCGTCCTTGAGTTTGCCGATGCGCTTGGTCTGACGACGTTCGACATCAATGGTCACTCGTATGGCGCGGCAGTAGCTGTAATGCTGGCAGCCAGCCAGCCGCAGCGGGTGAAGCGCCTGGTGATAACGTCGCTGGGCGCCATCGGGAATGAGATCGAGCGCGTGATCTTCGCACTTGCGCGTGCGCCGCTCGATCTGACGCTGCGCGTTGGATATCCGTGGCTCAACCTGATCGCGCCGTGGGTCGAACTCTGGCGACCGTTCGCCACGGCGCTGTTGTGCGTCCCGCCGCTGCCGCAGATGATGGCGGCGCGCTTTATCGAGAACGGCCTGCGCGAGAAGTGGATGCTCCAGGAAGGGATCGTCGATCTGACGAAGATGGACCTGCGGGCGCATCTCATGGCGTTTGTGAGCGTCGGCGATCCGCAGGTGTTCGACGCCTTCCGCACTGCCCCGCAGCCGGTGTTGCTGATCGGCGGCGCCCACGACCAGATCATGCCGCCGGAGTCGCTTCAGGCGGCAGCGCAGGCGATGCGCCAACCGCGCCTGGCGCTGATCGAACAGTGTGGTCACATTCCGATGATCGAGCAGCCGGAGGCGTACCACGCCGCGCTGCGGTCGTTCCTGGTCGAAGGGTGACGGTCGTGCGGGGCGGCGCCGGATGCTGGCGCGTCGCCCATGCCCGTGGCGGCAGTCGCGTCAGCGGCGCGCGGGCTGTATGTGACCGTCACCACATGGGGGTTAGCGCGTCAACGTGCGCAGATAGGCGATTAAATCAGCCATCTGCTGGTCGCTCAGGGCGCGCCCCGGCATCACGCCAATCTGCCCCTGGTTGGTCGTCCGAATGAAGGCGGCGACGTTCTCTTCGGTGCGCGGCGCGCCATTGGGGAGCATGCCGCTGTAATCCACCCCTGGCGGGTAGACCGGTCCTTCCGGTTGCAACACCCCTGCCATCCCGGTCCCCACCCGAAATTCGGTGGTGGTCGTGTGGCAGGCGCTGCACCCGGCGCGCTCGAAAACGATCTGACCGCGCGCAGCATCACCGACGACGGGACCGCCGTTGGGTGCGCCGCCGGGAGGTCTGCCGAGCGTATTCGCCGCCAGTAACAGCGCCCCGAGCACCAGCGCTACGCCGATTGCCATCCGAATCAACGGTTGCATGTCACCCCTGTATTCGCGCCTGCCGGCGCAGCGCAATCAGGCTCAGCGCCACCGCGCCAACGCCGGCCCATCCCCAGGCGGCGGAGTGTTTGCCGCGCCGCGCCGCGCGCACGCCTTTTGCCATCTCTGGAAGCGACTTCAAGCGCTCCTTCGCTTCCGCCTTGCGGCGCGCGAACAATTCGGGATCGGCGCGCAACTCCTCTACCAGTTGACGTTTGTGCATGATCTGTTCTTCGGTAATGTACTCCTCGAAGGAGCGCAGTGGCGCAAGCCGGTAGCCGTGCTTGCGGAAGAGCCGGTAGATCTCCTTGACCCGTTCGGGCGTGATGTTGCGCCCCAGCGTGTAATCCTCGAAGCGTCCCTCCATCGCCAGCAACGATGTTTCCGCCAGGCAGGCGTAGACCGTCTTCGGCGGCAGCCCGATATCGTACCCGATCTCGATATCGCCGGGAATGAGCACCTCGCCGCTTTCGATTACCAGCACATCGGGGCGGAGCGCCGCTTCCGCCGGGTTGATGTCCGGCGGGCGCGCCACGTCGCAGATGATCGCGCCCGGCTTGCACTCGGTCACATCGAGCACCCGTTGACCGAAGGCGGAGGTAGCGGTGATAATCAGATCGCACGCACCCGCCAGACTGTTGGCGTGGGTCGAAATGACCACGCGCGCGCCCGGCGTTTCGCGCTCGATCAGGCGCTTCAGGTCGATCAGTTTCTCCGGTTCGATCGAGACCAGCACGACATCCTTCGTTGCCTGCGCCGCCAGCCGCGCACAGGCGGAGCCGATCGATCCGGTCGCGCCGATGACCATAATTCGCCCACGGCTCAGGTCATGGTACCCCATCATGCGCGCTGCAATCTTGGCGGTCTCCAGCGTTGCAGCGACGGTCAGGCTGTTGCCGCTGGTAATGGCGATATCGGCTTCGTTGGCGACAGTAATGCCCGCATCGCCGACGACGCTGGTGAAGGCGCCGAGACCCATGATGCGCGCGCCGAGCCGTTCGGCGAGGTGCGCTGCCTGGTTGAGCAGATCGTAGGTGAAGCGCGGGCTGTGCTTCATCATCTGGCGCGGCGTCGCACCGAGCGAGATCAGATACCCCTCGATCCGCTGCCCGGTGGTCGGCGAACGACCGCCGGTAATCTTGCCGACGTAGACCGGCGGCACATAGGCGGCAGCGGCTTCGACGATCGTATCGGGAACGTAGCGCGTCCAGTAGAACGGCGGATAATCGTGAATGAACTTGACGCTCAAGGGGTGGATCACAAACGCAAACTTATTGATGCCGGCCGCTTCCGGTTGCAGCGTCACCACCGCCGGCGCCCAATCCAGGTCTGCCAGCAGGTCGAGGTACGTATCCTCGGTGAGCGGCGCCTGCGGGTCGGGGCGCAGCGCCGCCAGCAGCGCCTCGATGGTGGCGGCGGAGTGGCGTGCAATCTCGCCTTTGCCGTTGAGGGACGGCATGAGCGTGATCAAGGTTTCGACGCCGCGCGCGCGCAGATCGGCGATGTCGTCATCGCTCGCCGACTCGACGATGACCATCTTCCGATCCAGGCGTTCCGGCGCAAAGCGGCGGATGGCGGCGATATTTCCCGCCAGAATGTCCGCCCAGACAAAACTGCCCGGATGACGCGGCGCATCGGTGATGCCGGCAAGGGTCTCGAACGACGCCTCCCTGAGCGCTTCGAGCGTCGGCGCCGCCGCCTGATCGAGGGTCTGCGCACTCCCGACGCCGGGGGCGTCGGGCAGACCAAAGAACATCTGCGGGTCGGCGAAGCGGAGCGCCGAACTCCGGCGCGCCAGCGCCTGCGCCAGCCCTTCATGATTGACGCCGGGAACGAACAGGACCCGCTTCTGGTTGAAGATCAACGGATGGGCGCGCTCGGCAAGGATGACGCCCCAGCGTTCGAGTTCCGGCCGCACGCCGCTGCCGTCGACGACCGGCGTCGACCGCGCGGCGGCGGGCAGATCGGCGCCGATGACATGCTGCGCCTGCGCGTTGCCCAGGCGCAGGATGGCAGGCATGCCTTCCAATCCAATTGCGTCAACAGCGCCGTCGTATTCGGCAATCAGGGCGCGCGCGCGCGCAATGTCGCCGCCGCAGCCGATGCGACGCACCTCGACGTCCTGGTTCAAAAAGGCGACCGGCGCAACCATGTCGCCTTCGCCAAGATGAATGATAAGGACTTGTTTCATACGTTTCCGCCTCCTCGCAGCGCCACGCCAACGGCGCCAACGATGATCGCATTTGCTGTCAGGGTAGCACGGCGGCGCATGCTGGCGTGGAAACAAATGGCGACACCAGGTTTACAACCTGCTACTGTTTGGGGGGTGGGGAGGAGGGAGCGGGCAGTCGTGTATTCGCTTACCCCTTCGTTGATCTCCCCGTACATCTTCAATAAAACAACATAAGAGACGTTATGTTGTTTTAAGTGCGCGCCATTCACGCGCCAGGATCGCGTAGCCGTCCTCGTCGCGCCAGGTTGCGCCATCCCAGCTTGTCTCGCGATAGTGCGCCTCGCGCCGCATGCCCAGTCTTTCCATCACGCGCACCGACGCCACATTGCGCGCATCGCACGTGTCGGCGATGCGGTGCAGCCCCAGCACCTCGAAACCGTACTCAAAGCGCGCGCGCATCGCCTCGGCGGCAGAACCGCGCCCCCAAAAGCGCCGGTGGAACAGGTCCATGAACGACGCATGGCGCGGTTCATAGTCAAGCTGCGCCAGTGCGCAACTGCCGATGACCCGCTCTTCGGCGCGCACGACTACCGCCAGTTCGTGCACACGGCGCGGATGACTGCGCGCCAGCGCCATACAGCGCGTCAGATGATCCTGCACCTCTTCCACGCTCGCCGGACCAAACGGCAAATACCGCACGACCTCCGGGTCTGAGCGGTATGCGTAGACATCGGGCCAGTCTTCGGGTGTGAATTCGCGGAGCAGCAAACGTTCGGTTGTCAACCACATGGTTATGTCAAATAAAGCCGCCAGGTTAAGTATACCATATGCCGGCGTATCTCTCTGGCAAGCGCGCTGTTCGTGTGCCACGCCACGGATAACACCCTGCTTGCAGGCATGGTACAATGCGAGTATGCGTCTGTGATCGAACCCTGCTCAGAGCAAGGAGGCTTGAGATGGACATCGCCGACCTGAGTCGTCTCTCGAGCGCCGATGCGCTCGAACTGGTCTCCCGTCTCCAACAAGCCAACGAACAACTTCAGGGCAGTGCTGTCACCCTCTCACGCCTCTCGGTCGCCTTGCAGGACTCACTGGGTCCGGCGCCTGCCGGCACGGTCGGCGCCTTGCACGCCATCGGGCAGTTCCTGACGGTGCAGCATTCCTATGAAGAACTGGCGGCGCTGGTGCATCAGCAGAGCATGGAGGTCTTCGGACTGGACGGCGGCGTCCTGTTCCTGCTCGATGAGAGCGGCACGCTCACGCCGATTGCACCCTCAGGCGCCGCATTGCCCGATCCGTCGGCGCTCGAACACATCGCCGAACGTGCCCGGCGGGCGCTTGATGCCGAGGCGATGATCAGCGCACCCGGCGAGCGCGACTCCTACCCATCGTGTATTGCGTTGCCGCTCTCGCGCATGGGGCAGGATGTCGGCGTGGCGGTGCTGTACCGCGTGGCGCCGGAGGAGCCGGCGCTTGCAGCGGATATGTGGGCGAACCTGACGATCTATGCCGGCACTCTGGGGGCGATCTGCGCCGGGATGCGCCAGGCGGAAGCGTTGCGCCGCGATGCGCGCCTGCTCGAAAGCCTGCTCGCCGAACGCGCCCGTCAGGTGCAGAATAGCCGTGACATTCTGCGCGTGGTGTTCGATCACCTGCCGGAGGGGATATTACTGCTCGACGGTGACGATATGGCGCTTGCCGTCAATCGTTTCTTCGCCGACCGAATCGCCGGAGTGCATCCGCGTGACCTCGTCGGACGTTCGTATGCCGAATTGCGCCAGCGCCTCCATCTGCGCGGCATGCAGCGCATCAGCCAGGACGCCGAACAGCGCGCAGAGGTGACGCTGCCCGACGCCGGAGGTCGCCTGCACACCTATGAGGTCGAGCGCACGACTGTGCAGACCGACGACGGCGCGATGCTGGAGTTCTGGCGGGAGCGCTAAACGGAACAACACGTCCTGACCGCCATGCCCTATAGCGCGATCACCCAAAACCCGGACGATCAAGGACGTGCAGCAGCCGACGCTGGCTTCGCAGGCTCAGCCAACGTCGGCTGCACAACGGTCAACACGCGCCATTATGGGGCGCCATCTGGTTGTTCCCTCTATCAGGGATCTCACGCCAAGTCATAAAGACGCCGTATGTGGAGGGCATACCTGCGCCATAAGAGTTTACCCGGACGCCCTTCACATCACATGGCGGTTATGCATCCGTATTCCCTTCCAGGCCATGCTCACAGCAACAGGAGAAGACCATCCATGAGCGATGTCACTGCAACCCCCGAAAGCGTCGGCATCAGTTCGGACCGGCTGGCGCGCATCCGCCCGGCGATGCAGCGCTGGATCGAACGTGGGACTATCGCGGGCGCGAGCATGATGCTGGCGCGGCGCGGCAAGATCGTGTACGCCGAACAGGTCGGGCGCATGAGCAAAGCGACCGATGAGGCGCTGCGCAGTGATGCAATCTTCCGCATCTACTCAATGACCAAGCCGATCGTCTGTACTGCTCTGATGACCCTCTACGAAGAGGGACGGTTTCAGTTGATCACGCCGTTGGCGACGTTCATTCCAGCGTTTGCGAACGTCAAGGTGCTGCAACAGGATAAAGAAGTCGCGCCGCAGCGCCCGATCACGATCGGCGACCTGATGACGCACCTCGGCGGATTCACCTACGATTTTCTGATTGATTCGCCGGTCGGCGAGTTGTACCGCCAGCACGCGCTTATGAGCGATGCCAGCCGGACGCTGGAACAGTTCGTCGCGGAGCTGGCTCGCCTGCCGCTGGCGTACCATCCGGGGTCGAAGTGGCATTATAGCGTATCGATCGACGTTGCGGCGCACGTGATCGAGATCATCGCCAACCGGCCGCTGCGCCAGTTTCTGCGCGAACGGATCTTCGAACCGCTCGGCATGGTCGATACCGATTTCTACATACCGCCGGAGCAGCGGCATCGCCTGGCGGCCATGTATGGCGTCGGCGACCTTGCGGCTCACGGCATGACGGTGCTCCAGATGTTCTTCAACTGGCAGCAGGGCATCCTGCAGCCGATCGATCCGCAGGAGAGCTACCCGGTGGATCGACCGGAAACCTTCGCGCGCGGCGGGCACGGTCTGTTCTCCACAACGCAGGACTACATGCGCTTCGCGCTCATGCTGGCGAACGGCGGCGAACTCGACGGTGTGCGCATCCTGGGGCGGAAGACGCTCGAACTCATGCATGCCAACCACATTCCTGCCGCACTACTTCCCTGGGAAATCGCCGGCTTTACCTATCCCGGCTATGGGTTCGGGCTGGGATCGCGGGTGCTGCTGGATGTCGGGCTGTCGGGCATGCCGGGAACGGCAGGCGAATTCGGGTGGGCTGGCGCGGCGACGACCTACTACTGGGTTGATCCGGCAGAGGCGTTCGTCGGCGTTTTCATGACGCAGTACCAGGGCATCGACGAGCCGCAACGCGATTTTCGCGTCCTGGCGTATCAGGCGATTGTGGAGTAACGCACCGGTGGGGATCAGCCGGATTCTGCCGATCATTCGCAAGGAGTTCATCCACATTCTACGTGACCGGCGCGCACTGATGATTGCGTTTCTGACGCCGGCGCTCCAGATGATCATCCTCGGCTACGCTGCAACCACCGATGTGCGCAACGTGCCGCTGGTCATCTTCGATCAGGATCGCACCCGCCAGAGTCGCGCGCTGATCGACGCCTTCGTGCAGTCTGGTCAGTTTACCGTCTACGCTTATGTCAAATCGGAACGGGAACTGACGGCGCTGATCGACCGCGGTCAGGCGCGCGCCGGTCTGGTCATTCCGCCGGAGTACGGGCGCACCGTTACTGCCGGACGGAACGCCGACGTCATGTTCATCCTCGACGGTTCTGATCCATCTGTTGCGTCGAGTGCGCTGTCCTCGGCGCGCTTGATCGGAGCATCGCTGGCGACCAGGGTGCGCGAGGAGACGCTGGCGCGGCGCGGCGTGACCGCATCGACGCCGCCGGGAGCGCCGCAGGTGCGCGAGCGCGTCTGGTACAACCCCGATATGGACAGCGCCGTATTCATGGCGCCGGGGTTAATCGGGCTGGTGCTCCAATTCCAGGCGACGCTTCTGACCGCCTCGGCAGTCGTGCGCGAACGTGAGCGCGGCACTATCGAGCAGTTGATCGTCACCCCGATTCGCCCCTACGAATTGATGGCGGGGAAAATCCTGCCCTACGCCGTCGTTGAACTGCTGGTGGTCGGCGAGGTGCTGCTGGTGGGGACGCTCTGGTTTGGCGTCCCCATTCGCGGAAGCCTGTTCCTGCTGGTTGCGATTGCGTGCCTGTTCCTGGTGTCAACGCTCGCCCTCGGCCTGCTGATTTCGACGATTGCGCGCACGCAGTTCGAGGCGTTTCAGTTATCGTTCCTGACCCTCCTGCCCTCCGTGTTCATCTCCGGTTTCATCCACCCGATCGACGCGATGCCGGTTGTGCTGCAACTGATCAGCAAAGTCGTTCCGCTGACCTACTTCCTCGTCGTTGTGCGCGGCATCATCATCAAAGGCGTTGGCGCCGAGGCGTTGCCGCCGCAGATCGCGGCGTTGACCGCCTTCGGCGCCGTGCTGCTGACGATGGCTTCGCTGCGGTTCAGGAAGCGGCTGGACTGAGCGCTCATTCAGTCCAGCGGCAGCACCCACGACTGTTGTTTTGGAAAGAGAATATTCAGCAACATCGCCGGTTCGTCGTCCGCCCATACATCATCGTGCCAGGCGTCGAGTTCTTCCAGACTGCGCCGCCCGAACAACAATTGCAGGAAAACGAGCGGCGGGAAGCCTGCGCCGGCTTCATCGCCGTAGATCGGCGCCTGCCACGGCTCGATGAAAGCGATCCGCCCCTGCTCGAAGACCATGCGCAGTCCGCCTTTGTAGAAGTCGATCTTCAGTTCGCCGGTGTATCCTGCCAGGAACGACCCGGCCAGGCGGCGTTCGAGAATGGCGCGAATGTGGCGCAGGAAGAGCGGCACATCGGGGACGCGCACATACCAGCCGTATGGCGGTTCGCGTTTGGCGATCAGGTCATGCCCAAGCGCGTCATACACCGGATGGGAGGCGCCAAGGACAAAAACCAGCGCACGCGGCTCGCCTGCTTTCGGCGGGATCACCGGGATGGTCGGCGCAATCGCGCGCAGCGCGCGCAGCACCGGCGGGACGACGGCGGTCAGCGGCGTCCCCGGCTCGACCATCATCCCCAGCACCCGCGCCTTCTCAGGACTCCAGCGCACCCGTCCGGTCAACACATACCCGACGGTCTGCCCGTCGGTGCGGACGATCATGCGGGTATGCCACCCTTCGCCCGCCTCCGTCGTTTGCCCGGTCAACGTCCAGCGCCAGTGGTCGTAGTCGAACGGCGTCGAGACCAGGATGGGCAGACCAGCGGCGGGGCGGGAGCGCTCGCGTTCGTAGAGCATCCGAATCTGCGGCATATCGTCGAGCGTGGCGTCGCGCAGCGTGAACGGCTCTGCCTGACCCTCTTTGGCGTCAGGGATCGCTGCCAGCATCACCATGCGCGAGCCGCCAAGATCGACGGCGAATTCGTAGCCAAACTGACGGTAGAAATAGGGAATGCCGGTGATGCACTGCGCCAGATCGCCCTGTTCGGCGCTGCGCGCGTGCATCAGGTCGAACGTCGCCCGCACCAGACCGCGGTTGCGGTACTCTTCGTGCGCAGCGACCGGCTCGGCGCGGCTGAGGGTGAACGGGACGCCGGCATACTCCCAGCGCTGCCGCATCACTGACGTTGCTGCAACGACCGCGCCGTTCCGCGTATCCTCAACCAGCGCCACGTCGTTTGGACCGATCAACGGGTGCTGACCGCTCATCTGATGGCGGGTATAGGCAATCATGCGCTCGTTCGGCGGATCGTCGGCAGTGCGGCGAAACACGTGACCAAAAAGTTCGCCGATGCGCTCCTGATCGGCAGCAGTTGACCAGCGCGCGATCAGTCCATCGCCGAGGTCTTTGGCAGTTGTAGACATGGAGTCTCCTTATTATCTGTTGGCAGCGGTTGCTTCCGTCCAGCCCCCTTCTCCCGCCGGGGGAGGGGGAGGCCGGTTGCCCCTCATCCCCCCTGCCCCCTTCTCCCACAAGGGGAGAAGGGGGTGTCTCACAAGTGCAGATCTTTGGGCAAGCATCCACCTCGTATCAGTCGTCTCATAGAGCGATCACCTGGATGTTGTCCAATACGTGCTCGTGTTGACCGTCTCGCGGCGAACGTCGGTTGAGCCTGTCGAAGCCAACGTTCGCCGCTCCACGTCTTTGA
>CALGYB010000194.1 GCA_937935075.1 uncultured Roseiflexus sp. | reverse complement strand
ATCTCCCCTACGGTCACATGGCTCATGGAGTCCGCGCAGCCCAGCTCCGCCATCTTGTTGACCGGCAGGCGCAATGTCCAGCGCGCCGCACCCTCTGGCGGATCACTGCACGCCGGCATGGTCAGCTGGGCTTCCACTTCGCCGGTGAACGTGGGCGGCGCGCCTGGCCATCCCTTATCATAAAGGGCGGCTTGCCGCCCGCCCTGCAAGAAGCGCTGACGCACATTCCGTCCAGCGCCCTTGCTGCACAAGACCGCCTCGGCAACCTCCTGGTCCGTGCGCTTCCGGCCTTGACTGCGGTCGCTCAGAAGCAGGATGCGCGCTCTGGTGTTGGTGCGGGCCGGCGTGGCGCCGGTGCGAATCAACCGCTCAAGTTCCGTCCGTTGTTCGGCGGTCAGTTCACCATGCGTATGCTTACCCATGCCACGCAGTATAACCGCATGGCTCAAAGAATACAAAATCTAACCTAACGAAGCACTAGGCTGATGCCGCGAAGAAGATCTCGATTGTCGAAGCCGGTGGTGTGAGAAGAAAAGGAAGACCCCTATGACGCCTGCACTCGAACCACGAATTGTTGACGAGCCCGGAAATGGCACACTCGAAATCTTTCCGCTCGAACCGAAGGAGGAAACCCTGGTTGCGCTGATGACCGAGTTCTTCCGCGATCACTGGGACAAAATCCATTTCGGACCGCTCATTCAAGGATCGGTCTTCGAGATCAAGGTGACTGAACCGCCGAAGAACATCGGCATGCTCGACGGCTACCTGACCGTTGATTTTGGCACATGGCATTTCCACATCTGCATCGGCGAACACCGGGGAAGCAAAAACCGACCTGTCGATCCTGCGTTAGCCCGTCATCGGCGCACGGCGCGCGCCGAGTTCTATCGCCGCCTCAACCCCGATGGCGCCGTCGGTAGCTGGGGGTTTCGCATGTTCAACGGCAAAGACGAAAACCAGATTTATATCTTCCTGCCGAACCCCTTTCTGTCCGATGATATGCGTTTCCTCAAACAGCCCGACTGGTCGCGCCTGGCGCTGTGGGACGACCTGCGTCAGCGGTATCTGGGTCTCCCGCCCGATCCGAAAGACCGGAGCGGCAAGACGATGTTTCACGGATGATCGCGTTGTCCGACTGACGCCGGTTTCTGCGCCGATCAGGCGTGTTGCCTTTGTCCGCCTGGCCGCGCGTCATGCGGCGATTGCTGGGACAGGCTTTTATCTCCGCTGCCAAGCTACTACCCACTATCACAGGTTGCCGCCTGCTATGGCGTCTGCTATACTAAACGGAACGAAAGTACGCACACCAGGTAAGGTCTGCATCGCGCGCGATGCCGGAGATCGCACCTATGGCGCTGATCACCCTTGACATCAACGGCGAACGCAAAACGTATCCGGTCGAGGCGCGGGGGTTGCGCATTGGGCGGGCGTTGGAGAACGATATCGTGCTCAATCACGCGACCGTCTCGCGTTACCATGCCGAAATCTTTCTCAACGGGCGCGATGTCTGGGTGCGCGATACCAATAGTCGGAACGGCATCTTCGTCAACCGGCTGCGCGTCCGCGAAGAGCAACTGCGCGATGGCGACGTTGTTCAGATCGGTCCGTTCGAACTTCATTTCGACGAGCGCGCGGCACAGAATGTGGTGCTCGACGACAGCCGTTACTTTCCGGTCGCTGCCGAGGCGCGCGGCGTTTCGACCGGCGATGTGCCTGAACTGGCGTTCGATCTGCACGAGTTCTTCCGCATTTCCCGGCGTCTGAGCCTGATCATTGCAATGAACGAATTGCTCGACGCCGTGATCGAAGAGGTCTTGCGGCTGATCCCGGCGCAACGCGCGTTACTCCTCCTGAAACGCGACAATGAACTGGTGCCGCGCGTGATCTATCCGCCCTCACAGCAGGATGTGATCATCAGTTCGACCATTGCCCGCAAAGCGCTCGATGCGGGCGAAGTGGTGCTCACGCGCGATGCGCGCATCGAAATCGGCGGCACCGAGAGTATCATCAGCGCCAACATTCGCTCGGCGCTCTGCGCCCCGCTGCTCGCCGAGCACGGATCGATCGGCTTGATTTACCTCGACTCGCCAGGGCGCGACCGGTTTGGTCCCCGTGAACGCGACCTGCTGGCGGCGATTGCAAGTCAGGCGGCGATCACCATCGAACGCGCACAACTGACCGAAGAATTGCGGAAACAGGAGGCGAGTCGCCAGTTGTTCGAGCGCTTTGTCTCACCCAGTGTTGCGCGCGATGTGGCCAGTTACTTCTCCGAGCATGGCCGCCTGCGCGAGCCGCAGGAACTGGTCGTTACCGTCCTGTTTGCCGATGTGAAGGGGTTCTCGTCGCTTTCCGAACGCCTCTCGCCGCGTGACGTGCAGGACTTGCTCAATGAGTACCTCCACGAAATGACCGAGGCGATCTTCCGGCACAACGGCACGCTCGATAAGTACATCGGCGACGGCATTATGGCGGTTTTTGGCGCGCCGCAGGTCAATGAACATCAGGATTATCGCACCACCGCTATCGAAGCGGTTGACGCCGCACTCGATATGATCGCGGCGCATCGCCGCCTGATCGAGAAACTCGATCCATCCAAGGCGTTCGATTTTCGCATCGGGATCAACACCGGTCCGGTGTACGCCGGATTCTTTGGGACGCGACAGCGCCTGGAGTATACCGTGATCGGCGATACGGTCAATACCGCTGCGCGCCTTGAGAGCCGCGCCGATCTGAACTCGGCGCTGATTTCCGAAGCGACCCGCAATGCTGTCGGCGATGCGTTCGTGGTGCAGGAAATGGGCGATTACCAGTTGAAAGGCAAAGCCCAACTCGTCCATACCTACAAGGTGATCGGACGCGCCGCCCATCGCCGCGTCCACGAGACAGGAGTGTTCCACACGCCCTGAAGCGTCCCGCTGATGGTCATAGATGATGAGGTTGGTATGCCCCTTGTGGTTGGCATTCGATTCAAGGACTCAGGCAAGACCTATTATTTTGATCCGAACGGTATCGAGGCGTTGGCGCAGGGCGATCACGTGATCGTCGAAACCGTACGCGGGCCGGAACTGGCAAAGGTTGCTTATTCGCCGCGTCTGGTCGATCCCGAAGAGATCGTTGGCGAACTGAAGCCGGTATTACGCCGCGCAGAACCGACTGACTTCGAACGCCTGAACCGGTTGAATAGCCGGCAGGATGAACTGCTGGCGCGCTGCGCCGAAAAGATCCAGGAGCACGGTCTGCCGATGCGCCTGGTGAAGGCGGAGTATTCGTTCGACGGCTCGCGGCTGACGTTCTACTTCACCGCTGAAAAACGGGTGGACTTCCGCGCCCTCGTGCGCGATCTGGCGCGCACCTTCCGCACCCGCATCGAACTGCGTCAGATCGGACCACGCGACGAAGCAAAACTCCTCGGCGGCATTGGTCCCTGTGGTCGCCTGCTCTGCTGCGCGACATTCCTCCCCGATTACGCGCGGGTTTCGATCAAGATGGCAAAAGACCAGGACCTGCCGCTTAACCCGACCAAGATCAGCGGGGTGTGCGGTCGCCTGCTCTGCTGCCTCTCTTATGAACACGAACAGTATGTCAACGTCAAGAGCCGGATGCCGCGCAAGGGAACATGGGTGCAGACCCCCGACGGACCGGGTGAGGTGGTTGGAGTCAATGTCCTGCGTGAGACGGTGATTGTCGCGCTTGCCAGCACCGGTTTGCAGGAAGAGTTCCTGCCGGCGCAGATCCAGGAGGCGACCCGGCAGGTCGGTGAAGTTGCGCGCAGTCGTAACGCCGAAGGAATCACGCCGGTCGCCAGAATGCGTTCCGAGCGCCAGGAACGCCGCGCTGACCAGGGTTCGGGCCGCCAGAGCGAAAAACGACTGCTGCGCGACTCGATCAACAATCCTGATGTGCTCGAAACGCTGGCATGGCTCGAAGAAAGCGTCGAGGACGTGCCGCTCGAACTGCTCAACGAGGAAGACCTTGATCTGCTGTCTGCCGAAAAACCGGACGCGCGCGCGTCATCGGATCGATCGACTCCTGCACCGAAGGCAAAGCAACCGCCTGACCGCAGTCATGACCTTGCCGCATTCCTCGGCGAGGGAACGCCCCAATCATCCGTTTCACCGGCGCCCGCCGCGCCGCAGCGGCCGCGTCGCCGTCGCCGTCACCGCAATACCTGATGTCATAGGAGCACTTCGGGTATCGAGCATCACCGGCGCCGGCAAACCCTGGCGTTCCGACGGTGCGACCGGATCTGGCATAGCGCGCAGGCACGCTGAAGGAGATGGTTCATGTATGCGCACAAAGTCACACCTGGTTTGCGTGTCCGGCTGCACGACGTCGATCCTGATGCCAGCGGCGGGCTGACGAAGGAAGAAGGACGGGCGCGTTTCGCCGAACTCAACGCCGAACTCGACGTGATGCAGGAGGAGTTGTACGCCGCCGGGACCCACGCGCTACTCCTCATCCTCCAGGGCATGGATACGGCGGGCAAGGATGGTGCGATCCGCAATGTCATGCTCAATCTCAACCCGCAGGGTTGTCGCGTCGAGTCGTTCAAAGTTCCGACCGAAGAGGAACTGGCGCACGACTTTCTCTGGCGGGTGCATAAGGTTGTTCCACGCAAAGGCATGGTTGGCGTCTTCAATCGCTCGCACTACGAAGATGTGCTGGTGGTGCGCGTCCACTCGCTCGTTCCCGAACCGGTCTGGCGGGCGCGCTACGATCAGATCAACGCCTTCGAGCGGCTGCTCGCCGATACCGGTACAATCATCGTCAAATGTTTTTTGCACATCAGCAAAGAGGAGCAGGAACAACGATTGCTGGCGCGGGAGAAGGACGTTGCGAAAGCCTGGAAACTGTCGGCGGGCGACTGGCGCGAACGCGAACGCTGGAGCGACTACATGGCGGCGTATGAAGAGGCGTTGACTCGTTGCAGCACCGATTATGCGCCCTGGTACATCATACCGGCAAACCGAAAATGGTACCGCGATCTGGCGATCAGCGAGGCGCTGGTCGAAACGCTACGCCCCTACCGTGATGACTGGCGCCGCGCCCTGGACGCCATGAGCCGCGCGCGGCGCGCCGAATTGGACGCATTTCGCGCCGAACAACGCAAAGCGCAATGAGCACTGATCAAGACAACCCCCCTTCCCCGCCGCTGGCGCTGGCATCCGCCTCGCCGCGACGGCGTGAATTGCTGGCATATCTCGGCATCCCATTCCGGGTCATCGCCACTGACGCCGAGGAGCGCGATCATCCCCCGCCGCCGGAGATCGTCGCCGCGCTGCCGCCGCTGGCGTTGCCGTTGTTCGACCACCCGACGCTGCGCGCCTGGCGCAAAGCCAGCGCCGCTTGCGCATCCGCGCCCGACAGTGTTATCATCGGCGCCGATACCATCGTCACACTGGAAGGGGATGTGTTGAATAAACCGGTCGATCCCGACGACGCGCGCCGTATGCTGCGCCGCCTTTCGGGAAAGACACATACCGTGTATACTGGTCTGGCAGTCATCGACGCTCGACAGGCGCACGCGCCGCCGCTCTTCGATCTCGTCGCCAGTCATGTGACCGTCGCCGTGCTGAGCGATGCCGACATCGATGCCTATGTCGCCACCGGCGAGCCGCTCGATAAAGCCGGTTCCTACGGTATTCAGGGATTGGGAGGCCGGCTGGTGCGCTCAGTCGTCGGCAGTTACACCTGCGTCGTCGGGCTGCCGCTGGTTGAGACCTGGCGCCTCCTTCGCGCCGCTGGAATCAGAGGATTGCACGATCCGGCAGAGGGGTATCGGCGCTGGTTGCTCGACCTGGGAAAGGAGATACCGCCGTGTCCGCCAACCCTGCCGTAAAACTGCTGATCGTCGACGACCATCCGCTCTTTCGTCAGGGCGTGCGTGCGGCACTCTCCATCTGCCGCGATATTGTTGTGGTCGGCGAGGCGTCATCTGGAGAAGAGGCGCTGGAGTGGATGAACAACGCGCCGCCCAACCTGGAGCCCAACGCCGTGGTGGTCGATTTGAACCTGCCGGGGATGAACGGGCTGGAACTCACCCGCCAGCTTCGCCTCAATTACCCTGGCGCCGGTATTGTTGTGCTGAGTGTGTACGAAAGTGATGAGCAGGCGTTCAACGCGCTGCGCGCCGGCGCTTCGGCTTACCGATCGAAGGATGTGCACCCCGACGAACTGGCCAACGTCCTCCGCCGCGTTGCGCGCGGCGAGTATGTCATCAATGACGTGGTGCTCGATGATCCAAAAGTCGCTGGCCGGGTTCTATCGCAATTCCGCAATCTTCCCCAGGATGTCACCAATCTGCCCGAGATAGAGTTCCCGCTCTTCACACCATTGAGCGACCGCGAGATCGAAGTGCTCGAACGCATTGCGGCTGGCGGCAGTAACCGCGATATTGCCGAAGCGCTCCACATCAGTACGCAGACGGTCAAGAACCATATTTCGTCGATCCTGCGCAAACTTTCGCTCAACGACCGAACCCAGGCGGTGCTCTACGCACTGCGCCGCGGCTGGATCGAAGCGCCCGGCACGTTCCGCAGCGAACCGCCATCATCCGACGCCGGGGATGATGAGGATGAGTGATCAAACCGTTGTCACACTGTATAGCGGATCGTCCACCGCTGAGCGCGAGACGCTGCCTCACGACGCGCGCGCGTTGATTGTGCTGAATCCGTTCGCCGGGCAGGCTGCTGCGCTGCGGCAGAATGTCGAAGCCGCGCGTGACGTCTGGCTGGCGCACGGATGGACGGTCGATGTCGAAACGACCCATCAGGCTGGCGACGGCGCACGACTGGCGCGCGAAGCGGCGCTGCGCGGGTATGATGTTGTGGCGGCGGCCGGCGGCGACGGTACGATCAATGAGGTGATCAATGGTCTGGCAGGAACGCGCACAGCACTGGCGGCGCTGCCGGTTGGCACCGTCAATGTCTGGGTGCGTGAACTCGGCTTGCCGCTCGAACCGCGCGCCGCCGCCGAAGTGTTGCTCCGGGCGCGACGGCGACGCATCGATCTGGGGCGCGCTGGTGATCGCTACTTCCTGCTCATGGCGGGCATCGGCTTTGATGCTGCGGTTGTGAATGAAGTGCGCAGCGATGAAAAACGCCGCCTGGGGGCGCTGGCATATGTGGTGCGCGCGTTCGCCCTGGCGTTGCGCTACCGCGGACGACGGGCGCGCATAGCGCTCGATGGGCGCGTGATCCGCGGGCGAGTGCTACTGGTGGTAATTGGGAACAGCCAGTTGTACGGCGGTGTCTTCAAGATTACGGCGCGCGCCTGCATCGACGATGGGTTGCTCGATGTGTGTGTCATCAAAGGCGACAACCTCGCCGAAGCGCCGTTGCGCTTGCTCTCTATCCTGCGCCAGCGCTACAATCTCGACCCGCGCATCGAATATCATCGCGCGCGCACCATCCATATCGCCACCCGTGGCGCGCTGCCGGTGCAGGTCGATGGCGATCAATCCGGTTTCACCCCAATGACGTTTACGGTCGCCCCCGGAGCGTTATATGCGCTCCTGCCGCACACGCCGCTTGCCGATGACCTGCTGCGCGCCGCGCCGCCCCGCCAACGCCGGATGTGGCAGCGCATGCTCGGCTGGATTGTTCGACGCGCTGCGTTGCCCGATGATCCGGGGCGGCGCGGCGCGCCTGCCGCTTCCCATCACCTATGACCATGCGCCGCACTCTGATCTCTCTGCTCCTGGTTCTCCTGGCTGCCTGTGGAGCGCCAGCGCCTGACGCCACTCCCACGTCAGCGGCGCTGCTGCCGGTCACGCCACTATCGGCGCAACCCGGCGCCCTCCAACCAACGATCATCGCAGCCGGTGCACGGCTGCCCGGTCGTCTGCTCTTCGTGCGCGACGGGAATGTCTGGCTGTGGCAGGATCAGATCGGTCGCCCGTTGACCGGCGATGGCGCAGCGCTGCACCCTGCCTGGTCTCCCGATGGCGCCCGGATTGTCTTTGTGCAGCGCGACCAGAGTTTCAGCAACCTGATGGCGTTGCCGCTGGACGGCGGCGCGCCGTTGCGCCTGACCGATAACGGGTCCGACTATCCGCGCAACAGTTTTGAGCGCATCCGCGAGAGTGTCTGGGCATTTTATCCCTCGTTTGCGCCCGATGGACAGACCATCGCCTTCGCATCGCAGTACGCGCCGCCTTCCGGTTCGCCTGCAACAGAGTACCATCTGGCGCTGTTCAGCATGCCGGCGCAGGCGGGCAGCGCGCGTCAGTTGATCTATGCCGATGACGCGGGGCATGTCGGGCGGGTGACGTATGCACCCGACGGTTCGGCGATGGTGTTCGTGCTCGAACCGGCAACCGCCGACGGCGCAGCGCAGCTGCTGCGCTACGACCGCGCAACCGGCGCGACGACCCCGCTGCCCGGCGTTCCGCCGCAGAGTTATGATCCGGCATTCTCGCCCGATGGACGCTGGCTGGCGTTCGCCGGGCGCGATGGCGACCGCACCGACATTTTTGCCGTGCCGGCAGCGGGCGGAACCATCGTGCGTCTGACGAGTATCGGTACGGCGCGCGCGCCCGCGTTCTCGCCCGATGGTCGGATGATCGCGTTTCTGGCGGTTGCTCCTGGTGAGATCGGGTTCGATCTGTGGGTCGCCGATCTGCGTGTGATCGGCAATAGCCTCCAGGCATCCGCGCCACGACAGATCAGCATCGGGTTGCGCGCCGACGCCGACTCTGGATTGAGTTGGGGCAGGTAGTGCGCATCCTCCACGTTGTGCAACTGTACCATCCCGTTGCAAGCGGCGCGGCGCGCTACTTCCGCGAGATCGGCGAGCGACTCGTGGCAGAAGGGCAGCGCGTGACCGTCCTCGCCACCGATGCCTGTGACCTCGAACACATCTGGATGCCAGGACGCCGCCGTATCGAGACGCCGCTCGAAACGTTCAACGGCGTGCAGATTGTGCGCCTGCCAATTCGCCGCCGTCCGGGACCGCCGATTCTCTACCCGGCGCTGCGCCGCCTGATGACCGAGATGTCGCGCCTGCCCGGCACGACGTCGCTGCTCCGTCGCCTTGCGCTGTGGACGCCGCAGTGGCCTGGCGTCGAGGCGTTCTTCACGCAGTATGGACCGTTCGACCTGGTGCATGCGACGAATATCACGCTCGACTTCGCCATTCTGCCGGTGTTCGCGTATGCGCAGCGACACGGCGTTCCATTCATCTGCACGCCATTCGTCCATCTGGGAGAACCTGGAAGTCGCACGATCGTGCGCTACTACAGCATGCGTCATCAGATCGACCTGTTGCGCAGGAGCGACCGGGTCATCGTGATGACCGGACTGGAGCGCGACTTTCTGGCAAGCCACGGCGTGCCGCACGAACGGTTGCGCGTGGTTGGCGTGGGGGTGTCGCCGGAAGAGATAGGGGGCGGTGACGGCGAGCGGTTTCGCAGCGATCAGCGCATCGACGGACCGCTGGTGCTCTTCATTGGCGCACTGGCATATGACAAAGGCGCCATTCACCTCATCCAGGCGCTGCAGCGCCTGTGGCGCGACGGGCATACGGCGACGCTGGCGCTCATTGGCGCGCCGCTGGCGCACTTCGACGCATTCTATGCGCGTCTTTCAGCAGCAGACCGGGCACGTATCCGCCTGCTGCCCTACGCTCCTGATGCAATCAAGCGCGACGCACTGGCGGCGGCGGATGTTTTTGCGCTCCCATCACGCACCGACTCATTCGGCATCGTGTTTTTGGAAGCCTGGTGCTATGGCGTGCCGGTGATCGGCGCGCGCGCTGGCGGCATTCCCGATGTCATCACTGATGGGCAGGACGGTCTGCTGGTGCGATTTGGCGATGTTGCCGGGCTGGCGCAGGCGATCCGGCGTCTGATTGACGACCGTGCGCTGGCGCAGCGGCTGGGCGCAGCCGGGTGCGCCAAAACCCTGCGCGATCTGACGTGGGATCGGGTCTATGCGCGGGCGCGGGCAGTTTATGCCGAAGCTGGCGCAGAATGAAAGACGCTGCGGTCTGGCAAAGCGCCTGCGCTGCAGAGAGACGCGGTTCATCGGGTTGTGTTTACATGTTCAACGGCGGCGCGGCTTCCCAGCACGATGAGCGTATCCTGTTCTCGCAGCACGGTATTGGGATGCGGATTGATCAGCATGCGCCCGTCAGCGCGGCGGATCGCCAGAATCGTCATGCCTGCCCGTTCCCGCAGGCTCGTTTCATCGATACGCACACCGCCATGTAGTAGAGGATCCCCACACCTGCCAGGATCAGAACAATCGTCAGCATGCGACCGTACCCGTCGATCGGGCGGAGGTCACTGAAGCCAAGGGTCGAAACGATGAGCAGCGTGGTAAAGAAAGACTCGAGCGGGGGCCAGCGCTCGATCATCATAACCCCGATCGTGCCAGTGAGTAGCACGATTGCGAGCATGATGCTGCCTGCCAGTAACCGGATGCCAGGATGTGGCTCGCTGCGTCCCACGGTCTCCATTGTACATCACCAGATGCATTTTACAAAAACTTTACACTAGATTTATCATACGCTGAAAAAGGCTGCGTATTATTCTTGCACCATTCCTGATTACCGCCAGTTAACCGAATCTGAGGAAGATCTCCGCAGCGCAAACAGTGTCTGTTTGCCGCAATTGTTGTATTGGCAGCCGGGCATCCGCCCCGACTGCGGATTATCATATGCTGCCCATTCCGCGATGTTGTGCAGCATGCCCGTCTGTCCAATGCAATTGCTTCCTCATCTGTCGGGAAAGGAGGTGAATGCGCTCGTAGTCTGCCCGCGCCTACGGTTTATCCGCAATAAAGGCGACAACCCGTGGTTTATCCGCAATAAAGGCGACAATCCGTTCGGCATAGCAGCAACGACGCCTGAGTGCAGCGCAAGGAGGCAGTATGTCTGACATCGAAAATATGAGCCGTCAGGAACGGATCAATGCGTACTGGAAAGAAAACAACCGGCTGATCGCAATCTTGCTGGCCATCTGGTTCTCCGTCGCCTACATTCCGCCGCTGTTCGTCAATCAATTGAACAACATCGTTATTGCTGGCTTCCCGCTTGGCTACTATTTCGGCAGCCAATTCTCGCTGGTCGTGTTCGTGATCCTCATTTTCTACTACGCTTACGCTATGAACAAACTGGACGCGAAGTATCATCTGAAAGACCGGGATAAGTAACAGCGGAGGAGCAACCACTATGGCAGTCAACGAAGCAATCAAGCTGCGCAATAACCGTCTGGCGCAGTACTATGGCATGTTCACCATCGGTCTGATTGTTTTTTCTCTGATCATGGGCGGCCTGGAATTGGTTGCGGGCATGCCGAAAGCCTGGATCGGCTGGACGTTCCTGATGCTGACGATGGGCATGTACGCCTTTATTGGCATTATGAGCCGCACCAAGATCCTTGATGAGTATTATGTCGCCGGGCGCAACGTGCCTGCGATTTTCAATGGGATGGCGACCGGCGCCGACTGGATGAGCGCGGCGTCGTTCATCTCAATGGCTGGCACCCTTTACGCGCTTGGCTACGACGCGCTGGCGTATATCATGGGGTGGACGGGCGGCTATGTGCTGCTGGCGCTCCTGTTTGCGCCCTACATCCGCAAGTTTGGTCAGTACACCATTCCCGACTTCGTCGGGACGCGCTACGGCGGGCGCTGGCCCCGCCTCGTCGCGGCAATCTCGGCGATTATCGTCAGCCTGACGTATGTGACGGCGCAGGTGGTCGGCGTCGGCATTATCATGTCGCGCTTCATCGGCGTGCCGTATGAGTGGGGCGTGGTGATCGGTCTCTCCGGCGTGCTCGTCTGCTCGTTCCTGGGCGGGATGAAGGCGGTGACCTGGACGCAGGTGGCGCAGTATATCATTCTGATCATCGCCTACATGATTCCGGTAACTTTCCTCTCGCTCAAACTGACCGGCTTCCCTATTCCGCAGTTCAGCTATGGGTATGCGCTGCAGAATATTACCACCCTCGAGAAGGAATTGAAGATCTCATCCGAGGCGCCGGCGCGCGATGGATCGGGACGCATGATTCAGCAGGGGTACGTTCCGGCGTACAATGAGGGGATGAGCAACGCCGCAGCCGTTACAGCGATCAATCAGATCAACGGCTACTTCGGCTTGAACATTACGCCTCCGAAAGCGCAGTCGGTCCCTGACACCAGTAAACCAGCCGACGAGATCCAGACCGACTGGCGCGGAACGCCGTGGAACTTCCTGGCGCTCACTTTCTGTCTCATGGTCGGCACCGCCGGTCTGCCGCATATTCTGATCCGCTTCTACACGGTGCCAAGCGTGCGCGAGAGCCGTATGAGCGTCGGTTGGGCGCTGTTCTTCATCTTCCTGCTCTACTTTACTGCACCTGCCTATGCTGCATTTGCGCGCTGGGAAATCCTGCAGAATGTGGTCGGCAAGGAGATCAGCGCGTTGCCGGAGTGGACGAAGAACTGGAGTAACCTGGGGCTGATCACGCAGCGTGACTACACGACGCTCGAAGGAAAGCCGATTGATAAGCTGCCCGCCTGGGCTGCGCCTCAGGTGAAGAGCGGCGCGCTGGTGATCACCGACGCGAACGGCAACGGCAAAATCGATCTGGCCGGCGCTACGTTCAGCGAGACCGAAGTCGATGGCAAGAAGGTCGGAACGTTCGGTGAACTGTCGGGTACTGCCATTACCAAGACCAGCGTCGATGGCATCCTGCAGTTTGGCGAACTGAACATCGACCCGGATACGATCGTGCTCTCGACGCCGGAAATCGCCGGTCTGCCCTACACGGTCGCGGCGCTGATCGCAGCAGGCGGTCTGGCGGCGGCGCTCTCCACCGCCGATGGTCTGCTGGTGGTTATTTCGTCTGCTATCGCACACGATTTCTACTACCGCATCCTCAACCCGAAAGCCAGCATGAATACCCGTATCTGGCTTGGTAAGACGATGCTCGTGGTGGCCGCCGTGATCGCCGCGTTGCTCGCGCTGCCGCGTCTGGCGCTCATCGCGCAGATGGTGGCGTGGGCGTTCTCGATGGCAGCCTCATCGTTCTTCCCGGTGGTGCTGCTCGGCATCTTCTGGAAGCGCTGCAACGGTCCCGGCGCGATTGCCGGCATGGTCGGCGGTCTGTCGGTGACTCTCTTCTACATGTACAACAACTACCTCGATCCATCGTTCAATGTGCTGGGCATCACCCACCTGGCAGCGGGCATCTTCGGCATTCCGGTCAACTTCTTGCTGTGCTACATCGTCAGCAAATTGACGGCGGCGCCGTCGCAAGAGGTTCAGGACCTGGTCGACCACCTGCGCAGCCCGGAACTCGACGATGAGTTGATGACCAGCATTGCAAGCGGCAAGCAGGCGGCTGGCGCGCATTGAGACGCACTTCGCTCTCTCCTCCCGCCCCTCTCCCGTTTTATATACGGGAGAGGGGCGATATATGACCGGGTGCTGACTTCTGATAGACAAAGACGGCGCCGGGTCTCCTGTAAGCTTCTAGCACGCTTTGAACGTAGATGCAATGCTCATGTCGGCGCTCGATCTCAGGGTTTTCTGGTATACTATGCGCGGTTTTCAAAAGTACCTGCGCTACATAGCATGTGTCTATACACGAGGCAGTCACATCATTCCTGTCTCGCACGGATGTCCTCTGGCAGAAAGGACCGGGCATGGAAGAACATCATTCGTCGGTTGAGTTATTGCCGATGCTGGCGGCGATCCTGATCGGCGCCAAGCTGGCCGGGCGCTTGAGTCAGCGCCTTGGCTTGCCCTCCGTTTTCGGCGAACTGGTGCTCGGGTTGATGCTTGGTCCCTCGCTGCTCAACCTGATCCGCCCGAACGACCCGCTGGCGCTGCTGGCTGAGGTGGGGGTCATTCTGCTGATGTTTCGCGCCGGGCTGGAGACCGATCTCGTGCAGATGCGGCAGGTGGGGCTGGCTGCCACCGTTGTTGCGTTTGGCGGCGTGCTCCTGCCGTTTGGCGGCGGGTTTGCGCTTGGCAGACTCTTTGGCTTAGAGATGTTGCCGGCGCTGTTCGTCGGCGCAGTACTGACGGCGACATCGGTGTCGATTTCGGCGGAGGTGCTGCGTGAACTCGGGCATCTGCGCGGTAAAGTAGGCGCCACCATTTCTTGGAGCGGCGGTGATTGACGATGTCCTCGGCGTTCTGGTGCTCTCACTCGTGCTGGGATTGGCGGGCGAAGGCAACCCCCTCGTGGCAGTTGGTCAGATGGCGGTGTTCTTCCCGGCAGCCTGGCTCATCGGCGATAAACTGCTGCCGCAGTTACGCAAAATTGAGCACCTGGCCGGCGGGCAGGATACGGTCCTGGCGATCCTGCTAGGGCTGGTGATGCTGTTCGCCTGGGCGGCCGAAGCATTGGGGAGTGTGGCCGATATCACCGGCGCCTATCTGTTGGGAATTGTCGTAGCGCGCTACACCGACGAAGAGCACGTGGTGCATCACGGCAGTTCGGCGCTTGCCTACGCTTTCGTTGTGCCGGTCTTTTTCGTCAATATCGGGCTGGAAGCCAACGTCACGATGCTTGGCGCGGCGCCGTTGTTCACCATCATTATGGTGCTTCTGGCGATTGCCGGAAAAGTCGTCGGCTGCGGCGTCGGCGCGCTGGCGATGCGCCTCTCGTGGCGCGAGGCGTTGCAGATCGGCATCGGTATGACGGCGCGCGGCGAAGTGGCGCTGGTGATGATCGCTGCCGGACGCGCCGCCGGGTTGGTCAATGATACGCTGTTCACCTCGACGATCGTGATGGCGCTGGTGACGACTCTGATCACGCCGCCATTGCTGCGTCTGGCGTTTGCACAACGGAAAGCGCCGCCCGCCGAGGAGCGCAGTGCCGTGATCGAGGCGGCAGAATAACCGGGTTTACCCGTCGATGCGCGCAATCCAGCGGTGCGGCGCGCGGATCTCGTCCATCGTCGGCAGGTTTTCTGGGCGTTCCCAAATACGGTTGGCGAACGCTGCGCCGCGCGCAACCACGACTGCGTCGATAAACGCCTCTCCCTGCTGATACTGCGCCAGTTTCAGGTCCATACCGGTAATACGGTTGAACGCCTCTTCGATCAAGGGGCGGCGCAACTGACGCTGACGCACCCGCGTTTCGATGTGCTGGTAACTGGGGAGCAACTGCGCGCCGATGACGTTCATGATGTGATTGGAATACCCTTCCACTACCGACATCAGCGCCTGCATGCGGGTAAAAATCTCCTGTTGCTCAGGTGTCAGCATCAACTCAATCCAGTGCCGGTCGATCGGCTGCCCCTGCACCAGGCGCTCGATCAACCGCACGATGCCGACGCTGAGCATTGCTGCCTGATCGTTCACCTTGCCAAGAAACTGGCGCAGCAAGTCCTGGAAATAGTCGCGCACCCAGGGGAACGCCTCGAACTCAAACACGTGCGTGGTTTCGTGGAGCGCAATCCACATGCGGAAGTCATCGCCGTCAAGACCGAGTTGCGCGCAGATGCGCGCGATGTTCGGTTCAACGAAGTAGAGCGCGCCGCGCAGGTTTGGGTCGGGCGACAGCAGACCGAGATCGTACTGCCCAAGTACACGCCGTGCCAGAAAGCCGATCAGCGCCCCCATCTGCATGCCGACCAACTGGCTGTTGAGTTGTCCGATCAGCATGCCAGCCATGCCCTGCCGCGCGCTGACCTCATCGTACAACGCTTCCAATGGTGCAAAGAGTGATTGGAACGCGGAGAGATTGGCTTCGATCCACTCAGCCCGATCAAATACATAGACCCGATCGATCGGTTGGGGCGGTCGCACTCCCATATAGTCGGCGATCAACGGCTCACTGCGCCGCACCATATGGCGGTACTGTTCCTGGCGCGCCGCGCGATCGAGCACCGGCGCCAGGTATGATTGCGATACTGCCACGCCGACATTGCGCGCCTGTAACCAGTCGATCATTTGTGGTCGCGGCATGCTGCTTGCCGCGCGGTTCACCAGGTACCGCGCGCCTGCGCCGGCGACAAAAGCGAGAACCAGGGCAGCGCCGAGCCGGCGCGTGATACGGATGTTATCAGAAGGCACAGTTCGCTATCCTATCACTGAGTAAAGGCTGGCGGCTTCTGTCCGCGCCGTGTGGCGGCAGTGCGCACCATTTCCTTCAAGTCTTCGTCGGTGATCAGAAATGTCTCGTAACTTGACGTTCCGATTCCCTTTTGTTCTCGTATGCGCCCTTGTAGAACCAACCCATCTTCGATCTCGATGATACGCACATCTGTGTATCCGTGTTCATCGATAAACAACCCAATCGCGCGCAGAACATCCTGGTAATCGGTTTTTGCCAGTCCGCGGAACAATTTCATCCCAGCCATCTCCCCTTGTGCGGCGGCTCTGTTTTGCGCTGCTCGCGCATCTGCTGGATAATGTGGCGCAGCTCCTCGTGCGAGAGCACAAAATCGGCTGCAATCCGAATAAACCCCTGCGCTGTGCTTTGATATGTGACTCCTGAAATGATCCAGCCACGATCAAACTCGAGAATAGCGACTTCGTTGAGATGCTGCTGCTGAATGAATTGCCCGAGTGAGCGAAGCAACTCTGGATAGTCGATGCGTTCGTGTTGCATCGTGGTGGTCACTCCTTGCAGGTGCGCACGCTTTCGAGATGCACCGTACCGACCCTGGCAGATGACAATATGCAGGTAGACTGCGCTATGCACATGGCAGACCGGGCAACTATCGGGTACGGCTGAACCGGACAGGACGCGTGAGATACGACCGCATTTCCTGGAATTGTAGCATGTCTATCCGGCGAGAGCAAGAGAAAGGCGTTATGATGTGGTTAAGAGATTGAGGTCAGGGGTTAGGGGTTGGGAGATTGGTTCTCGGTTCTCAGTTCTCACGCGGCGGTTCGAGTTTGCGCACCAGGCTAAGCGCCGGGTCAATCGTCAGTTCACCATAGTCGGGGAAGCGAACGGTAAGCATCTCACGCTCATCCTCGATACGGCTATCGAGCACCTCACCGTCGCCGTAGGGCAGGCAGAAAATGCGGTCACCGGCGGCAAACCGCGGTTGTGCATCAGCCCTGCGCGCCGGCGCTGCGCGCACGCCACGCTCCTTCGCCCGCTCGCGCTGCTCACGTTGCCGTCGTAAGCGTTCGATCAATGCCCCGGCATCAGGCGTTGCGCTGCGCTCATCACTCTGCGCGTCGTCCGTATCTGTTGGTCTGATTGTTGGATCGGACGGCGCCCTATGTTGTGCCGATACGCCTTCTTCACTTGAAGGGCGCGCCGCTTCAGCGCGCGACGCCGGCAGCGCTTCGGATGGCATAAACGGTTGACGTCGATCCGGGCGTGTTGGTGACGACTGAGAATCATGCGATGACGCAGCGGGTTGATGACGTTCACGCTCCGGCGCAGATGGCGGCGAGGGTGCGGCTGATGGTTCGCTGCGGCGCGTCGTCTCGACCGGCGTCCGTCCAAGCAGGGCGAGCAACCAGTCCTGCTCGATACGGCTCAACGGTTCGAGCAGCGGATCGGCGCGGCTGGCCAGCGCCACGTCGTAGGCGACCGGCAATATCTCTTCGGCGTTCTGATAGAGCCACTGCGCCAGACCATTCCCTCCCGGTTGCGCATCGATGAAGAACAACCGCCGCCGTTCGTGGTCATAGAGTGGCACAAGATCGGTAAAGGATGCCAGGGCGCGCAGTGTGACCGCAGCCGTCAGGCACCACCCAATGAACTGTCCCTGAACCTGGATTGCAATCGGCAATTCGAACCAGCAGGCAGGCGTGACCCAGCGACTTTCGAGCGGCGCGGTAAGCGCCGTGTCGACCGGCGATGCGCCGGGTGACAACTCACGCCAGCCGTAGATTGTCTCCTGTGCGACGACTCGCCCCCAGGCTATGCGCTGATCGCGGTTCAGCCCGCGCTCTTCGTGCACATCGCGGATCACAACCTGCCCGCGACGCAAGGGATAGGTGCGCCGTCCACTGGTTTCCAGGCGCACCGAGATGCTACCCTCTTCTTCATCGCGCATCACCACGCGGACGCCGCCCACGCCAGGCGGCAGCGCCGCACCCGCAAATGCCCACCGTTCAAAGAGAGTCGGGTCAAGGCGTTCACGGATGCGCGGGTGCTCCGAATGCGCGGTGATCGCGCCGCCGCTGGCTGCCAGCACGCTGAACTCTGCATATGGGTCGTGTTCGCCTGCTGGAATCCAGAGCGGTTCGTTGTCGGGGAGTTCGATCAACTGCTGGTTTGCCGCCATCCGCGCCACGACGTCGGCGCATCCCCAGGCATCGACATCCGCAGCGGTCAGCGGCAGTTCACTGGCGGCGCACACGACATGCTGCGCCAAAACGTAAACGTTTGCTGGCGGCGGACCCCACATAGTCAGCGGTCCATCGAGCGTGACCGTCACCTGGCGTGCCAGCGTCTGTTCCTGCGGCAACTCGCCGAGCACGACGATCACCGCCTGGTAGCCAGACGCCAGCATACGCCGAAAGGCGCTGATCGAGCCGGGAAAACCGGCGCAGACCAGGACCTGCGCTGGTTGGGGGACAGAACCGAGCGTGACATCCGCCGAGTCGCCGATGGCTGCCGCAAGCGCCACGCGCACGAGCGCATCGCACAGCACATGCACCCGATACGATTGGCGCCGCAGCAGTGTCACCAGTTCGGCGGTTTCGCGCAGCCAGGCGCCGCCACCCTGCCAGATCGCCGCAACTGTCGCCGGGCGCGGCCCGTCGTCGGCGTCGATCACACGCCAGGTCCTGCCGAGCAGAGCGCTCAACGCGGGAGTTGGGTCACTCAAACGAATCAGGGATGCCAGAAACCCGGGTGATGCGCCGTGTGCTGCCGCAACCCGATAGGTGCGCATGAGCAGTTCAGCGAGATGCGCGCCGGCAACGCCGGTAAAGTAGTGCACGTCTGGAAGCAGGATCAAGCGCACTCCGTTCCAGAAGGCGTTCCAGGCGCGCGCGTGATGTCGTAACATCCGACCGTGCAGCGCTTCTGGCGTGGCGATGATCAGCCGCGCGAAGGGATCGACGCGCAGCGCAGCGGTCATCGTCGCCGGCGCCTGAAGGTGGCGCGGCAGCGCCTGATTGGCGGCTTCAAACGCTGCATACAGGGTGTGCGCATGGTCGTCATCAAAGGTCAGCATCAACACCGTTGCGTCTGGCGCCTCGGCGAGCGCCGCGCGCGCCAACAACTGCAACGTTGCCGCAACATCGATGGAGGATGCGCGCAGCGCTACCGGCTCACCGCGCCGCAGCGCCGCCAGCGCATGCGCCTGGTGGGGACGAAACGGTTCACCGGTGTACGCCAGCCACGCCTGCGCCAGTTGGGGGTCGATCGGCAGATGGCTGACGCGCTCGCCGGGCATTTCGTCGAGCGCGCGCAGCATAATCAACGGGGTCGAATCGCCGCGCGCACGCTGCCGCGCCATTGCCTGAATGATGTCGCTGATGCTTTGCACGTGTGAGAACCAAGAACAAAGAACCAAGAACCAAGAACCGAAAACCTGATCTCTAGAGCCTGTTATGCACTTCAGAGATAAACGTGGTATGATTTCAGTATGACACGTCAACCCTATCCAAGCGATGTGAGCGACGAGGAGCGGGCCTTCGTCGCTCCCTCCCTGACCTTCATGACCGAAGACGCCCCGCAGCG
>CALGYB010000193.1 GCA_937935075.1 uncultured Roseiflexus sp. | reverse complement strand
TGATAGACAGTGAACCACGGCGGCGGAGCGTTGGGCATCATGCGCCAGGGCGCTCCCGTGCGATGCGCTGAGCCTGCCGAAGCGCGGACGATGCAATCGCCCCCCTGCCCCCCCGCAGGGGGGCAGGGGGGGCAGGGGGGGCAGGGGGGGCGCAGCGAGTGGTTGCGCTGCGGGGCGTCTTCGGTCATGAAGGTCAGGGAGGGAGCGACGAAGGCTCACTCCTCGTCGCTCACATCGCTTGGATAGGGTTGACGTGTCATACTGAAATCATACCACGTGTATCTCTGAAGTGCATAACAGGCTCTAAAGCCCTCCCTGAGGACGTGCAAGCCCCTGTGGGGCTGCGATGGCGCGTGGGCGACGATCCGTTCGGGCTAATGAACATTGAGCATTAAGTCCGGTCGAGTCTGCAAAGGCAGGCTTCGCAACCGTAGCCGGCGGCTTCAGCCGCCGGGCGCAGAGCCGGTTTGGTCGGGCGGCGCGGCATCGTCACGTGGACTGGGGTTGTTCACCGGAGATGTCACGCAGTCTGCGATGAATCCGCTCTGCTGCGTGCGCCCACGTCCAGCGGGTCGCTTCATACGCCGCGCGCGCGCCCTTCTCCCGCGCTTCGTCGGGATGGTCGTACACGTAGCGCATCAGCGCAATCAGGTGCTCGATGTCTGGTTCTGCCCAACGCCACCCCAGATAGTAAGGGCATTTGGCGTCGGCGGCGACCAGCCGCCGCACCCGCAGCGGGTAGCCGACCTCGTGATGGAAGAATTCGGTCTGCCCGCTCCAGTCGGTGGCGATCACCGGCAGCCCGCACGCCATTGCCTCGAGGATCGGCAAGCCCCATCCCTCGCCGCGCGTCGGCAGCACAAAGCAGTCGGCGCTGCGGTAGAGCGCTCCCAGGCTTTCGTCGCTGATATGGCGATTGTAGAGCAGGGCAATCGGCGGAGTGGCGGCAGGCAGGCGGAGTGCAGCGATCTGTTGTGCCACATCGACTCCGGCATCGAAATTGTTCACCCGCAGCATCAGCAGCACATCGTCGCGCCGCGTAAATGCCGCTGCATACGCGCGTAACAGGATGTCCGGCGCTTTGCGCTCACCCCATTCGAAGACCGACAGAAAGGTGAACCGTCCTGCAATCCGGCGCGCCAGTCCGTCCGGTCGAAAACGCGCCGGATCATACCCCAGCGGCATGACGTGGATCGGGCGCGTGACCCCGGCATTGGCGAAGACTGTTGCCCCCCAGCGGCTTGGCGTCCAGACCTCGTCCATTGCATTGCACGCTGCGACCCACTCGCGTGGCAGTCCATCGACTTCCAGCATGGTGTAGCCGATTTTATACCCGGCGTGACCGGTATAGAAAAGGTCCGCCTGGTCGTAACTGACCTGCGGCGCGTCGTCGCGCAGTGCGCGCGCAGCGGCAGCCAGCAGCGCTGGGTGGCGGATTGTGCCCGGCATATGCCATGGCGTCGGGCGATACATCAGGTCAACGCCGCGCGCAGCCAGTTCGAGCGCCAGCGCCTCGGAGGAAACCGCATATCCGATCGGGATGCCCCAACGCGACTGCCAGATGATGGAGAGGCTGGGAAGCGAAAAGGCGCCGTCGGGCTGCGACGAATCCACAACAGTGTCTGCGTTGTGCGTCTGGCTCATCGTCGTGTGTGTGACGTTCTCACGGGCAGTTTCGCTACGTCTCCGGCGGCATCCATTCACGCGGGTTGGTTGCCCATGCCTCGACCAGCGTGCGCGCCTCCGGCGTCAGGCGTCCGGTGCGCTGCGCCACGTCGAGCACGGCGGCAAGCGTCGCCAGCGGCACGAGTTTGAGATTCGCCGCTGCAAACCGCGTGGTCGTTTCAGCCCATCCCCAGGTGAAGATACAGATGCAGCTCATCACAATCGCGCCTTCGGCACGCAAGGCGTCCGCCGCCTGGAGCGCGCTCTCGCCGGTGCTGACCGTATCTTCGAGGAGGATCACACGCTGCCCCTGGACCACTGCTCCCTCGACCTGGCGTCCGCGTCCGTGCCCTTTGGCGCTGCTGCGCACATACGCCATTGGGATGCCGAGCGTCTCAGCAACCCACGCGGCCCACGCAATGCCGCCGGTGGCGGGTCCGGCAACGACCTGTGCATCGGCACACTGCGCAACGAAACCGCGGGTTACGGTGCGTCGTGCAGCGACATCACCCAGCAGAATGCGGTTGTCGCAGTAGATTGGCGAGCGCAGACCCGATGCGAACGTGAACGGTTCGCGCGGGCGGATCAGCACAGCGCCAGCCTCTAAAAGGACCGACGCTATCTCGTAGATGATCTCAGAGGTCACGGGCAATCCTTTCCCGGCATCGTCGCATTGGCGCTTTGCGTTTTGCCGAAGGACCGATGCAGTAGGCTCGACACCGGGGAATCATACCACAGGCGTGAGGGGTTGTCCCTGCACGGCGCTCTCGATAGACCGGCATGGTACGGGCATGCGGATGGCACACGCCGCCTCGCGACGGGTCGCAGACCCGCCGCGACGCCGCCCAGGGGCAGGATGGTGCAGACGCCCAGGTTGGCGGAAAGCGCTCAGTTGTGGTATACATTCATCAGTTTTTCAACCTTCAACTGCACATATCTTTCATCATCCGCGTCCATCGTGCTATACTACACGGTGTGTGGCTCAGGTGGACAATGGGGTCCTGATTCGATTTGCTCAACGAGGAGGACAGAAAGTATGACTATGGAGCAGGAAAGCGCGCTCGCCAGCGCGCAGCGCCAGTTCGACATCGCAGCCGACATCCTGCAGCTCGAACCTGGTCTCCGCCGCATCCTGCGAGTTCCGCAACGCGAACTGACGGTGACATTCCCGGTCAAAATGGATGACGGTCGGATCGAAACATTTGTCGGGTATCGCGTCCATCATAACATCACTCGTGGTCCGGCGAAGGGGGGCATTCGCTACCATCCCAACGTCACAATCGATGATGTGCGCGCTTTCAGCATGTTGATGACCTGGAAGTGCGCAACGGTCAATATTCCCTATGGCGGTGCAAAAGGCGCGGTCGTGGTTGATCCGCGCAAATTGTCGATGGGCGAACTCGAACGCCTGACCCGCCGCTACACCTCCGAGATCAGCATCCTAATCAGCCCGGATCGCGACATTCCGGCGCCCGACATCGGCACCAACGCCCAGATTATGGCGTGGATCATGGATACCTACTCGATGCACAGCGGTCATACCGTTCCGGCAGTGGTGACCGGCAAACCGATCGAGATCGGCGGTTCCTACGGGCGGGGTGAGGCGACAGCGCGCGGTCTGGCGTATGTGTTGCGCGAAGCCGCTGAGGCGTTGAGTTTCCCGATCTCCGGCGCACGGATTGCGATCCAGGGGTTTGGCAAAGTCGGCGCTACCTGTGCGCGTTTGCTGGAAGAAATGGGCGCTACCATCATCGCGGTGTCGGACAGCAAAGGTGGCGTCTATCGGCGCAACGGACTGCCGCTCGCATCGGTCGCTGCACACAAACAGCGCACCGGCACGGTCGCCGATTTTCCCGAAGCGGATCGTGTGACGAATGAGGAATTGCTCGAACTGCCCTGCGACATTCTGGTGCCGGCTGCGATTCAGAGCCAGATCACTGCGCGTAATGCCGATCGCATTCGCGCAAGGATCATTGGCGAGGCGGCGAATGCACCCACGACGCCGGAAGCCGATGCGATCCTCTATGATCGCGGCATTTTCGTCATTCCCGATATTCTTGCCAGCGCCGGCGGCGTGACTGTAAGCTACTTCGAGTGGGTGCAGGGGTTGCAGGAGTTCTTCTGGACCGAACGTGAGGTCAATGCCCAACTCGAGCGCGTGATGGTCGGAGCGTTCAATCAGGTGCTGCGCACGGCGCATGAACGCCGCGTTCATATGCGCACTGCCGCCTATCTGCTGGCGGTCACTCGGGTGGCGGACGCGACGCGCATTCGCGGTATCTATCCGTGAGGCGGTATGGCTGAGCGGCGCAGACGCCTCGGCGATTGGGGCGAGACCGTGGCGGCACGCTACCTGGCGTGTCGCGGGTATCATGTGCTGGCGCGCAAGTGGCGCTGCGCCGCCGGTGAGATCGATATTGTGGCGCAGCATGATGGCATGCTGACCTTTGTGGAAGTGCGGACCCGGAGCGGCCGCGATCCCGGAATGGCTGCCGAGTCGATCACCGATGCCAAACGCGCGCGCCTGATGGCGCTCGCCAGTGCGTTCCTCGAAGCGCATCATCTCCCTGCCGACACACCCTGGCGGATCGATGTTGTGGCGATTGCCGCTGGATCACATGGGCAGGCGATGTCAATCGAGCATATTCCATACGCGGTCGAGGAGAAATAGCAGGGAATTCGGTTTCTGGAGAACCTGACCGATGGCATTCATCCATCCAACCGCAGAGGTGTCGCCGCAGGCTGAAATTGGCGAGGGAACGCGCGTCTGGCACGGCGCGCAGATCCGCGAGCGCGCCAGGCTTGGCAGAGGATGCATCGTCGGCAAGAATGTCTACATCGATTTCGAGGTCGTCATCGGCGATTACGTCAAAATTCAGAACAATGCGTCGCTCTATCACGGCTTGACGGTGGAAGATGGCGTGTTTATCGGGCCGCACGCCATCTTCACCAATGATCGCATCCCGCGCGCTATCAATCCCGACGGCTCGCTCAAAGGCGCCGCAGACTGGGTCGTCGGGCGAACCCTGATCCGACGGGGCGCGTCCATCGGGGCTGGCGCGATTATCGTGACGGGGGTGACCATCGGCGTGTGGGCATTGTGCGGTGCGGGTGCGGTCGTCACGCGCGATGTGCCGGCGCACGCGATCGTCGTCGGCAACCCGGCGCGCGTCATCGGGTACATTAGCGCCGGCGGCGTGCGCTGCGCAACCCAGGAAGAAGCCATCGAGCGCACGGCGCAGGAACAACAGACCGCTTCGTAGAACGGTCCCTGTGCACAGGTCATACGGGAGAAATGTGATGGAACAGAAACGTGTCAGTGATGTCATGCACTACGGTGTGATTTCGTGCCGGGTCGAGACGCCGGTTGAAGAAGCGCTTGCGCTCATGCAAGAGCATCGCATCCATGCGCTGGTGATCGTTGATGGTCCTGGCCACCTCGCCGGGATTGTGTCGCAGACCGACCTGCTGCGGGTATGGAAGGAGGGGTCGTCATTTGAGGAAGTTATGCACGGACCGGTCGGCGACATTATGACCCGCAGCGTGGTGACGTGCATGCCCGAAATGGAACTCGACCGCGCCATTCAGTTGCTCAACCGCCACCGCATCCATCGCCTGGTCGTCGTCGAAGAGCGCAACGACGGGCGCTTCTGGCCCGTCGGCATTCTGTCGATGACCGACATTGTGCGTGCGCTGGAGAGCGAAGGGTTGAGTGCGGGCGGGTCTGTGTAGAAGTCATTGCAAAAATGCCGGATGATGGTACAAGGGGAGCAAAAGTAGACATAACCTGAGTGGCGAACAATCGGCGGTGATCGAACCGCTCATCCCTACGAACAAGAGCAAGCGCGGACGTCCGCGATATGATGACCGCCGGACGTTGAACGGCATCCAGTCTGTGCTGAAAACGGGGTGCGCCTGGGAAGATGCGCCGTCCGAATATGGTTCAGACAGCGCCTGCCAGCGACGATTGAATGAGTGGTCGCCGGATGGAGACCGGGAACGGATGTGACCGCCTTTCTGAGCCAACCGGATGCCGAGGGCAAGTTGGAGCGGGCGCAAGCGTTTCTCGACGGGAGCGTTGTTCCCGCTCAACAAGCGGCGATGGCGTCGGCACGACTTTGATCTTGAGTGCGCGTGATATGGATGCAAAGGAACGCAGACGTTATGAACGAAAATGAAGAGCCGCAACCGACCGGTATTTCAAAAGCGCGAACGATAGACGAGATTGCTGAGTTTTGGGATACGCATAGTCTGGCAGATTATTGGGATCAGACTCGTGAAGTAGTGTTCGAGGTTCGTGCTCAACGCAAATGGCGCGTTGCCCTTGATCCGGAGATTTATGCTCAACTCAAGGTGCAGGCGCGCAGACGAGGTATTACGCCTGAAACGTTGGTTAATCTGTGGCTGCTTGAACGCTTGTCAAGACAGAGCGCGGAGACCGGACATAAAGAAACAATCACTGCTTCCCAATAAAAACTCCTTCTTCTTCTCTGTACCCCATAAAGGATCATGATGCACCGGCGTCCACAAATTACTGAACCAGGCGCCTATCGCCTGCCCGTTAACGAAATTATCCAGGGCGACTGTATTCAGGTCTTGAAAACATTCCCCGAAAAGTCGGCAGACCTGATTTTTGCCGACCCGCCGTACAATCTCCAGCTTCGTCACGAATTGCTCCGTCCCAATCAAACCGTTGTGGACGGCGTCGATGATGCGTGGGATCAGTTTGAGAATATTCAGGAGTATGATGCATTCACCAGAGCCTGGCTCGGTGAATGTCGCAGAGTGCTCAAAGACGACGGAACGATCTGGGTGATCGGCACATACCATAACATCTTTCGCGTCGGGGCGATTATGATGGACCTGGGGTACTGGATATTGAATGACGTTATCTGGCATAAAACAAACCCAATGCCAAATTTCCGCGGTGTTCGCTTTCAGAATGCGACTGAGACATTAATATGGGCAAAGAAGTCCGCCGATCAGAAGAAGTACACGTTCAATTACCATGCTATGAAGCATCTGAATGAAGAGAAACAGATGCAGAACGTCTGGCATATTCCGCTCTGTACCGGTGCGGAGCGAGTGAAGATCAACGGCAAGAAGGCGCACTCGACGCAAAAACCGGAAGCGTTGCTGTATCGGGTGATCCTGGCGTCGAGCAATCCCGGCGATCTGGTGCTCGATCCGTTCTTCGGCTCCGGTACGACCGGCGTGGTTGCGCGAAGACTGAAACGAACATATATCGGCATCGAACTGGACCCGGCCTACGTTGAGATTGCCAGGAGAAGGATTGAACATACGCCGGTATCATTCTTTGATGACGATCTGCTGGAAACAAAGTCGAAGCGTGACCTGCCGCGTGTTGGTTTTGGTCAGCTTGTTGAGGCGCGCTACATCAGCATTGGTCAGAAGCTCTATTCCGGTGATCGCAGTATCGTGGCGGTTGTCCGGGCAGACTCACAATTGCAATGGGGCAATATGAGCGGCTCGATCCACAAAATAGCCGCGCTTGCCCAGAATAAGCCCGCCTTCAATGGCTGGGAGTACTGGTACTGTGAGGATCAGGCGGGCAATCTTGTCAGCATTGATTGCATTCGTGAACAATATCGAGCAGAGAATGGTCTGATACTAATACGCGGCCATTGCGTATGAGTCCACTGCACAAAGGCTTAATCACCAAGGACCTGAAGCGCACGAAGGTGCAGAAACATGAAGCGCATTTCCTGTGTGTCCCTTTGTGACCTTCGTGGTTGCTTTTTGCAGTGAAGTCACGTATTCAAAAACCTTGATTGCCGGTGCACGCGGCGGGACGCCGGGGCGCTGCGGGCTAAAGCCCTCGCTGAGGACGCGGTTCGACTGCGCTCACCGCACGCGGTTCGACTGCGCTCACCGCAAGTGCAAGCCCCGTTGGGGCTGCTGACGCCAGGGCGCAGTCTGCGTCCACGACACGCCTGCCAGTGCGCGTTAACCATTGCGCCTCGCCCAACGAACACGCGAACATCTTGTCTGACTGACCGAAAGTCAGTATCAGCAAGGGCTTCAGCCCGCCCTTACCCCACCAGCAATGCCAGCGGCTGCTCCAGCAGGCGCTTCACCTCGTTGAGAAACTGCGCAACTTCGGCGCCATCGGTGACGCGGTGGTCCGCCGAGAGAGTCAGCATCATCAGGTGTTTCGCCACCACCTCATCGCTGTCGTCCTTGAACGCCGGGACGCGCCGAATCGCGCCGACCGCCAAGCTCGCCGCCTGTGGCGGCGTGATGATCGATGTGAACTCAGGGATGCCGTACATCCCCAAATTGCTGATCGTAAACGTGCCTCCCTGGAGCAGATCGGGGGTGATCTTTCCTTCACGCGCCAGTGCTACGACCCGTTTGGTTTCGCGCGCAATCGAACCGAGCGAACGGTCCTGACAGTTGGTGACGACCGGCGCCATCAGTCCGCTCTCCAACGCGACCGCAATTGCGATATTGACCGTCGGATGGCGGATGATTCCTTCATCGCTGTAGGAAGCGTTCAGGTTGGGGAACGCGAGCAGCGCACCGGCGCACGCTTTGACCACCATATCGTTGATCGAGAACTGATCCTCTTTTGACCGGCCAGCATTCGCCTGGGCGCGCAGTGCGAGCGCCGCGCCCATATCCGCTTCGATGGACACGAAGATATGCGGGAACTGCTGCCAGCTTTGCAGCATACGGCGCGCAATGGTTTTGCGCATGTTGCTCAACGGCACGCCGGCGCCCGCCGCCGGTGACACTGCGCTGACCGGCGCAGGCGCAGGCGGCGGGGTGACGGGCGCCGGCGTGGGCGCGACAGCAGGCTCAGGCGGCAGGGTGACAGGCGCAGGGGCAGGCGGCGGGGTGGGGGGTGGGACCGGTGCAGCGCCACGCGCAGCCAGATACGCTTCGATATCTTCTTTCACGATGCGTCCGGCCGGACCGGTGCCGCGCACCTGGCGTAGATCGATCCCGTGATCGCGCGCCAGGCGACGCGCCAGCGGTGATGCGCGGATCTCTCCCGCTTCCGTCGGAACCGCCTCTGGGACCGGCGCGGGTGTGACGGGTGCAGGCGTTTCGGCAACCGGCGCGGGAGAGGCCGGCGCTTCGGCAACCGGTGCGGGAGAGGCGGGTGCGGGCGCCTGCGCGCCATTCCCGCCATCGAGCCGGGCAATGACTGCATTGACCGGCGCGGACTGTCCCTCCTGGACGACAATCTCCGTCAGAATGCCTGAGGCGAACGCCTCAATCTCGATAGTAACCTTATCGGTCTCGATTTCGGCAATCGGTTCACCGCGGCGAACCTCGTCGCCCGGCTTCTTCAGCCAGCGAACGATCGTGCCCTCCTGCATGTCGAAGCCCATTTTGGGCATAGTAATATCGGGCATAGGTATCTCCACTACGACAGCGTCTTGCGGATCGCCTCAACGATCCGATCGACCGTCACGACAGTCTGCAACTCCAGATTCTTCGAATAGGGCATCGGAACTTCGCGGAAATTGACCCGCGCAATCGGCGCATCGAGGTAATCGAAGCCATACTCGTACAGGCGCGCCGCAATCTCGGCGCTCGTACCGAACGATTGCCAGTCCTCCGTCACCACCACGGCGCGGTTGGTCTTTTTGAAACTTTCGAGCGCCACACTCATATCGAGCGGTCGCAGCGTGCGGAGATCGACGATCTCGACCTCAATGCCGTCGCGCGCAAGGATATTGGCAGCCTGCTGCGACAGATGGACCATACGCGAGTAAGTGACGACCGTAATGTCGCGCCCTTCGCGCGCCAGGCGCGCTTTGCCCAGCGGGACGGTATACCTCTCTTCGGGAACCTCGCCTTTGACCGTGTACATCAGCGTGTGCTCGATGAACACCACCGGGTCGGGGTCTTCGATGGCCGCCTTCAGCATGCCCTTCATATCATAGGGTGTCGCTGGCGCGACGACCTTGAGACCCGGCATATGGGCGAAGTACACATCGAACGACTGCGAGTGGGTGGCGGAAAGTTGTGTCCAGCCATTGGTTGTGCGCAGCACCATCGGCACCGTCATCTGGCCGCCGAACATGGCGTAGATTTTGGCGGCGTGGTTGAAGAGCATATCGAACGCCAGAAGTGAGAAGTTAACCGACATAATCTCGGCAATCGGACGCATACCGACCATCGCCGCGCCAATGGCGATGCCGACGATGCCCGACTCGGCGATGGGCGCGTCACGGATGCGCTCAGGTCCGTACTGTTCGAGGAAACCGGCAGTGACGCCATAGGTGCTGCCGTAGTGTCCGATATCTTCTCCGATAATGAAGACGCGCTCGTCCTGCATCGCCTCGTGCAATGCCTGGCGCAGCGCCTCGCGAACTGTCATGATCGGCATAGTTATTCTCCGTGAATGGGCGGATCAACAGCGATGGGAGCGGCATAAACGCCAGCCTGCATAATCCATTCGCGCCCCGGCTCCGGGCTTTCGTCGGCGAAGCGCACCGATGCTTCGACCTGATCATCGATGATGCGGTCAATGTCGCGCAGTTGCTGTTCCGTGGCGATTCCCTCATTCAACAGCAGGGCGCGGAGTCGGGCAATCGGATCATTGCGCCGGTAACGCTCGATATCTTCCTTCGAGCGATACTTCTGCGTATCCTGCGCTGAGTGACCGCGGAAGCGGTAGGTCATCGCTTCGAGCAGCACCGGACCCTTTCCCGAACGCGCATGCTCGACGGCGCGCAGCGCCGCTTCGCGCATCACCAGCACATCGTTGCCATCCACCCGTTCGGCTTTCATATCGAACGCGCACGCCTTGCGATAGATCTCGGTCACCGACGAGTGAACTTCAAGCGGTGTGCCCATCGCATAGAGATTATTTTCGCACACAAAAATCACCGGCAGTTTCCAGAGTTGTGCGAAGTTGAGCGACTCGTAGAACTCGCCGCCGTTGGTGGCGCCATCGCCGAAAAACACCATCACGACCGAGTCCCTGTGCTGCATTTTCATGCCGAGCGCCACGCCGACCGCCAGCGGCAGATGGCTGCCGACGATCGCATACCCGCCCCAGAAGTTCTTGCGCACGTCTGCAAAGTGCATCGAACCGCCTAACCCTTTGGAGCAACCGGTCACTTTGCCGAACAATTCCGCCATGAGCGCGTTGATGTCGAGGCCGCGCGCAATAGCATGGCCGTGGTCGCGGTAATGGGTGAAGATATGATCGTCCGGGCGCAGGGCGGAAATGGCGCCGACCGCCGTCGCCTCTTCGCCGATGTACAGATGGAGAAAACCGCCGATTCTGGCTTTGGTATACATCTCCTGACACTTCTCCTCGAAGCGTCGGATCAGCGTCATTTGCCGGTAGTAATCGATCAGCGTCGCTGCGTCGAGACCGGAGTTGCTCGAGAGGGCTGGCAACGCGCCAGACGAGTTGTGTCCATGGTCATCGTGGTGCGCCATAAGGTTTTCATCTCCCTTAATGTATGCGTCACATACGCCGTAGGCGCAGAGCGCGGCTGTATCCAAGAGCCATCGATGGACCGGGAACGCGGGTGTACCGCTGTTACACACACGCCCTATGCATGCATGATGCACCCGTAATTAGCGACACAGAGTTATTCGGATGGGTGTCAAGAGCGATGACGTGGCGGAGACACGTTATCGCGGGCGGTGATTGTTCGATTGTATCTTCCTGCATGCATCTTCGGCATGCAGGAACGAGTTCTCACACCTATCTGCGCCGGTCGGCGACCGGTTGCGAACATTCCATAAACAGCGCCTCACCCTGGATCACCCGCACCAGTTCATCGAGCGTCAGGCGCGAGAGCGAGCGCGGCGGCGCTTTCGGCGTGCCGCAGAGCAGCATCCGCTTTCCCGGATGCAAATACCAGTCCGCGTCGCGGTCAACGATCCGCAGATCGTGGTAAACCGGCGACAGATCGACGTTCGATCGCGATCGGGCAGCAATGCCCATCCACCCCTGTTGGTTGCGGTACGCATAGAGCACCGCGCCGTGACGATACGCCAGTTTACTCGACCCGCCATCGTCGCCGTCGAGGGCGATCCCCAATCCCCAGGGCGTATCGAACTCCACGTGGCGCGCAAACGCCTTTTCGAGGCGGATCTGGCGCTGCTCGTGCTCATACCATGCATCCAGGTTGGGCAGCATCGCGTAAGCCACGTGATGAGGGCGATTAGGGAACAGCAGATTATAGCCGGCAACCAGCGCATTGACGTTGAAAAACCCCTGTGAGCCGCGGGGCGCGGATGCGTTGTCAATCTGATTGACCTGCTCGACCAGACGGGCAAGCGCCTCATCGTCGGGAGCAATGCTGCGGCGCACCAGTTCGGCGGCGCATAGCCCCTGCAACCCCGGCGCGTGATGGTCGAACCGTCCACCGCCCGTATCAACATGGATGATGTGGGGATCCTCGTCGGCTGGTCGATTATGCAGCGTCTGACCGGCAGGGACGAATTGAAGCGCAGCATTGTGTGCGCCGCCGAATCGCACCAGAATCCAAATTGCCGTCAGGCAATCGAGATCCGGAGCGAGATGTCCCACAATGGTGGTCAGCTGCTCCACGGTGACGAATCTCGCTTTCCAGACCTACCGGCGGGTACGCGCCCTGCGCTGACATGCAGGAGGAGTATCAATCCAACTGAAAAGTATATCAGAAAACCGGCGATCTGGCAATGCGGTTTTGGGCGTAGAACTGACATATTCCTGGGGGACAGTTGCATACCGTTGCGCTTGCGTTTTGCATGTGAACGCCGTATAATACCACAAAGTCCCGCGCATCTATTCGCCCTCTGGCGCATACCGCCTTGTGCCGCCGGGATAAGGAAAGGGCATGGAACAGCAAGAACAGGCTGCCACAAACCATCAACAGGCGAACGCTACTCAATCGTTCGGCAACGGCGACGCTGCGAATGGTCAGTCCGCCGATCAGCGCGACGACCAGGAATTGATGGAGCAGTTCCTCGCCAATCCTGCTCACGACTACCGCAATCTGCAATACGGCGATACCGTTGATGGCATCATCATGCGCGTCAGCCGCGATGAGATTCTGGTGGACATCGGCGCCAAAGCCGAGGGTGTAGTGCCCGCCAGGGAAATGCAATCGCTCTCTGAAGAAGACCGGGCTGCGTTGAAACCGGGCGATCCATTGCTGGTCTTTGTCGTTCAGTCGGAAGACAAAGAGGGCCGGGCGACCCTCTCGATCGACCGGGCGCGCCAGGAGAAGAGCTGGCGCCGCTTGCAGCAGTGCTACGACACCGGCGAAGTGATCGAAGCCAGGGTGATCAACTACAACAAAGGCGGATTGCTGGTCAATCTCGATGGCGTGCGCGGTTTTGTGCCCTCTTCGCAGGTCAGCGGTATCAGTCGCGGCTCCGAGACGCAGAAGCAGTCGGAGATGGCGCGCATGGTAGGGCAGACGCTGGCGTTGAAAGTGATTGAGATCAATCGCAATCGCAATCGGTTGATCCTTTCGGAACGCCAGGCGGCGATGGATGCGCGTGAAGGGCGGAAAGGCGAGTTGCTGTCGGCGCTGAAAGAAGGCGATATTCGCGAAGGCGTCGTCACATCCGTTTGCGACTTCGGAGCGTTTGTCGATATAGGCGGCGCCGATGGCCTGGTGCATCTTTCGGAACTTTCCTGGAGCCGGGTTAAACATCCGAGCGAGATCCTGAAGCCGGGCGACAAAGTGCAGGTGTATGTGCTCAGCATCGATAACGAGCGGAAGCGGATTGCGCTTTCGCTAAAGCGCACCCAGCACGAACCGTGGGCCACAGTTGGTGAACGCTATCACATCGGCCAGATGGTCGAGGGGGTGGTAACGCAACTGGCGCCTTTTGGCGCATTCGTGCGGATCGAGGACGGGGTCGAAGGACTGATCCACGTGTCTGAGATGGGTGATGGGCGCATCCAGCATCCACGCGATGTGCTGCAGGAGGGCGACGTGGTGCAGGCGCGCATCATCCGTATCGATCCGGCGCGGAAACGCATCGGTTTGAGCACGCGCCAGTCTTCCGATGATCAGAGCACGCGCCAGTCATCCGACGATGAAGAGTCCGATGTTGGTGAGTGAATGCCGTCGGCGGCGGGATGCTATGTATCCGGCAACCTCAGGCTTCCAGTCATAACTCTTGGTTGTAACAGCGCTAGGGAGAACTGCTATGTCCGAGCGGGTATACGATAAGTTTACAAAGCGCGCCAAACAGGTGTTGCAAATCGCCACCGAAGAGGCGCGTGCGTTCAATCACCCCTACATTGGCACCGAGCACATCCTGCTCGGTCTGATTCGTGAGGGTGAGGGGGTTGCGGCGCGGGTGCTTGATGAACTTGGCGTCAAACTCGCCCAGGCGCGCCACGCCGTTGAGTTCATCGTCGGTCAGGGGGAGGGCCCGCCACGACAGGACCAGGATCTTACCGCGCGCGCCAAGAAGGTGATCGCCTATGCAGTCGAAGAAGCCAAGCGCCTGAACCATCACTATATCGGTACTGAGCACCTGCTGCTCGGATTGGTGCGGAACGGTGAGGGCGTGGCAACCGGCGTTCTTGATATTCTCGGCGTATCGCTCGAGCAGGTGCGCACGAATGTGATGCGCGTGCTGCGCCAGGGCGCCGGCGCCGGTCTCGAACGTCCCGGTGCTGCGTCTTCGGGTGCGTCACAGTCGTCGCAGCGCCAGAGCAAGACGCCGTACCTCGATGCACTCGGCACCGATCTGACGGAGATGGCGGAAGCCGGACGCCTTGATCCGGTCATCGGTCGCCAGCATGAAATCGAACGGGTGATCCAGATTCTCAGCCGCCGCACGAAGAACAACCCGGCGCTGATCGGCGAGCCGGGCGTCGGCAAGACGGCGATTGTCGAGGGGTTGGCGCAGCGGATCGTTGCGGGCGAGGTGCCGGACAGCATCAAGGGCAAGCGAGTGGTGACGCTCGATATGGGCGCGCTCGTCGCCGGCACCAAATATCGCGGTCAGTTCGAGGAGCGCCTGAAGCGGGTCGTCGATGAAATCAAGGAAACGCGCTGCATTCTGTTTATCGATGAGTTCCATACCATCATCGGCGCCGGCGGCGCAGAAGGCACGCTCGACGCTGCCAATATTCTGAAGCCGGCGCTGTCGCGCGGCGAACTACAGACTATCGGCGCTACGACGCTCGATGAGTATCGCAAGTATATCGAGCGCGATGCAGCCCTCGAACGGCGCTTCCAACCAGTGATGGTCGATCAGCCGACGGAAGAAGAGACGATCGAAATCTTGCGTGGCATCAAGAGTCGCTACGAAGATTTCCATCAGTTGCAGATCTCCGATGAGGCGATCAAGGCGGCGGCGCACCTCTCGGCGCGCTATGTGCCCGACCGCTTCCTGCCGGATAAGGCGATTGACCTGATCGATGAGGCGGCGGCGCGCGTTCGTATGACGCGCTCGGCGACCCCGCCCTCGTTGCGTGATGCGCTGCGCGGCCTGGAGGCGATTCGGAAGGAGCGTGAGGCGGCGATTGAAGATGAGCAGTTCGATCTTGCCGCCGATCTCCGCGAGCGCGAAGAGCGCATGATGGCGCGTATCCAGAAGATCGAAGCCGAACTCGGCATTGGGAGCGATGCCCATCTCATGGAGCGCCCCTATGTCACCGAAGAAGACATCGCCGAAGTCGTCGGGATGTGGACGGGCATTCCGGTTAAGCGTCTGAAGGGGGACGAAACAACTCGCCTGCTTCAGATGGAAGAGTATCTGCATAGCCGCGTCGTCGGGCAGCACGAGGCGATTGTGACCATCGCCAAAGCCGTGCGTCGCGCGCGGGCAGGGCTGAAGGACCCCAAGCGTCCGATTGGCTCGTTCATTTTCCTTGGTCCGACCGGCGTCGGTAAGACCGAACTGGCGAAAGCGCTCGCCGAGTTTATGTTCGGCTCGGAAGAGCACCTGATCAAGATTGATATGTCCGAGTTCCAGGAGCGCCATACAACCTCGCGTCTCGTCGGTTCGCCTCCCGGATACGTGGGGTATGGCGAAGGCGGGCAGTTGACCGATGCGGTGCGGCGCAAGCCGTACTCGGTGGTGCTCTTCGATGAGATCGAGAAAGCGCACCCCGATGCCTTCAACCTGCTGCTCCAGGTGCTGGAGGACGGTCACCTGACGGATGGCAAGGGGCGACGGGTCGATTTTCGCAATACCATTATCATCATGACCTCGAACGTCGGCACCGAGCATATCCGGCGCGCGTCGCGCATCGGGTTCTCCGGGTACGGCGCCGGCAGTGAATTGGACAACGAGGATATTCGCAAGAAGGTGGACGATGCGCTCAAGCAGTTGTTCCGCCCCGAGTTCCTCAACCGCATCGACGCGACGATTATCTTCCACGCGCTGACCAACGACGAGATCCGGCAGATCACGCGGTTGATGCTCAAGCGCGTGCAGGAGCAACTCAAGGAGCACAACCTGACGCTCGAGATCACCGACGAAGCCTGCGATCTGCTGGCGAAGCGCGGCTACGATCCGGCATATGGCGCACGTCCGCTGCGCCGCATTATCACGAACCTGATCGAAGATCCGCTCTCGGAAGGCGTACTGGAGGGTCGCTTCCACTCCGGCGATAAGGTGCTGGTCGATGTGGCGACGCTGGACAATGGCGAACAGTATCTCCGCCTGCGTCCGGCGCGCGAAGTGGAGGAGACGCAAACCGTAGAAACGGAGACGGTCGAAGTCTCAGGTTAATCCAGACCAACCGGGCAGACCTTTCATTCCCGCAGCCGAAGCAGTTCTAAACGACTGCTTCGGCTCGGTTCTTTTGTTGGCGGGACGCAAAAACTCCGTGATATAATGGAACAGATGAGCGTCAGGTGATTGACTGGCTTCGACAGGCTCAGCCAACGTCAGCCGCGCCACGTCCTTAGAGTGTCCAGATTTTGGTGATCGCTCTATTAGGGGGGTATGCCGGTGGCAAAAATGCGCACGGTATTCGTCTGCCAGCAGTGCGGCTCGCAGCAGTCGCGCTGGATGGGGCGTTGCCCGGATTGTGGCACGTGGGATAGCCTGGTTGAACAGACCGAACGGCGCGACCCCGCCGCCCGCAGTCGGAGTGTCGCTCCAGGTTCACAGAGCCGTCCGGTTGGGTTGCGCGATGTTGCTATCGGCGGCTTTACGCGCCTGCCGGTGCTGGGAAGCGAGTTTGTCGGGGTGCTTGGCGGCGGTCTGGTGCCCGGCAGCGTGGTGTTGATCGGCGGCGAACCGGGGATTGGCAAGAGCAGTCTGCTGCTGCAAGCCGCTGCGCATTTTGCGGAACACGTCGGCTCGGCGTTGTATGTGTCGGCGGAAGAGTCTGTCCAGCAGATCAAACTGCGCGCTGCACGTATGGGGTTGGAACCAGAACGCCTGCTCGTCTACTCGGAAACCAACCTGAACGCCATCCTTGATCAGATCGCAGCGGTCAAACCGCAGCTCGTCATCATCGACTCGATCCAGACCGTCTACCTGGAGGAGTTGAGTTCTGCTGCGGGGAGCGTTAGCCAGGTGCGCGAAGGGGCGCTGCGCCTGTTGCGTCTCGCCAAGGAACATGCCATTCCGATGTTCCTGGTCGGTCACGTCACGAAAGAAGGCGCGATTGCCGGACCGCGGGTGCTGGAACATATCGTCGACGTGGTGCTGTATCTGGAAGGGGATCGCTTCCACCAGTATCGCCTGTTGCGCAGCGTCAAGAATCGCTTTGGCTCGACCGACGAGGTCGGCGTCTTTGAGATGACAGCGCAGGGATTGCGCGAAGTGCAGAATCCGTCGCAGGCGTTTCTCTCGGAGCGCACCACCAATGCGCCCGGATCGGCCGTAGCGGTGACGATGGAGGGGACGCGCCCGATTCTGGTCGAGGTGCAGGCATTGACTGCCAGCAGCGCCAACGCGCAACCGCGCCGCACCGCGAACGGCTTCGATATGAACCGGCTGTTAATGCTGGTTGCAGTGCTGACCAAGCGGGTCGGATTGCCATTGTTCAATCAGGATGTCTATGTTAACATTGTCGGCGGTCTGCGTATTGATGAACCGGCAGTCGATCTGGCGGTTGCGATCGCAATTGCGTCATCGTTCCGCAATCTGTGCGTGCGCCAGGATCTCGCCATGGTCGGCGAGGTCGGACTGGCAGGAGAGTTGCGCAGCGCCGGGCAGTTGGAACGACGCCTTACCGAAGCGTCGGGGCTGGGTTTTACCTGCGCCCTGTGCCCGGAAACCGCCCATCCGCCGCGTGTGGATGGTCTCGGCATCGTGATGGCGCGCGCACTCGCCGATGCAATTGGGATCGCGTTGTATGATGGCGTCACCTGTGCTCATGAGAATCAGTCTTAATTTTGTCGTTCGCCTGATTGGGATGTTCGCACTGGGGTATCTGGGATTTCGCATTGGCATCGCGCTATCGGGTGAACCTCCAAACGCGACTGAGGCGCTGGCGACCCAACTGCTGGCGCTGGCAGGCGCCGGGTTAGGACTATTGACCACCCATCGCTGGACGGTCGAGCCGGTCCGTGATCTGATCCGCCATATGCAGAGCGTGTCGATTGCTGAATTGATGGCGATTGTATTTGGCGCTCTGGTTGGATTGATCTTTGCCGTGCTTCTGTCGTTTCCACTGGCGCAACTGCCCCCGCCGTTGGGTCAGTTTGGGCCGGTGATTGTTGCCGGTGCGCTGGCGTATCTTGGCGCGATCCTCTTCTCCAGCCGCAAGAAAGATATTGCAGACCTGCTCCTCGCCTCGCGGCGCGGCTCCTTCTCCTGGTTCCAACAGGTCGGCGATGCGATCCATCCGCCATACCGCTACCTGATCGACACCTCGGCGATTGTTGATGGGCGTATTGCTGCTGTAGCGCAGACGGGCTTCATCGATGGAACATTGCTGGTGCCCGACTTTGTGTTGCACGAACTGCAATCGCTGGCGGACTCCGCTGATGAACTGCGGCGGATGAAAGGGCGTCGCGGGCTTGAAATTCTCAATACGATGCAGAAGCAGTCGCATAGCGCCGTTGAGGTTTTGAATGCGGAAGTTCCGGGTGCAATGGGCGTGGACGAGAAACTCGTCATTCTGGCGCGCCAGTATCGTTGCCCCGTGATTACGAACGACAACAATCTGGGGCGGGTTGCGGAACTCCAGGGAGTCAAAGTACTGAGCCTGAACCATCTTGCAGATGCGGTTCGTCCTCCGGTCGTCCCTGGTCAGGATCTGCGTGTGACGATCCGCGACATCGGGCGTGAGCGCGAGCAGGGCATTTCGTTTCTGGAAGATGGTACGATGGTGGTTGTCGAGGATGCACGGCGCCTGATCGGGCGTGAGGTGGATACGATCGTCACGCGCGTCTATCAGACGCAGACCGGCCGCATTGTGTTTGCACAACTGCGCCTCGAGAATGTGCCAAAGTAGAGGCGGGTCTGAGACCCGTTCGGGTGGTCGGGGCGGGTCTGAGACCCGCCCTTAACTGTTTTCCGTGCCCTCGTATGATGAGACGTGCAGGATATGATACGATAACACACAGGGCGTTGTGCGCCCCCGTCAGTAGTGAGCAGGAGACGGATTGTATGGATCTTTCGTCGTTGAACACGTCTTTGTCTGTCAGAGCCGATATTCCTGGCCCGCGCGCTGCGGCTCTGGTTGCCCGCGATCAGAAGATTTTTGCGCCGTGTATGGGCCGGGTGTACCCGTTTGTGATGGAACGCGGCTCGGGGTGCGAGGTATGGGATGTCGATGGCAACCGTTACCTGGATTTCAATGCCGGGATTGCCGTCGTCGCCGCCGGGCACTCGCATCCGCGGATTGTGCGTGCTGTCCAGGAACAGGCGACCCGCTTCATTCACATGGCGGCCACCGATTTCTACAACGAGCCAATGGTGACGCTGGGCGAAAAACTGGTTGCTACCATGCCGCGCGATTATGACTGGCAGGTGTTTCTGGCAAACTCCGGCGCCGAAGCGATTGAAGCGGCAATCAAACTGGCGCGCTACGCCACCGGTCGTCAGGGTGTTATCGCCTTCTTTGGCGGGTTTCACGGGCGTTCCTACGGCGCACTGTCGCTGACCGCTTCGAAACCGGTGCAACGGCGCGGCTATTTCCCGCTGGTTCCGGGTACGTTCCATGCCTTCTACGCCAATCCGTATCGCCCGCCATTCAATGTCGATCCGTCGCATGTCGCCGAGGCATGTCTGTCGTACATCGAAGACACCCTCTTCCGCACGGTGGCGCCGCCGCACGATATTGCGGCGATAGTCGTCGAGCCGATCCAGGGTGAAGGCGGGTATGTGGTTCCGGCGCCAGGGTTTCTCTGCGGGTTGCGCCGGTTGTGCGATCACTACGGCATTCTGCTGATTCTTGACGAGGTGCAGAGCGGCGTGGGTCGCACCGGAACTATGTGGGCATTCGAGCAGGAATGCCCCTCCGATACATCTGGCGCGTGTGTGGCATGCGGTTGTGCGCAACCCGCCGGCTGCATTCCCGATATTCTGGCGACTGCCAAGGGGTTAGGCGGCGGTGTGCCGATTGGCGCTATTGTGGCGCGCAAAGCGTTCACGGCGCTATGGGAGCCTGGGTCGCACGGCAACACATTCGGCGGGAATGCACTGGCGTGCGCTGCCGCCAACGAAGTGCTCGATCTGGTGCGCCACGAACTCGCTGCCAACGCGGCGCATATCGGTGCACACCTGATGCAGGGATTGCGCACCCTCCAGCAACGCTACGAGGTGATCGGCGATGTCCGTGGACGCGGTCTGATGATCGGCATTGAATTTGTCAAAGATCGGGAAACACGCGAACCGGCGCGGTCGCTGGCGCAGCGCGTGATGGAGGAAGCATTCCATCGCGGCCTGCTGATCCTGACCTGCGGCGCCTCGACGATCCGCCTTTGCCCGCCGCTGGTGCTCACCCAAGCGCAGGTCGATGAAGGACTGACGATCTTCGAGACGGCGCTGCGCGCCAGTTTATAGTAATCAGCCAACCGTGTACGCTGGCGGTGTCATCGGCGGTTGTGGTCGCTGGCGCACCGCCAGCCATCCTCCGAGCGCGCCGAGCGCGACCGCGAATAGCAGATGGATCAGACCGGCACAGAACCCGATCAGCGGTCCCATGATGTTGATCAGGGAGCGAATGTCATCGCTGGTCAACCCGGAAGCCGGTTGCTGTTCTTCGATCTGTCGCAGCACCTGTTCAAAAAGCGCCGGGTCATTCTGTACGATGAAGAACGCTATAATCCAGAAGATCACCGACCCGATCAACGCTCCGACACCGGAAATGCCGCCTGCCAGCGTTCCACTGCCGACTCCCGCCGTCGGACCGCTCCAGCGCACGCCGATGTACCCTGCAATCGCTCCCAACGCCATCGAGGCGACCGGACCGCAACAGAATACGCCTACTGCTGGAATGAAAGAGAAACCGACCACTGCAACGATACTGATAATCGCAAAAAGAAGCCCTGACTTAAGTCCGCCAGACATGTAGCCTCCCTCTCGTTTAAGGTAACCGTCACCGATGGATGCCGACTCGTTGGCAGGTGCGCCCCGCTGAAGCGGCCGCCTGGTGTGGTTGCCGCGCCAACCGCAGGGGGGACGGTCACCTATTGTACCACGCAGCGATTGACATGCCGCCTTCCATCCCCTAGAATGGCACAGCCCTGAGACTGGCGCTCTGAATCTCACTGTACGCGCAATGACGAAGCTGCCTGATGTTCTGTCACTTAACGGCGCCTGGAATCTGCTGCCGGTCGATACGTTTCGTCAGGGGTTCTATCCATCTGACGACAAGACCTGGCTGACGCAGGATATACCGGCGCACTGGCAACAGCATCCGCTGCTGGAACGCTATGCGGGATGTATGGTCTACCGTCGGCGGTTCACGCTGCCACGTGCGTCAGCAGGCGGTTCTGATCTGCCGCGCCGCTACTTCCTGCGCTTCAATGGGGTGTTTTACTGGGCGCAGCCATACTTCAACGGCGTCGATCTTGGGCGTCACGAGGGGTATTTCGAGCCGTATGAGCGTGAGGTGTCCGCCTGGATTGCACCGGAGAACGAGATTGTTGTCGAGGTCGAGTGCCCCGACGAAGCCAATAAATCGGGCAAGCGCCTGATCACCGGCATTTTCTCGCACTGGGATTGCATGGATCCGCTCGCCAACCCCGGCGGCGTCTGGTTGCCCGTCGAACTGATCGCCACCGGTCCGGTGCGGGTGCGGGAGGTGGTACTTCACACCGAAGCGGCTGGCGAGTCGCTGGCGGAACTGCGCTTCCGCGCGGTCTTCGATTCGGATGCGGCGCGGGATGTGCTCCTGCGCTGGACGTTTGCGCCGGTCAATTTTGCAGGGGCGGTCCAGACGATCGAGCAGCGTCGCGCGCTGGCTGCCGGAGAACACGAGGTCGCCGGGGTGCTGCTGGTGAGTGACCCGCATCTCTGGTGGCCTCACGATATGGGGGCGCCGAATCTCTATGCAGTGACGCTCGAAGCGCTCTGCGACGGAGTGGTTTCCGATGCGCGCACCTTCCGTTTCGGCATCCGCACGTTCGAGCTGCACGATTGGATCCCCTACCTCAACGGAACGCGCTTCTTCGTCAAGGGGAACAATTATCCGCCGACCGACGTGCGTATTGCGACCACGACGCGCGAACGGTGCATTGAGGATCTGCGCCTGGCGCGTGAATGCCATATGAATATGCTGCGCGTGCATGGGCATGTTGCGCATCCGGCGCTCTACGACGCTGCCGATGAGATGGGCATGCTGCTCTGGCAGGATTTCCCGCTGCACTGGCTCTACCGCCGCGATGTGCTGCCCGAGGCGCGCCGTCAGGCGCGCGCCATGGTGCGTTTGCTGGGCAACCACCCATCGGTGGCGCTCTGGTGTATGCACAACGAACCGGTGTACGTCGTCGATACCCGCGATGAACGGATGCTGACACGCATGCGCACGTATGCGTCGATGTTTGTCTTTAGCTGGAACCGTGATGTTATGGATAGCGAGTTGAAGCGGGTGGTCGAGCGGGAAGATGGCAGACGACCGGTGGTGCGTTCATCAAACGAGTACCCGATTCCGGGCATTCGCGCCGGCGCCAGCACCCACTTCTACTATGGTTGGTACAAGATGTACGGTCGCCTCGAAGCATGGGAACCGCTGATCCGCCGCTTCCCGCAACTGGTGCGCTTTGTCACTGAGTTCGGCGCACAGAGTTTCCCGAACGTCGAGAGTTGCGTCAGATTCATGGACGCCGACATCAGGCGTATCAATTGGCAACGCCTCATTGAGCGCCATCAGTTTCAGGCGGACATCATGGCGCACTGGTACAATTGGCGCGCTGCGCGTTCGCTGGAGGAACTGGTGCAGATGTCGCAAGAGTATCAGGTGAAGGTCAATCGCCACTACATCGACCGGTTGCGGTTGCGCAAGTATCGTCCGACTGGCGGCATCATGCCGTTCATGTTCCATGATGCCAACCCCTCGGTCTCCTGGTCGATCATCGACTACTGGCGCATTCCAAAACGTTCGTACCACGCTATGCGCCTGGCGTTCAGCCCGCAGTATATCTTCACCGTGCTGGAAAAAGAAACGCTTACCCTCAATGAAGCGCTCGATCTGCCGGTCTATGTGGTCAACGACGCGCACCGCGACTTCGCACTGACGGCGACTGCGCGGTTGATGGGTCCTAGCGATGCCGTGCTGGCAACAGTCGAGCGGACCTTCACGTTGCCTGCTGATTGTATGGCAATGGAGATCGAGCGATTGCGTCTGATTCCGTCGGATCCCGGAATGTATCGCCTGGAGTTGACGCTGGAGGGCGATCTGGCGGAAACCGTGCTCAATACGTATACCGTTCACGTCTCGGCTGGTTAGAAAGGAACCGTCCATGCTCGACAAAGCCAATGCCATTGCATCCGAAATCATTCGTCTGCGCCGCGACATTCATGCGCATCCCGAACTTGCCTTCCAGGAAGTGCGGACTGCTCAACTGGTTGCGGAGACCTTGCGTGAAATCGGCGGCATCGACATCCGCACCGGCGTCGGCAAAACCGGCGTCGTGGGTCAACTGGGAACCGGTGATGGACCAACGATCGGCATCCGTGCCGACATGGACGCGCTGCCGATCAACGAAGCGACCGGTCTGCCGTTTGCCTCGAAGAATCCGGGGGTCATGCATGCCTGCGGGCACGATGCGCACACTGCCATTCTGCTTGGCGTGGCGCACCTGCTCAAACAGGAGTTTGCTGAAGGCAATCTGCGCGGCAATGTGCGGTTCCTGTTCCAGCCGGCCGAGGAAGCACAGGACGAAGAGGGTCTGAGCGGCGCGCCACGAATGATCAACGACGGTGCGCTCGATGGCGTCGATCACGTCATTGCGCTGCACGTCGACTCCGGGCTGCCGGTGGGGAACATCACTATCCGCGAAGGAGCGAGTTCGGCGGCGGTCGACTCGTTCCGTGGTTGGATTACCGGCAGCGGCGGGCATGGCGCCTATCCACATCTGGGGACGGATCCGCTCTGGATGCTGTTGCCGGTGATGCAGGCGCTGCATGGGATTGTGGCGCGTCGCATCAACCCGATGCATCCGGCAGTCGTCAGCCTTGGAGTGGTGCGTGGCGGTACCGCGTCGAACGTCATTCCCGCCGAGGTGTATCTGGAAGGCACGCTGCGCAGTTTTGACCCGCAGGTGCGCGAGCAGTTGATTGCCGAGGTAGAGCGTGCTTTCGCTGTCGCACGCGCTGTCGGCGGTGATTATCGGCTGGAAATCGAACGGGGCTACCCCGCCGGGCACAACGATGCCACGGTCAGCGAGTGGATCTCAGCAACCATTACCGACCTGATCGGCGCCGGTGCGATTGACCGCAGCCGCACCGGTATGGGTGCAGAAGATTTCGCCTACATGACGCAGAAAGCGCCTGGAGCAATGTTCATGCTCGGTGCGGCAATTGATGATGGCGTGAGCCGCGGGCATCACACCCCGATCTTCGACATCGACGAGCGCGCATTGCCGATCGGCGCCGCCATTCTCGCCGAAACCGCGCGGCGTTACCTGGCGGGAGAGGTGGGGCGATAAATGCCATAAGGTGGAGACGTTGCATTGCAACGTCTCCACTATGACCATGACCTTGACCCCTACAGTTCGATCTTCGTGCCAAGCACCTGGAGGAACTTCGCAATCCACTCAGGGTGCGCGGGCCAGGCGGGCGCCGTCACCAGGTTGCCGTCGACGTGCGCTTTGTTTGCCGGAATATCGACGTACCGGCCCCCGGCGCGGTTGACATCCGGACCCACTGCAGGGTATGCAGAGCACGACCTGCCCTCCAGCACGCCTGCCGCCGCCAGCACTTGCGCGCCGTGGCAAATGGCGGCAATTGGCTTGTTGGCAGCCGCGAAGTGGCGAACGATGTCCAGCACCTTTTCGTTCAGGCGGATATACTCTGGTGCGCGCCCGCCAGGAATGACAAGCGCGTCGTAGTCCTCAGCCCGAACTTCGGCAAATGTCGCGTTGAGCGTGAAGTTGTGTCCCGGCTTCTCACTGTACGTCTGATCGCCCTCAAAATCGTGAACCGCCGTGCGTACCTTGTCGCCTGCCTGCTTATCGGGGCAGACGGCATGGACGTTGTGACCGACTGCCAAGAGCGCCTGGAATGGCACCATCACCTCGTAGTCCTCAACGTAATCGCCGACAAGCATCAAGATGTTCTTCGCCGCCATTGGGAGACTCCTTTCTGCTCCGTTGCACGTTTGCTGTTGCTTTGGGTGCGGCATCATTATACCTGAATCTTTCGAGATGTTGAGAACTGAGAACTGAGAACTGAGAACTGAGAACTGAGAACTGAGAACTGAGAACTGATGCCAATGCGCGGTCATTTGGACCATTTTGGACCATAATGATGTTTGAGAAAAGAAACCGGCATCGCCTGGTGCAGCCCGCGCAGGCGGGCCTGGCAACCGTAGCCCGCGACTTCAGTCGCTGGGCGGACGAGCGGCTGGCGGAATACGTCTGCAACAACCATAATTGAGTCCACGGCACACCGGCTGAACCGCCAGGGACCCGAAGCGCACAAAGGGGAAGCACCATGAAGCGCAGTTCCTTCGTGTCCCTTGGTGACCTTCGTGGTTGCTTGGTGTAGTGACGTCATGATTGCCGGGGCGCGCAGCGGGACGCCGGGGCGCTGCGGGCGAACGCCCGCGCTGAGGACGCGGTTCGACCATGCTCACCGCAAGTGAAAGCCCCGCCGGGGCTGCTGATGCCACTGCGCAGTCATGTGTCCACGACACGGACTGCTGGTGCGCGTTGACTGTTATGCCTTGCGAACCGGGTGCTCGAACATCTCGTCTGACTGACCGCACGTTCGTATGAGACGACTGATCTACAGGTTGTTCTCCCTCAACGGAGGTAAGGGTGTATAATGACTGCGGAAAAGGAGGAAATGCCGATGGAGAAGACCATCACGGTGCAAATTCCTCGCCACTGGTTAGAAGGTGTGCCAGAGGAACCGATGACGTTGCAGCAAATCTTTCGGCTGGGGTTGTATCAGTACAAAGTGGAGCGCGCCCTGGCTCTCTACCGCGATGGTGTTGGGTCTCTAGGCTACATCGCCGAGCAAGTCGGCCTCTCTAAGCGAGACCTTATTCGCGAAGCGCGAATGCATGGCATTGAACCGGATTTCTCCGAAGAAACCGTGCAAGAGGAACTGTCCTGATGTCCGAACCGGTCGTTTCCGATACCGGACCCTTGATAACTCTCGCCAAACTCAATCTGCTTCATCTCCTCAAGCAGCTTTATGGTAAAGTGCTGCTGCCTCAATCGGTCCACGAAGAAGCCGTTATTGAAGGAATACGACGGGGTTTCGAGGATGCTCATACGCTTCAGCGATTCTTAAGCCAGGAGCGTTGGGAGCCGACCGAGATCAGGCATATACCAGATGACATAGCCTCTTCGCATCTCGATCAAGGTGAACAAGAGAGCATCGCCCTGGCGCTTGCTGTGGACGGCCTGCTCTTAATTGACGAGGAACGCGGTCGTGAAGCGGCTCGCCAGCACGGAGTGAAAGTGCGGGGAACGTTAGGCGTACTCGTCCACGCCTACCGTGTGGGTCTCATCACTGCCGATCAACTGCGCTTCTACTTCGGTCAGATCGAGGAAAGAACAGACATCTGGATCAGCCCGACTTTGTGCCGTCGCCTGCTGCACGAGGTGTTGGGATAAACGGCTCAAAGCGGATTTCGGGGAGGCGATTACCCTGAATCGTCGCCATGCGCGCTCTGGCGGAACTGAACCGCCCCGACGCGCAGATGCGGCGCGTCCTCCGCGAACTGGACGAGATGCGCGTCGTCGTCGGCGCGCTGCCGGGCCGGATCAGCGCCCTGCTCCAGCGCCTGAACGACGGGGA
>CALGYB010000192.1 GCA_937935075.1 uncultured Roseiflexus sp. | reverse complement strand
CGATTGAGACCGAACTATGATATGCTACCTGTCAGGAAACTCAGGTGAGAGGCGAGGGGCGAGGGGCGAGAGGTGAGAGGCGAGGGGCGAGAGGTGAGAGGCGAGGGGCGAGGGGCGAGGGGCGAGCGGCGAGGGGCGAGGGGCGAGGGGCGAGGGGCAAGAGGCGAGAGGCGAGGGGCGAGAGGGTGGCAGGTTGAAGGTTAGGAAGCCTAACCGCTAATCCATCGGTTCCTCGTTCTTGGTTCTCGGTTCTCGATTCTTGGCGCTCCCCCAAATTCTGGTATGATAACAGCAGTCTACCACTTCGCACATCAGGAATCGACCAATGACCTCCAATCGTTATGCGTTCTTCAACGGGGAGTTTATCCCAATCGAACAGGCGCAGGTCAGTGTGATGACCGCAGCCCTGAATTATGGTCTCGGCGTCTTCGAGGGCATTCGCGCCTACTGGAATGCCGACGACGGTCAGCTGTACGTCTTTCATCTCCGCGAACACATGGAACGTCTGAAACGCTCCAGCGTGATTATGTTCATGGATCTGCCCTACAGCGCCGATGAACTGTGCGACCTGACCGTCGAACTGCTGCGGCGCGAGGGATTCCGCGAGGACGCCTACATCCGCCCGCTGGTCTTCAAGAGTGACCACACAATCGCTGTCCGGCTCAACGATATGACCGACACCTTTGCGTTGTATGCCGTTCCCTTCGGTCAATACATTCCCGGAACGGCGGTACGCGCGTGTGTGTCGTCGTGGCGACGCATCGAGGACAACATCATGCCGTCGCGTGCGAAAGTTTCCGGCGGATATGTCAATTCGGCGCTGGCGAAAACCGAGGCGCTGCTCAACGGCTATGACGAGGCGATTGTGCTCGGCGGCGACGGGCAGGTTTCGGAGGCGAGCGCGGCGAACCTGTACATCGTGCGCAACGGGGCATTGATTACGCCGCCGATTACCAGCGATATTCTCGAAGGGATCACCCGGCGAGTCGTGGCGCAACTGGCGCAGGCGGAGCTGGGCGTGCCGGTCATTGAGCGACCGATTGACCGCACTGAGTTGTATGTGGCGGAGGAAGCCTTTTTCTGCGGCACCGGCGCTGAGGTCAAGCCGATTATCGAGATCGACCGGCGACCGGTAGGGAAAGGCGCGGTCGGCGCGATTACAGCGCGTCTGGTCGAACTGTACAGTGCTGTGGTGCGCGGACGATTGCCCGCCTATCGCGCCTGGTGTACGCCAGTATACCCAAACGAGGGAGCATGACCATGACGGAAGCATTCCTGATCGAAGCGGTTCGCACACCGGTCGGCAAGCGGGGGAAAGCGCTGCGCGATATGCATCCGGTCGATCTCCTTGGTCAGCACATCGCCGCATTGCTGGCGCGGGTCGGCGTTGATCCGTCCGCCATCAACGATGTCATTGCCGGATGCGTCGGTCAATCGGGGGAGCAATCCGCCAATATCGCACGCAATGCCTGGCTTGCCGCCGGTCTGCCCGAATCGGTCCCGGCGACCACCATCGACCGGCAGTGCGGTTCGAGCCTCCAGGCGATCCATTTCGCGGCGCAGGGGGTCATGGCAGGCGTGTATGACCTGGTCATCGCGGCTGGCGTCGAGTCGATGAGCCGCGTACCGATCGGCGCCTCGATTGCGGTGGGACCAGGCACGCCGCTCAGTCCGGCACTGGCGCAACGCTACAGCCTGGAGCGCGGATGGTTCGATCAGGCGCGCAGCGCAGAGTGGATCGCGCGCGAGTGGCGTTTCACCCGTGAAGACCTCGACCGGTACAGCCTGCGCAGTCACCGCCTGGCTGCCGAAGCGCGCGCCGCCGGTCGCCTGGCGCCCGAAATGATCCCTGTCACGCTACCGGGAGGGGACGTGTTCGATACCGATGAAGGCATTCGTGCTGACACGTCGGCAGAGCAGATTGCCGCGCTCAAACCCGCCTTTCCTGAACTGGACCTGATCACTGCCGGCAACGCCAGCCAGATTTCCGACGGCGCAGCGGCGGCGCTGATCGCGTCTCCGGCGGCTGCGCGCGCGCTAGGGCTGCGACCACGGGCGCGGTTTGTTTCTTTCGCCGTCGTTGGCGTCGATCCGGTCACCATGCTGACCGGGCCGATCCCGGCGACACGACGTGTGCTGGAGCGAGCAGCCCTTCGGGTTGACGACATCGACCTGTTCGAGGTCAACGAAGCGTTTGCGTCGGTGGTGCTGGCATGGCAGAAAGAGATCGGCGCCCCCTGGGAACGGATCAACGTCAATGGCGGCGCAATTGCGCTTGGACATCCCCTGGGTGCAACTGGCGGGAGAATTACGGCGACGCTCCTGCACGAACTTGAGCGCCGTCAGGGGCGTTACGGTCTGATTGCCATCTGTGAGGGGGGCGGCATGGCGAATGCGACAATCATCGAGCGCGTGTAAACGTCACCCTATTCGGCATCGAACACTGCATCGACACTCACGGCAAAACCTTCGAGCAGTCGAGAGACTGCCTGTTCGTTGCGACGGAACACGCCAAACGTGCTGTATACGTCGTGCTCCAGCGCCAGGACCGTGATCGTTTCGTCTATGGGGTTGACAATCCAGTATTCTGGTATGCCCGCCTGTGCGTAATCACGTGGTTTTTCGACCGTGTCACGCTCTGGATGATCAGGGCTTACGATCTCGACAACGAGATCGGCGCCCAGCCAGAACTCGTTCTGATTTCGTGGATCGCGGGCATCGCAGAGAAGCATGATATCCGGCTCACGGAAAGCGCCCGGACGCACCCGCAGCCGTAAAGGAGCATAGAATACGGCGCCGCCCCTGGGTCGCACGAACGCAAGCAAAGCAAGCACGAGAACGAGTGAAATCGCCTGATGCTTGCGCGTTGGCATGGGCAACACCTCGATAACGCCGTCGGTAAACTCGATGAGGCGATTGGTCTGCCGGGTGAGGGCGAAGTACTGCTCCTCGCTCCATGAACCCTGCAAGGCGTCCAGGTCGATGTCAAGGCTATCGGCTGCGCGTACCATGCGAAGCTGACCTGTCGATGCCGGGGCAGTCATAAAACATCTCTGTTACAAAGAATGATGCTCATTTGCAGATGAGAATATCGCTCCTGAACGTCTCGAGTGCGCAGTGCTGTATGCTGGTAGTATAGTCAAGCATTCCGAGATGCGCAAGGTGTACACTATGCTGAACCACTCTGCCTATGCGTGCAACAATTCGCTACAGTGAATGGATCTGACGGCGCACCGCATAGACAGGGGTGCACACCGGCGGCGCTGTCGGTGCGAAACGACATTGGGCGGAGCACTGCGCAGACAAGGGTGCACGGACAACAAGACGACGTGCGCGATTCCTGGTTCCAGGCTTCCAGTTCTCAGTTCTCAGTTCTCAACCATTTGTACACATTTCTTCCTGGTTCCCGCAATACTGCCCGTTGCACATTTCCTCATACTGATGTAATATCCTGAATAACTCCAAAGGTTGCAATGGAACGTACACTCCGCATTTTTTCGCGTTGCAACCGGCCGGAATATAGGCGCTTTCTACAAGGGGAAAGATTATGTCAAAAAAATGGGTCTACCTCTTCACCGAAGGTAACGCGTCGATGCGCGATCTCCTCGGTGGCAAAGGCGCTGGCGTGGCTGAGATGACCCGTACCGGCGTGCCCGTTCCTCCCGGCTTCACCATTACCACTGAAGCATGCAACGAATACTACGCCAGAGGCAAACAGTTCCCTGAAGGATTATGGGAGCAGACCCTCGAAGCATTGAAAGTCATTGAAGAGCAGGTTGGCAAGAAGTTCGGCGATCCGAACAACCCGCTGCTGGTTTCGGTTCGCTCCGGCGCGCGCGAGTCGATGCCCGGCATGATGGATACCGTCCTCAACCTTGGTCTCAACAAAGAGACGCTCGAAGGAATGGCGCGTCTCACCGGCAACCCGCGTTTCGCCGCCGACGCCTATCGGCGGTTCGTTCAGTTGTTCGGCAAGATCGTGCTCGGCGTCGATGGCGAGAAGTTCGAGCACGTGATGAGCGAGGCGAAGGGCAAAGATCGCCAGGATACCGACCTGAGCGCTGAAGAACTGATGCAGATCGCCGAAACATTCAAAGCGATCATCAAAGAAGACGCCGGGGTCGATTTCCCTGAAGACCCGTATGAGCAGTTGCGTATGGCAATCACGGCGGTCTTCAACTCCTGGATGGGGCGCCGCGCCGTCGATTACCGCCGCGTCTACAAAATTCCCGACACGCTCGGCACCGGCGTGAATGTGCAGACGATGGTCTTTGGCAACATGGGCAACGACAGCGCGACCGGCGTCGCCTTCACGCGCAACCCGGCAACCGGCGCCGACGAACTGTACGGCGAGTATCTGGTGAACGCGCAGGGTGAAGATGTGGTGGCTGGCATACGTACTCCGAAGCCCATCAGCAAACTGCGCGAGGAAATGCCAGAGGTATACGAGCAGTTCTCCCAAATTGCCAAAATGCTCGAGCGGCACTACAAAGACGTGCAAGACGTCGAGTTCACCATCGAGCGCGGCAAACTCTGGATGCTCCAGACGCGCAACGGCAAGCGCACCGGCATGGCAGCGGTAAAGATTGCGGTCGATATGGTCAATGAAGGGCTGATCGACAAGCGCACCGCGCTACGCCGCGTCCAGCCAGAGATGCTCAACCAGTTCCTCTTCCCGATCGTCAATCCTGATGCCGCCGAGCATGCCACCAGACTGGCGCGCGGCCTGGCTGCCGGTCCCGGCGCTGCACAGGGACGTATTGTACTCGATCCCGACGAAGCAGCGGCGCGCTCTGAGCAGGGTGAGCGCGTCATTCTGGTGCGCACCGAAACGGCGCCGGAAGATTTCCACGGCATGGTCGCATCACAGGCGATCCTGACGGCGCGCGGCGGATTGACCAGCCACGCGGCAGTGGTGGCCCGTCAGCTCGGCAAGTGCTGCGTCTGCGGCTGCGGCGACCTGGAGATCGACTACAAGGCTGGCATGGTACACGTTCACGGAACCGACATCACCCTGAAGGACGGCGACTGGATCACGGTCGATGGGCACTCCGGCTGGGTCTATGCCGGTCAGGTCGAAACGCAGGAAGCCGAGGTCATTCAGGTCATCCGCGGCCAGATGAAGCCGGAAGACTCAAAACTCTACGGCTACTTCACGACGTTCCTGAGCTGGGCGGATGAAGTGCGCCGCCTTGGGGTGCGCGCCAATGCCGACACGCCGACGGATGCGCGGATGGCGCGGCTCTTCGGCGCCGAAGGCATCGGTCTGTGCCGCACCGAGCACATGTTCTTCGAGGGTGACCGCATCGATGCCGTGCGCGAGATGATCGTCGCCGACACGCCCGAAGAACGGCGCAAGGCGTTGGCGAAGATCGAGCCGCTCCAGCAGGGAGACTTCGAGGGCATTTTCGAGGTCATGGACGGTCTACCGGTCACTATCCGCACGCTCGACCCGCCGCTGCACGAGTTCCTGCCGCATGGCGACCGTGAAATTGAGGACCTGGCGCACAAGATGGGGATCGACACCGCTGCACTCAAGGCGAAGATCGAGGGGCTGCGCGAGGCGAACCCGATGCTCGGCTTCCGCGGCTGCCGCCTGGGCATCGAATACCCGGAAATCACCGAGATGCAGGCGCGTGCCATCTTCCGCGCCGCTGCCAACTGCCAGGCGCGCGGCATCACGGTGCATCCCGAAATCATGATCCCGCTCGTCGGCGATGTGAGCGAACTGCGGATGCAAGGCGACATTGTGCGCCGCGTCGCTGATGAGGTCATAGCGGAGACCGGACAGAAGATCGATTACCTGCTCGGCACCATGATCGAAGTGCCGCGCGCTTCATTGACCGCCGACAAGATTGCGACGGTTGCCGAGTTCTTCTCCTTTGGGACGAACGACCTGACGCAGATGACGTTCGGTATGAGCCGCGACGACGCCGGACGCTTCCTGCCGCTCTATGTCGAGCGCAAACTGCTGAAGGACGACCCGTTCGAGGTGCTGGATCAGGAGGGCGTCGGGCAGTTGGTGCGGATGGGTGTCGAGCGGGGACGCAGCACCCGCCCCGACTTGAAAACCGGCATCTGCGGCGAGCACGGCGGCGAGCCGGAAAGCGTGAAGTTCTGCCACCGCGTCGGGCTGAACTACGTCTCATGCAGTCCGTACCGCGTCGTCATCGCCCGGCTGGCGGCGGCGCAGGCGGTTCTGGAAGAGCAGAAATAGTCGGCGATCCAGGCGCCTGTCGGAAGGCAGAGGGTGGAAGGTGGCGACGTTGCAATGCAACGTCGCCACCTTCTGTCTCCACCTTGCGTCGTTACCCCCCATACGCTCCCGCGAACTGAAACGCAGCAACGGCATAGGCGTCGCGCTGTGGGTGGCGCCATTCCTCACAGACCCGCCGGTAAACCTCCTGCGTCGTCTGTGCGATGGTTTGCCAGTTGTAGCGCGTGCAGACTTCCTGGAACGCATTCGCAGCACGCTGTTGCGACCAGTCGGGATGCGCCAGCGTATGTCGGATGCCCCAGGCGAGTGAGTCGACATTGTTCGGATAGACCGTCAGCCCGGTTTCGTGGAGCCTGACGACCTCGGCAAGCCCACCGGTATGCGCCACGACGACCGGGCACCTCGATGCCATCGCCTCCAGCGCCACAATGCCGAACGGTTCGTAGAGCGACGGGAACACCGCCGCATCCGCTGCATGGTACAGCCGGTCGCGCTCCTCATCGCTGATGCGACCGGCAAAAAGAATGGCGTCCGCCAAACCTGCACGCTGTGCATGCTCCTGAAGCGCATCGAGATATGCGCCAGCGCCGGCAATGACCAGGCGCGCCTGCGGAAACTGCGTCAGCACCTGCGACCAGGCATCGACCAGGACGTGCAATCCCTTTTCGTACACAATCCGCCCGACCGAGAATACCAGCGGTTGATCATCACACGCAAAACGGCGACGAAATGCCAGCCGTTCCTCATTGCTGTTGAATGGCGATGGCCGAACCACCACGCCATTTGGAACAACCTCGATCTTCTCGCGCGGCGTGTCGAAGGCGGAATGAATTTCGTGCGCCATGAAATGCGAACAGGCGATCACCCGGCTCGCCTCGCTCGTCAATAACCGCTCCAGACGATCGATTTGAACCGAGAGATCAGTCGTCAGATGGCCTTGCTGCCGCCCGCGTTCCGTCGCATGGATCGTTGCCAGCAGCGGCAGATGGCAAAAACGCTTGAGCGTCATGCCCGCAGATGCGACCAGCCAGTCGTGCGCGTGAATCAGATCAAAGCCACCGATATGGCGATGCAGATCAAGCGCAGCCTGCCGCAGCGCAACGTTCAACTCCTGCGTCAGTGGAAAGAAGGTGCGATCGGCAACCGGTGGAACCGCCACCCGGTGAACATGAACACCCTGAGCAGTGTGTTCATACCTATCAGCGTGATGGAGATTCGGAGTGACGATGTGAACCTCAACGCCAGTCTGCGCCAACGCATCGGTCAGATCGGTCACATGGCGCCCCAGGCCTCCGATGAGATGTGGTGGATACTCCCAGGATAACATCAAAATCCGCATAGACCCTCGACAGAAAAACCCGGCTGCTGTCTGACAGCGCGCGATAACACACAATCTGGTGCGCGTCATCACGCGATACAAACAACAGCCGGGACGATCATCGCACCAAGGCGAATAATATTATTAAGAATTATAGCATAACCGGTTTAGGATGTCACCTTTCAAACAAATGACAATATCAGGATAAGAGTCTTATACGACTGTTCATCTTTTACTGCGGCTTTACTCGCGCTTCGTCGGGTATTCATACGTATTGTCATTTCATAACCGATGCCGCTCAGGCTACAGATGTCTGTCTCCGCGTAAGCCGTCGGTCGGGATTGGCGGTGCGCTGCCGTGGTTCCTGATACATCATCATTGCGCCCACTGGTCCCGGAACCCTACCCAAGTTGCAGCGATCCGGTATAATCTCTTATCCGTACCACCTCATTGGTTTATCGCAACTGAAGGACTCCGCTGTGCTCAAGAATCGTCTCCTGCTCTCAATCAGCGCCGGTCATTTTGCCGTTGATGTGCTCAACAGCGTCGTTCCCGTATTGCTGGCGGCGCTGGCTGTGCCACTCGCGCTCAGTAATGCCCAGATTGGGCTTGCGCTCACCATCCAGATCTTCGCCGGAGCGCTCTCACAGCCGCTCTTCGGCTGGCTGGCGGATCGCTTCAGTGCACGTCCGGCAGCCCTGGCCGGCGCCGGCGTCGCGTGGATGGCGCTCTGCCTGGCGGCAATTGCCTTCGCAACGAATTGGACGCTGATTGTGCTTCTGGTCGGTTTGATGGCGCTAGGATCAGGACTCTTCCATCCGATCGGAACGGCGAGCGCAGCGGCTGCGGCGCCGGCACGCGCTGCAAGTGCGACTGCGCTGTTCTTCTTCAGCGGGCAACTGGGGCTGTCGCTGGGTCCACTGCTGGGAGGCGCGCTGCTTGGCGCTGCCCATGGCGCGCTGCCGATCCTGGCGCTGACGGCGCTGACCCTCGTTCCTGCCGTTTTCCTGTTTGCTGCGCCACGACCGATCATACCGGTGGGGGGAACGGCGCGTGCCGCGCATGCGGCGGTGCGCGTCGGGGTGGCGATTCTGGCGGCGTTTATTCTCCTGGTGGCGCTGCGTTCATCGATCCAATCGGTATTTATGTCGTTCCTGCCCAAACTCTTCGCCGATCGCGGGTGGGAACCGGTCGCCTATGGCGCGATTGCGGGCACGTTTATGTTCACTGCCGCCATTGGCAATATCATCGCCGGTGACATCGCCGACCGCTTTGGCATGCGCGCCGCAACGATCTGGCCCCTGCTGATCAGTGTTCCTGCCGGGCTGATCTGCCTCTGGTCCCCCTCGCCGCTGACGGCTTTCATTGCCTGCGGCGTCGCCGGGATGGTCATCGGCGGGCAACACAGCGTGCTGGTGGTGCACGCACAACGGTTGCTGCCGGTGCGTCAGGGATTCGCTGCCGGGCTGATCCTGGGGTTCACCTTTGCGACCGGGGGTATCGGCACGGCGCTGGTAGGGGCGCTGGCGGACACGGTGGGGTTGCTGCCTGCGATGCAGGGCGCGGTGCTGCTCGCGCTCCCCGCTGCCGCGCTGGCGCTTACATTGCCGGGGCGTGAATCGGCCACGGCCGTGGCGGTAGCGGCTGAGGCTTAGGATCAATACCTTTCAAATAACGCACACAAAGGCGCAAAGGCACAAGATTCCGCACAGGTTACTCCGTTGATGATAACTTGTCTTCCTTATGGACATTGACAGGTGAGGCTGCGGCACACCTTTTGCGGTCGCCACGGGAGATGGAAGCGTCCGCCTTCGTGGACGGATCACCCCTCAGGAAGGCTAACTTTCCTGTTTGGCCGCACCCTGATGAATAATCGGCGCGTGCCCTGCTGCGACGCGCTGGAGGCTTTCTTCCGGCGAGCAGCCTTCCAGCCGCAGATAGGCGTACTTGAAGAGATCGCGCGCAGTGGCGACTGCTGGCGCCGCCAGCAGGATGCCCAACAGCCCGAAGAGGGTGCCCATCACGATCATTGCCACCGTCAGCACTGCCGGGTGAACGCCGACACTTTCACCAATGATGCGCGGCACCAGCAAACTGTTCTCGAGTTGCTGGACAGCAATGTACAGCACCAGAACGGCTATGCCCGCTGTTGGCGAGATGCCGAACCCAAGGATGACTCCCGGAATAGCGCCGATCGTCGGACCAAGCACCGGAATAAACTCGGTGACGCCTGCGATCAATGCCAGCACCAGCACATAATCGCCAAGAGGGAAACCGAACATTTCCAGGATCACCAACCCGATGCCGACTGCCAGACCGACTGAAACGCACAGAATGATCTGCCCGCGAATGTAGCCGCCCAACACCCGATTGATAATGTCCCACACATGCCAGAAATCGGCGCGAGCGCGCGGGTGAACCAGTTGATTGAAGAAAACCCGCCCCTGATGCTTGTCGTACAGCACGTAAAACAGCCAGATCGGCAGCGAAATGAAGCCCAGAATGAATGTAACCGTATTGAGCAGTTGAATGATCTGGTTCAGAAGAAAGGCGCCGCCGCGTTGCAGATAGGTGTCAATGTTGCTCTGAAGTGAGCGCAGCAGGTTTGCCAGGCTATCTTCGATTGGTTGCTGTAACGAGGGGGGCACCTGATCGCGGTACTGTCGAATCACCGAGTCAAGAAACCGCTGAGCCTCGCTGAATGAGGGCAACTGACGGATCAACCGTTCGACCTGTTCGACCAGCGGCGGAATAATCAGCGCAAAGGTCGCCGCTACTCCCAGAAAACCCAGCACGTACACCGCAAGAATGGACAGCCAGCGCGGCATCCAGCGGTTGAAGAAATCCACGGCTGGCGCCATCAGGTATGCCAGCAGGAGACCGATGATGAACGGGATCAGCACCGGGCGCGTCGCCCAGAGCATCCAGCCAATACTGTAGAGCGCCAGACCGACCAGCAGCCAGCGCGCAACCAGACGCCACGGGACGGCCGGCCACGTTATCGCCGGAACAACCGGCGTAGCCGATACGGATTCAACTGTGTCACGATCCGCTTCACCCGTATCGCCATCGGGCGCCCCGGCATCAATGCGGGGTTGTACCTCTACGACGTCTTCTTCCTGTGGCTCGACTGCTTTCATAGGACACCGCTGTGCAACAATAACCCCGGCGCTCACATACGTTACAATGGAGAGAACGCAGTGTCAAGGCGTTTTGATACGGAGAAACAAGATGATTCGCCTCATTCTCGACACCGACATCGGCACTGATGTCGATGATTGTCTGGCGCTGGCGCTCATTCTGGGGTCGCCCGAATTCCGCCTCGAAGGTGTGACGTGCGTGTACGGCGATGTGTTGCTCCGTAGCCGCATGGTGCGGAAACTGTTGAACCTGTGCGGACGCACTGCCACCCCCGTGTTTGCCGGTGCGTCTCAACCGCTCCTGGAACTGCTGCCGGTCTATTGGGCAGGGCACGAAGGGATCGGGCTGCTCGACGAAGCTGATCACACGCTCGCGCCAGAAGCCGATCACGCTGTCGATTATCTGGTGCGCACCGTCATGAGTAATCCAGGACAGATTCACCTCGCTGCCATTGGTCCGCTGACGAATGTGGCGCTGGCGCTGAAACGCGAGCCACGCATTGCGCAGGCGCTGGCTGGTCTGACGATCATGGGCGGCGCGTGCCGGGGATACGAGTCGCTAAACATTGGTTATGCCGAGCACAACATCCGGTGCGACCCGGAGGCGGCGCACATCGTCTTCAGTTCTGGTGCGCCAATCGCGCTTATCCCGCTTGACGCGACCCTGCAAACCCGCATCCGCCCGGCTGACGTCGAACGTATCCGATCGGTCGGCACGCCATTCCACGCCGCAGTTGCCGACCAGGTCGCGCTGTACCCGCCATTCCGTTCGCGGGGTTTCACCTATTTGCACGATCCGCTGGCGGTAGCGACCATCCTCGCGCCCGATCTGGTACGCTGGCGCACGCTCCACGTCGATGTTGAGACGGGTGGACGGCTGACTGCTGGTATGACGCTGATGCGTGAACCATCCGATGCTGCGCCCGCGAATGCCCGGGTTGCTTTGAGCGTCGATGCAGCGCACTTCGAGGAATGGTTTCTCATGCGGGTCGCATCTGACAACGCAATGCAGATCCGCGGTCGCTAAACCTGACCTGACGATCAGCATTGACTGAGCGCATGTCTGAAAAAGTCAATAAGAACCGCGCTCATCCGGCGCGCCGTCATTCCTCACGCAGGATATAGCCAACGCCGCGCACCGTATGGATCAGACGCGGTTCGCCTTGCGCTTCGAGTTTCTGGCGCAGGTAGCGGACATAGACTTCGATGATGTTGCTCTCGCCGCCGAAATTGTACCCCCACACGCGATCGTAAATGACGTCGCGCGTCAGCACCTGCTGTGGGTGGCGCAAGAACAATTCGAGCAAATCGTATTCCTTTGCCGTGAGGTCCACCCGCCGGTCGCCAATGGTGACTTCGTGAGCGGCGAGATCCATTGTCAGCGGACCGTAGCGCAGCACCGTCGCCGTGTCTTCGCGCTGACGACGACGTAGCTGAACGCGAATGCGTGCCAGGAGTTCCTCGAAAGCGAATGGCTTGATCAGGTAATCATCGGCGCCGGCTTCGAGACCGGCGACACGATCCGGCACAGCGTCGCGCGCCGTGAGCATGATGATCGGCACATCCGAAGCGGCACGGAGACGGCGCGCAACTTCCAGCCCATCAATACCCGGCAGCATCAGATCGAGCACTACCAGATCGGGCGGGCGTTCGCGCGCAATATCGAGCGCCTGACGTCCGTCGGCAGCGATTTCGACGCTATACCCCTCGAATGTCAGCCCGCGCCGGAGATAGCCGGCAATTTCAGCCTCGTCCTCAACGATTAAAATAGTGCTCATAGGGCTGCACGACAACCAACGGCGACAGGTTGCATCGCCAGGGATGCTATAGCATCGTGCATTGTAACAGACGGTTTTGCGTGTTGCAAGGAAACGAGCATGATCGGTAAAGAATTGCAGGATCAGGTTGCAGTCGTCACCGGCGCATCGCGGGGTATCGGGCGGGCGATTGCGCTGGCAATCGCGGCGCGTGGCGGGCGCGTGCTCGTCAATTATCAGCGCAACGCGGCTGCTGCGCAGGAGGTGGTCGCCGCCATCGAAACGATGGGGAGCGAGGCAATAACGTTTGCTGCTGATGTCGCCGACGAACGCGCCGTCCAGGCGATGATGGACGCCTGCCTCGAACGCTGGCATCGGCTCGATGCGCTGGTTAACAATGCCGGCTTGGCCGACGATGCCCCCTTCGTGCGGATGCGCTCCGATCAATGGCGCACCGTTATCGATATTCACCTGACCGGCGCATTCCTCTGTAGCCGCGCGGCGCTGGCGCCGATGCGCGCACAGAGGTATGGGCGAATCGTCATGATCGGCTCGCTGGCGGGGCTGGCAGGGAATGTCGGTCAGGCAAACTATGCTGCTGCCAAAGCGGGGGTGGTTGGTCTGGCGCGCGCCCTGGCGCGCGAAACGGCGCGCGATGGAATTACCGTGAATGTGGTTGCTCCGGGATACATCGAGACCAATATGCTCGCCACATTATCGGCGGTGAGACGACAGTGGGCGCTCGATGCGATTGCGATGGGGCGCTTTGGTACACCGGAGGAAGTCGCGGCAGCCGTCGTTTTTCTCCTCTCACCATTGGCGTCGTACATCACCGGTCAGGTACTGGCCGTTGACGGCGGATGGGTCATGCCATGAAGCGTATCTGAACATCCGCCTCATGGCAAGGGTAGACGAAGGCAATGCCTTCGTCTACCCTTGCCTGTTTCAAACACGCTCCTGGCGCCTGTAAGCATGTTGTCATGCACATAGGCGCTTTCTTCGGCTATGCTCTGCAAAGACATTCGCGCGCATACCGATCAACGACGCTGCACCGTATGACAACCAACCTGCGAACCCTACGCCGTAGTCGTGGACTGACCCTGACCGAACTGGCCATCCTCAGTGGCATTCCGGCGCGCCATCTCGGCGCCGTCGAACTTGGCATTCTCTCCCTCGACGGAGCAACGTGCACGCATCTGGCGAGCGTTCTGGCTGTTGCGCCACACGCCTTGCCCTATGCGCCTCCATCCGTTGCCTCGCATCCGCCCCTGATCGACCTTCAGCGTCTGACAATACCCTTTGCTATCGCCCTGACGACGACAACACTGGCCACGTCGCTCGTGTTGCACGGCGATCTGCCAACTCCGTCGCCGCAAAGCGCACCGCTTGCGCCGCAGTCTGTCGTCGTTACGCCAGCAGATTTCGCACCCGAAACCGCGCCTGTCGGCAGAGCGATCAACGTTGAGGCGCTCAAAGCGACGCTCCTGGACAGCAGCGCTTCCACACCGGCGCGCCAGGCAACCCTGAGCGCTGCATCACGCGAAACCGCGACAGAAGAGGGAATCCAATCGCTCGAGCGGTCATTCTCAACGCCCTCGCCCGCACCGGCAACAACGATCGAATCGAAACGTATCGACCGCACAGCGCCACGCGGCTACCCGCTGATTGCGCCGGTTGACCAGATCGCCATCACTCAGGGATATGGCGAAGGCACGCATGCACCGGCGGCCGTGTGGGGTGCGCTCGATTTCGCCATCGATGCAGATGGCGACGGCTACGCCGAACCAGGACCAACACGCGGCACACCGGTGATCGCCACGCACGACGGGATTGCGCGGGTCTATCCTGGCAGCTGGCCCGGCGGCAACTTCGTGCGCATCGAAAACCGCGAGACCGGCTGGACGACCGCATATGGACATCTTGATACTATTCTGGTCAGCGACGGGCAGGAAGTGCAACGTGGCGCTCAGATCGGCACAATCGGCAGCACCGGCTACGCCACCGGACCTCACCTGCACTACGAGGTCTGGCGACAGGGCATCAATGTCGATCCCACCCCGTTTGTCACACCGCCGAATACATAGCACAGCCGCGCAGCGCCGATCTCATCCAACTCTTTCAGCATATCGTATAATCGGGCAACTGCGACACCCCCATGAAGACAGGAGCGCCTGATGACCGGAACACATCAAGGGATAGCCTACACATTGACCATTCGCTGTCAGATCGACAATCGCCCCGGTATGCTGGGCGCCATTGCCACCGCCATTGGCGAGAGCGGCGGCAACATCGGCGCTATCGACATTGTGCGCGTTGATCGCAAGCACCTTGTGCGCGACATTACCGTGCGTGTGCAGGATGAACTTCATGGCGATCGCATTGTTCGCCGCGTCAACGCAATTCCCGGTGTTGTTGTCACAAATGTAAGCGACCGAGTGTTTTCATTACACCAGGGCGGCAAGATTGCCATTCACAGTCGCACACCGCTCAAGAGCCGCGACGACCTCTCGCTGATCTATACCCCAGGCGTTGCGCGCGTTTGCCGGGCAATTGCGCGCGACGAAGAGAACGCCTTCTCGCTAACGATCAAGAAAAACAGCCTGGCGATTATCAGCGACGGCAGCGCCGTCCTGGGGCTGGGCAACATAGGCGCAGCAGCCGCAATTCCGGTTATGGAAGGAAAAGCGGTGCTTTTCAAAGAACTGGCAGACATAGACGCCTTCCCGATCTGCTTGAAGAGCCAGGACCCTGACGTGATTGTGGACACGGTCGAACAGATCTCACCGGTATTCGGCGCCATCAATCTGGAAGACATCGCCGCTCCCAGATGCTTCGACATCGAGGAACGTCTGGTCGAACGCCTCGATATTCCCGTGATGCACGATGATCAGCATGGCACGGCAGTTGTGGTGCTGGCCGGTCTGCGCAACGCGGCAACACTGGTTGGCAAGCGTCTCGACCAGATGCGTGTAGTGGTTAATGGGGTCGGCGCTGCGGGCACTGCCATTATTCGCAACCTTCTCAGCGCAGGAGTAGGCGAGATCACGGCGGTGGATCGTATGGGCATTCTCAACATCGCGGAAGATCAGCCACTTTCCCCCGTGCAGCGACAGATTGCCGAACGCACGAATCATGAACGACGGCGGGGCGGGCTAGCGGAAGCGTTGATCGGCGCCGATGCCTTCATTGGCGTCTCGTCCGGGAACCTTCTCACCGTCGAAATGGTGCAAAGCATGGGCAGCGACCCGATCGTCTTTGCACTTGCCAATCCCTTCCCTGAAGGTGATCCGGAGATGTTGCAGCACTATGCGCGTGTGGTTGCGACCGGTCGCTCCGATTTTCCCAACCAGATCAACAATGCGCTCAGTTTCCCTGGCATTTTTCGTGGGGCGCTCGACGTCCGCGCTGCGAGAATCACCCCGCGTATGCGTCTGGCGGCGGCGGAAGGTCTGGCGAGCGTCATCAGTCACGAGGAACTGAGCGAGGAATACATCATCCCCAGCGTCTTCAACCGCGACATCGTACCAGCCGTTGCAGCGGCGGTTGCGCAAGCTGCGCGTGAGGAAGGCGTCGCGCGCGCGGACAACGGCGCCTGACCGAGAACCAGACGGAGCAATGGCGCCGGCAACTCCGAATAAACAGACATCACTCCTGCGAGACTACGCCGTACATCCCTTATAGAGCGATCAACCACAACCTGGATAATCAAGGACGCGGAGCGGCGGACATTGGCTGCAACAGGCTCAGTCAACGTCCGCCGCAAGACGGTCACCACGCACAATGATTGGGCGCCATCTGGTTGATCGCTCTATGAGAGAAAGTAGCAGCCGACAACCCGGTGGCTGCCACGACTCGTATGCGCATTGCAGGTGGATATGGCAGACGTTTGGTATCACATCACATCGTGCCGCTTAATCAGGAGGTAGAACCACCAGCGCTCAACAACCACCGCAAAGAGAAAGAGCGCCGTCACAATGGTTGCCAGGCGACCGTATCGCCACCGATCCCAGATCGCGTTCAGCGCCAGCGCAGCACTGATACAGATCAGCGGCATGACGAATAAAATATGTTTGAGCACCATATCGGCGACATAGGCGCTTACAAGCGTATACAGAACAAAGATGGCCAGCCACGCGCTCCAAAAGGATCCATACCAGCGTCCAGATTGATCGAAATAGAGACCTCCCAGTCCTACCATAGTCAGCAATAACAACAGATAGGTCGTATGATTGCGTAGAAAGATGGTATTCGCAAGAAAGTTGCTCAGTGGACTCTCTCGCGCTTCTACATCGGGGCGCAACTCGGCGCTAGCCATATTAATGATATTGTTCACGACCGATGGCAGGGTTGAATTCAAAAACACTGGTACGAATTGAACATGGTATATGGCAAAGGCGAATCCTTCCGCCAAAATCATCCCAATCAACAAAGAGAGAATGAATGGCCGACTTCCTTTCACTCCTCGCAATATTTTGAAAAGCATCAGAATCCCCAGCATCGTGAAGGTCATAACCCCAATAATCGTGTACGAGAGTATCGACAGCGCTAACAAGCCTACCCATAATCCAAACCGCTTCCATTCGCGCAGCACAGGCATCTGCTGATAGTTGAGCGCCAGAAACGTCAACACTACCAGAGAAGCCCATAAGCCAAACTGCGTTGGATAATTCCCCCATGACATCAAGAAGTAGGGCATGGGCAGCAAATGGTATAGTCCTGATGCTATCAATGCAGGACGTTCACGATCAAGCGTTCTCAGAGTGATCAGGAAAATCATCAGCCCTTTGCTCACATCGAGTAGCGCATTCAGCCCATTCATTGCATCGCCAATCGGGATGCCAGCCATATGGATCGGTGCGATGAGGAGATACCAGAGCGGCGAATATGGCAGGTAGCCCGCCTCAAGCCCAACCGTTCCCCCCAAGAATGAAGTGAAACCCGGACGATACAGTTCGAGGAAGCGCCCGTCCAGCACCATCCGCACTCGCTGCATATGCGGCCACTCATCGATAAAGATTGCGTGCGGATAGAGAGCGCCGCCAACCTTGAAGAGCAACGCTGCTCCGAATATGCCCCATAACCACTTCCATCCCACTGCACTGACGGTCAAGTTATAACGCCGCACAATAGTGCGCATCAGCTGCTGCAGGGGCCAGAAAACCAGGTGCAACAACACCAGTACCGCGATCCAGCGCCCCAAGGCGACGGTAATAAAGAGCCGCGCCTGAAATAACCCCACAAGCGCGGCGAACAGGACGACGCCTGTCAAGAGAAATACTATCGCCGGCTTCAAACCCACACGACGCCAGAAGAACCAGAAGAGCGAGATGATCGCCAGAATCTGAATTGTTGTTGTCAGTGGCGGCAGCATCCCCCGCCCCTGTATTTCCACCCGATCCAGTGCAATTCCTAACCGTCGTGGATCGGTGGAAGATGGCGTGTACAGATTGCTCTCGAATGCAATGACGAGATCACCCGAGGTCGCAGGAAAGAACAGATCGTATGTCGCCGGTTGCCGACGCACCGGGAAGGTGACTGCATAGTCTTCGGATCGCAGTGTCAGGATAGCATCTTCGTGTGTCTCTGGTCGCCAACCGCTCATCTGCAACCGAACCAGATATGGTCCCGCAGCCGGACCCGGCAGTACCATGTTGGAACCCTGTGTCGTATAGGCAAAATCGAACCGCTCATTTCGCTCGTTAGCGTAAAAACGGTGCAGATATGGGCGAGAATATGTGTTGCCGATGTTGAGCGCCACAACCGGGTTGAGCCAGTAGACGAACGTCAATCCGATCAGTGCAAGAGTGTAGAGTGCAACGAGCGGCGCAACCATCGGCGCCACTCGCTTCTGCGCAAGGATCTGTCGGTTCGATGTCTGTCCGGATTGAAGACGAGCCAGAGCTTTCATCATGTCGATATCCCGTTGCACATACTTTATATGCAGCGTCTGTTGGCGCCGCTCCACGTGGCTATGCTCAACGTTCAGCGTCGGTCATGCATGCCACAGTATACTCACCTTTTCTGCGCTTGAGACACACCATACAGGGTAGGCGACACATGCGCCTGACTGCCATAACGCCTCTGTGATCCGCTCATCGGCGTGACCTGTAAGCGCAGTCTTCCTTTGTCCTACACAAAGATGTGGTTCGTCAGCGTGCCAGAGATTGTACACTTCCTGATGAACAATGCAACGATAAAGCGCATACGAAGCTTTTTGCACTCATGTGCACATTATGAGGAAGGAAACAAATATGAGCAGAACGTCCAGCCGACGACGTTTTCTCAAGGCCGCGGGAATCGGTCTGGCAGCGACGACCGTCGCCTGCATCGGCGGCGGGTACGTCGCCACACGCGCGCCAGAGTCCGTTGTCGTTGATCTGACTTTTGCAGAGGAGAGCACCATGAGCAGGCGTATTCTTGTCACCTATGCCACCCGTGCCGGTTCTACCGCTGAAATTGCCGCCGCCATCGCCCAGACGCTCAATGACCGTGGTTTCGCTGTCGATGTGAGACCGATCAGCGCCCGACCGACGATCACCGGCTACGATGCCGTCATTGTCGGCAGCGCCATTCGCATGGGTCGCTGGCTGCCCGAGGCAGTCGATTTCGTCAAGGCAAACCAGGCAACATTGAACAGTGTGCCGGTCGCGCTCTTTACCGTCCACATGCTGAATACTGGCGACGATGAAACCAGCCGCGCCAATCGCGCGGCATATCTCGATGCCGTGCGCCCGCTGATCAACCCGGCAGCCGAGGCGTATTTCGCCGGCGCCATGAACTTTGCGCGACTGTCGTTCCTCGACCGGCTCATCGCCCGGATGGTCGGCGCCGTCGAAGAGGACCGCCGTGATTGGACAGCGATCAAGGCATGGGCGGAAGAGACGCTGGCGCCAGCATAACTCGCATCCGATAGGCAAATCGATATTCACGCTCCATCAGGCGGTATCGATCGAGTGTATCAGGTCCACAACTCAACGTCCCAAGCCCACGATGCGCTACATCGATATTGAGAAACACCTCAGCACGCGGCGTCAGATCAATCGTATGCCGGGCGCGGAACAGGTCGTCGTCACTGTGATGCAGCGCCGAGAACTCAAAGGTTGGGTATCCGGCGACGAACAACCCGCGCCCATCGGCATCGGTCAGGCGCAGAAAGCGCACGTCGGTTTTGTGCCCGTGCTCTTGCGGCATGATGTAGGGCACATACTGATCGGTAACCGTCGAGCGCCAGCGTCCCACGATTGCGCTGGCTTTGCGGTCGCTGTAATTGTCCCACGGCCCGCGCCCGTACCATTCGAGATGCTCAAGCCCTGGAGTCAGCGTCAGGCTCACCCCGACGCGCGGGATGTCGCTAATCGCATTGCCGATAATGACCGTGTTTTCCACCCGCAACTCACCGCTGGCATACAGCGTGTAGCGCTGGATATGGGTAAAGTCGTCCCACTGATCGCGTCCAGAGGCGCTATGCTCGATTTCGACGGCGGCTGCTTCGTCGCTGACGGCAATCAGTTCCGTTCTGCGCAGGCGATATTGCATCCGGTGCAGACCCAGCGCCTGCCAGCGCGCCAGCGGTTTTTCCGGCTCGTTCCACACCTTTAGCCCGTCGTTGTCTGTCGCGGCGCGCCAGACGTTCAGCAGCGGTCCGCGCACGATCAGGTTCTCGTCACCGCCGAACGCTGTCAGCAATCCTGTTGCTATGTCGAAAGCGGCGCGCACCCCGCCCGCGCGCAGCACGACCCGATCGGCGGTTTGCTCGATGGCAACCGGTGTTGATGGCGCTTCCAGGGCATGCGAACCGGCAATCGCCGGCAGCGGCAGTTGCTGCCAGGCGACCTCGTGCCCGGCTGGCGCCCAGAATGTGGCATTACGCTGATAGAAGCGCAGCGTCAGGAACCGTTCGCCGGGAACATCGCTTGCTGCGCTGAAATCGAGACTCACCACCTGCGCCGCGCCAGGCGCAGCGTGCAGTTCCGGCAGCGCACCCGATGCAACCGGAACGCCGTCGGCGGTCACCTCCCATTCACCATACAACCAGTCGATATCGGCAAAATCCTGGCGGTTGACGATCCGCAGGGTAGCGCCAGAAGGATCAAGCAGTTCGACCCGCACCGGTTGGATCAGATATTTGTACTCATACAACGCCGGATGTGGCGTGCGGTCGGGCCATACCAGACCATCGCAAACGAAGTTGGCATCATTGGGAACATCGCCGAAATCGCCGCCGTATGCCCAGTAGACGCGCCCCTGCTCATCGGCGACGCGGATGCCGTGATCGAGCCATTCCCAGACGAACCCCCCCTGTAACGCCGGATAACGCTCGAATGCGTCCCAGTAATCCGCCAGACTGCCATTGCTGTTCCCCATCGCGTGCGAGTATTCGCACAGGATGAGGGGACGCGGATCATCGGTCTCCTGCGTCGCCCAGGCGACAATCTCATCAATCGGCGCATACATCGGGCAGATAACATCGGTAACCATGCGCCCGCTCTGCCACGACTCGCCCATCCAGCGCGAGATGGCGCCCTCGTAATGCAACGGCCGCGACGGATCGAGGCGGCGCGCCAGACCGGCGGCTGCGTCGTGGTTAGGACCATACCCGCTCTCATTCCCCAAAGACCAGAGAATGACCGAGGGATGGTTCTTGTCACGCTCGATCATATTGCGCACCCGCTCGATGAACGCGCGAGTGTAGCGCGCATCGCGGCAGAGATCGAAGTAGAAGGCGTGCGCCTCGATATTCGCCTCGTCGATCACGTACAAACCGTAGCGGTCGCACAGATCGAGCCAGTACGGGTCATTCGGATAGTGCGACGTGCGCACAGCGTTGATGTTAAACTGCTTCATGCGTTGAATGTCGAGTTCCATCAATGCGCGGCTGACCGCTTTGCCGGTGGTGTCGGAGTGATCGTGGCGATTGACGCCTTTGATCGTGACCGCCCTTCCGTTGACCAGCAGTTGCCGGTTGCGGACGGCAATCGAGCGAAACCCGATGTGGCATGCATGGCATTCCGGTCCCGCCGGTCCGTAGACCGTCACGACAAGCGTGTACAGATACGGGGTTTCCGCTGACCACAGATGCGGCGACTCAATTCGCCCTTCCAGGTGCAATTCCGGGCGCACGAACCGGCGCACCCTGAAGCGCGGATGGGTCTGTGTATAGGTTGCGCTTAGCGGCTCAGCAAAAACCGGCGCGCCGTTTGCATCGTAGAGTTGCGCTTCGACGCGGGTATGCTCTTCGGCTTCGCCAATCGCGTCGAGCGTACAGCGCACCCGCAGCGTTCCTTCGTGCAGATCATCGCTCACCTCCCCCCGCACCGACAAGTCCGCCAGGTAGACCGTGTCGGTCGCATAGAGAAAGACATCACGATGAATACCCGACTGCCACCAGTGGTCCTGATCCTCCACAAAACTGGCGTCGGACCAGCGCAACACAACGGCGATCAGATCATTCGGCGCATCGAAGTGCACCATGCCAGTCACATCGTATTCGGCAGGCGTGCGCGAGTCCTTGTGCAGTCCGACCGGCGCGCCGTTGAGGTACACGTAGCACGCTCCCTCACACCCGGCGATATGCAGGACGATCCGGCGTCCGCGCCATCCCGGTGGAAGCGCAAACCGGCGGCGATAGACGCCGGTCGGATTATCGTCCGGCACAGACGGCGGCATATGCGGGAAGGGCATCTGCACATTCGTGTAGTGGGGCTTGCCGAACCCCTGCATCGTCCAGTTACCGGGAACCTGGATCGGCTGCCAGTCGTCTTCCGCCAATGCCGCAGCGGTCACCGCTTCGGGACGCGGCAGCAGACGAAACTCCCACGCTCCGCTCAGGCTCTGATACCACGGTGATGCCGCTGGATCGGTGGAAGGATCGACATTCGCCGGAAGCGGAACCGTCAGCGCGTGCGGCGGCAGCGTCTTGAGCGCTGTCAATTCAGGCATTTCCCAACTTTTCATACCGGCGATGAAGAGCATGGGGAGCGGCGGGTCAGAGTGCATGGGAGCAATACCTTTCAGTTGATAGCGGCCAACCCGAGCCAGACGTCTCCTGCACATTCCGCTACCTGCCTGCGAAGAGGCCATCAGGAGATTGCGTCGCGGAGACGATCACGAGCAGGGCATTGTGGTTCACAATGACGCCTGACAATCAAGCATTCAGGCAGACGCAGGGAAAGCATGAGCCGGCAACACGATTTCAAGGCGCAGAGTCTTCGTGCCTCTGCGCCTTTGTGCGAGACTATTTGAAAGGCGTTAGCATCAGAAGAGATTCCACAAATGCTGATTAGTCACCTCATGGTGGAACTGAATCTCGGCGCGCTTGATAATCGTGCCGAGCAGACGCGGGCAACGATCGGCGGACGCCTGCTTGGCAGCGGCAAAACGCGTCGCCACATCCTCACCCATGATCTCTTTGACCAGCGCACTGCACCTGAAATCCTCGAGCGCATCATAGATATTGTCGGGAAGAATGCCGATCGGTTGATATGGATCGACCACTTGACCCTCCGGACCCTCCAAGCCGGTGCGGAGCAACGCATAGATGGCGAGGTACGGATTGGCGTCCGGCGCAATTGATCGCACCTCGACACGCGCTGAACGCACATTGCCGATGGGGATGCGGATCATCGCGCCACGATCAATCGGCGAGGCTTTAATCTCATTTGGCGCTTCATAGTGTGGATCGAGGCGACGATACGCATTGACGCTCGAATTGAGAATCAGGCAGAGATCGCGGGCATGGTGGAGAATACGGTTGATGAAACTCCAGCCAAACGCTGAAATGCCGTCGCGTCCGGCGGAGTCGTAGAACAGGTTCGTATCACCGCGCGCGATTGACAGGTTGGTGTGCATCCCGCTGCCGTTCACACCGGTCACTGGCTTGGGCAGAAAACTCGCCGTCATCCCCATCTTGTGCGCCACCTGGCGACAGACGAGTTTGTAGAGCAGCACCTGATCGGCAGCAATCGGCGCTTCGGTGTAGGAATAGTTCATCTCGAACTGCGACGGCGCCACTTCGGGATGGTCTTTTTCGTTGGCAAATCCCATGGCGCGCTGCACCTCAGCCGCCGTGTCAATGAACAGACGGAGCGCATCACCCGGCAACGAGTGATAATACCCGCTGGTCGTAATGAACTCGAAACGATCGGTCTCGCGGTAGCGTTGCTCGGCATGCTGCCCCTGGAATAGAAACCCCTCGACTTCGGTCGCCACATGGCATACGAGACCTTCACGGCGGAAGAGATCATCAGTATACCGCTTCAGCTTCGAGCGCATATCCGCACTGTATGGTGTTCCGTCTGGTTCGAGCACCTCGCCGAACACCAGCACCTTGCCTGGTCCAAAAATATCCGCAGGCAACCAGTAGAATGCCCCCCAATCAATCGCCAACCGGAGATCGGATTCCGCCTGACGCGAGAAGCCGCGGATTGAAGAGCCGTCGAACGTCAGATTATCGGCGGACTTCAGCAAAAACTTTTTATCGTAGTCCAGCATGTGCAGCCGGCCTTCGAGATCCGCAAAGCAGACTGTCACCGCCTTGATACGTTTTTCATCGGTGAGATACCGGCTGCGCTCTTCGCGCAGGATGTCAACTGGCGTTCGCGCCAGACGCAACGCCTTCATTTGCAGGTTCAGTTCTTCGAGTTCGTCGTAGGGGATTTCCAGAAAATCACGCAATGGACCGGTCATAGGGACATCCTTACTTTCAGAATAGACTGGCGAGCGAGTCGCGCGCCAACAACCATCATTGTACCCGATTGCCGATTGCTCATTGCAGGAAGGGCGGTGCGGCACAGCGCCGATCGTCTGCCCGAACATTGCGCGCTGCTGTCACTGCGAGACGCAACAGCGCCGAAACCCTTTTCCCGAGGGAAAGATTGCGCTGAGCGCATCGCTGTACGATGATGGTCCGCACGTGCGTTCTACGAACATACTCCGCAGTGTATCAGAGTTGATCGCGTTTTGCTTACATCCTGTTACATTCATCACTGATAAACCGGGTAAAATCTGTGTCAAAATCGTATGCAACGTCCATCAGCGCCAGCATTGCAGCATCAACGCCTATGGCCACGCCCGCCCCTGCCATCAGACACATTCCAATAGAACGCACCATGTCCCTGCGTTCACGGCTTATCCTGGGATACGGCATCGTCGTTTCACTGACCCTGGTATTTGGTCTCTTTACCCTGTTTCATCTGCGCGACATCCGTGACCGGCTGGAAGCGCTGAGCGCCAATGTCACCATCGACGCTCATCACAGTATCGAAGCCATCACAGCCGTCGCCGATGCACAGCGAGCCATCGATCGCTACCTGCAACAACCGAACGAACGCAACTATCAGGATGCGGTGCGCCAGCTCGACATGCTCCAGCGAACCATTGATCGTCTGGAGCGCGACACGCGCAATTCGGCAATGGTCAGTCATCTGCGTCGGATTAAGAACCAGACAGTCGCATACCGGCAGATTTTCGACGATGCCTACAATGGCATCGTGAGCCAGCAACGCACGCGCGATGATCTCTATACCTCCTTTCTTCAACAATATCAGACCATCGAGCAGGCGGTCAGCAACGCCCGACCGACCTCTTCATCCGACTATCTGGCGCTCATGGATCTGAGCCGCGCCAGCGCCCGTCTGCAACTCGCCTATGTCTGGATCGGGCGGATGCAGAGTGAAGACACAACAATTGCCGCAGACAATGCGCTTGCGGAACTGCGGCAGGCGCGCACCTTTTTACGACGATACCTGGTGCTCAACAGCAATCCGCGCGTCGTGCGGCCGGATGACCTGGAACGACTTCAGAGCGTTTCTGACAGCTTCGACCGTTCACTCACGAGCGTGACGAATCTATCAAGCAACTATATCCGCACCGAGGCGTTGATCAACAGTCGCCTGAAGCCACACGCGGCGCAAATGTCCCGCGAAACGGTGGCACTGTCCGATACGGCGTTGATGGCGCTGAGCATTGCAGCAATCGACGTTGATCGGGCAACGGTTCAGATGCAGGCGATCAGCGGCGTGGTCCTCGCAGCGCTTCTCCTGATCGGAATTACGCTCGGTGTTCTGCTGGCATCGCTCATCACTCGTCCGCTCAATGAACTGGTTGCTGCCACTACCCAACTGGCGCGCGGCGACGCCGCCATCCGCATTCAGCCGCGTGGCGGGCGCGAACTGGCGCTGCTGACGCACGCATTCAACGACATGGCGGCGGAACTCGAGCGTGAGCGCGCTGAAGTGCGTCATCAGAACGCGCTGCTGGCGGAGCGCGCGGCTGAACTCGAACATATGCTGCACCAGCTTCGTGAAGAAACGGCGGCACGCGAGCAACTGAGCGCCACCGTCCGCCAATTGAGCGTGCCTATTATTCCGATCACGGAAGGCGTGCTGGTCGCCCCGCTCGTCGGCGAGATCGATGCTGAACGCGCCCAACTGTTACAGCAGCGACTGCTGGGCCGCATCGTCGCCGAACGTGCGCAGGTGGCGATTCTCGACATCACCGGCGTTCCGGTGATTGATGCACAGATCAGCGGCTGGCTGATCCAGGCGACCAGCGCAGCGCGTCTGCTCGGCGCGCGCTGCATTCTCGTCGGCATCAACCCCGAAGTTGCGCAGGCGCTTGTCGCCAGCGGCATCGACCTCGGCGATCTGGCGACCCGCGCCACGCTGCGCGAAGGGCTGGAGTATGCCATGCGCATCATGCGCGCGGCGTCAGGCGTGAGGCAAGAGGCGAACGGCATCAGGCACGCGATGGTGCGTGTGAGGCATTAGAGCCTGTTATGTACTTTCGAGCATAAAGGTAATGAACCGCTTCAGCCACGTGGACCTTGCCGCCCCCCCTTTCCCCCTCCCTGCGGGGGGGGGAAAGGGGGGGACGTTGATGCCCGTCATAGCCGGCGCGTGCGGCCCCCCCTGCCCCCCCTTTCCCCCCCTGCGGGGGGGGCAGGGGGGGCGAGTGCATCGTGCGCGCGTCAACGATCGCCGCGCGCGGCGCAGGCGCGCGGCGCCCCCCCTTTTCCCCCCCGCTGCGGGGGGGAAAGGGGGGGGCGCGCAGATCATGGACGAGCGTTGCAAAGACCCCGGCCTTCAGCCAGCGCTGGGTTTGCTGATAGACGGTGAACCACGGCGGCGGAGCGTTGGGCATCATGCGCC
>CALGYB010000191.1 GCA_937935075.1 uncultured Roseiflexus sp. | reverse complement strand
GAGGTCGCCGGCCACGAAGACGTCGGGACGGTCGGCGAACAGCGCCGCGAGGTTGCCCTGGAGCATGACAATCCAGCGAAACTGGAGGGTATTGTCGGCCATCGGCTGACCATCGCTTTCGGGATACACGATGGCGCGCGTTGCTTCGGTTACTGCCACGCTCATCGACGCCTCCATTGCTCTGAACCGCGCCAGTATTTTCCACCTCCATGCTACCACACCTTTGCCATTATGGTGTACCATACCCTATGCAACACAGCAACAGTGCGGCGCGTAGATCCCGTTGAATGACGGGCGGGCGCCATGGCCCTCACCAAAAGGAGGAAGTATGTCAGTTCTGGCAGGAATCGTTTTCGGTTTTGTCGTGTGGTTCCTGATGCGCTACCTGGTTGCCGGGATTTACACCGTCGACCAGAACGAGCGTGCAGTGAAAACGATCTTCGGGCGTGCCGAACGCCTGACCGACGCCACAATCGACGACCCCTACGCCGAGTATTTGCGACCGGAAGAGCGCGAACGGTACCGTTATCCCCAGGTTGTTGTCATTCCGCCGGGCGGACCATACTTCAAGTGGCCCTGGGAACGCGTCTACAAGGTCCCGGTTGCGACCCAGACCATGAACATGGCGCTCGACCTGGAAAACCCGATGGCAAACCAGGGCGGCACCAAACTCGAAGCCGTCACCAAAGACCAGCTCAACATTGCACTGGAGGGCCAGATCCGCTATCGCGTCTACGAGCGCAATCTGTACGCTTATCTGTGGGGCGTCAAGAACCCGATTGTCCATGTCATGGGGTACTTCATCTCCATTCTGCGCGAACGGATCGCCAACTTCGAGGCGCCGCAGCGCGTTATGACGATGGACACGGCGCCGATGGACAGCAATGTAGCGGCAAGCGTGTCGATCAACGATCTGCGCAAGAACCTGCGTGACCTGAATGAACTGATGGACCGCGAATGCCTGTCAGCGGCGGCGCGCTACGGCATTCAGTTCGATGCCTCGCTCATCACCAGCATCGACGCGCCGCCAGAAGTCGAGTCGGCGCTGGCAGCCGTCAACACGGCGCACAACCAGGTCTCGTCGGACATCAGCCGGGCGCAGGCGGAAGCTGACCAGAAGATCGTTCAATCGAAGCGCGCCGTCGAGATCGAAACCCTGAAGGCACAGGCGGAGGTCGAGCCGCTGATGGCGCTGGCAAAGCAGTTGAGCGATCTGAAGCGCATTGGCGGACCCGAAGCATTGCAGGCATACCTGCGCAACGTCCGTCTGAAACTGTACAACCAGGCTGAGCGTGTTATTCTGGAGGAACAGATATGATCGAGTTTGCGACTGCCGCCATTGTGACCTTCTTCATCTGTCTGATCGCGGTGCCGACCTTTCTCGGACTATTGCGCGCATTCGGGTTTTATGCCATCGTCGAAGAAGGCACCTGTCACGTGTACGTGTTGTTCGGCAACGTCGTCGGCATTCTGCGAGAACCGGGGTTCTACTTCCTGCCAATCAAACTGGGGCCTGCCGCGTTTCTCGTCAACTGGCTCGGACGGCGCCACGTCATCGACATGCGGCTCGACCAGAAATACCTGCGCAGCCAGCCGGTCAACTCTGAAGAAGGGGCGCCGATGGGTGTGGGCATCTGGTATGAGTACAAGATCAGCGACCCCATCGCGTACCTGTTCAAGAACGCCGACCCTGACGGTTCACTGGCAGCGAACGTGAGCAACGCCGTGGTACGCACGCTGAGCAACCTGCCGCTCGCTGAGATGCTGGAGAATCGCCACGCCATGAGCCGAACGGTGCGCGACGAGGTATCGCCGAAGTCGGTGGAATGGGGCTACCAGCTTGGTTCGGTCTACATCCGCAAAGTGCACTTCCGCGACATCGGCATGATCCGGCAGATCGAAGAGAAAGTCGTCAACCGGCTGCGCCAGGTGACCGCAGCCATCAGGCAGGACGGCGCCAACCAGGTCAGCATTATCACCAGCACCGCCGAACGCCAGGCGGCGATTGAGTTTGCCAAGGCGCAGGCGATTCGTCCGCAGATTGTCGGAACTGCGCTCAACCAGATCGCAGCCGACCCGGATGTGGCTGCGGCGCTGTTCGAGATCCTCGAGTTGCAGAACATTATCGAAGGGCGTGCCGCCGTTACGCTCATCCCTCCGGCGCGACCGCTGCTCCAGCAGATGATGGCGGCAACGCCTGCCGGGAATAGTCAGCCGACGCGACAGATGCGGTGACAAGCAATGCCAGGTGCAGTGTCAATAGCACACCAGTGCTATCTGGTATTGTGATGCCGCGAATGCAACAAAACTCTTGACAGTCTTCCGACTGAGGTTTACAATAGGTAAAGTCCGTACTTGGTCAGAAGTACGGACTTGACTGCATCCATTATCTTGATATAATAATACGAACGCATGTTCGTATTCTGAGAGAGTGATACCACGCATTGTATGGTTTGGGTGTATGCTCATGGCGCTTGTCGGATGTGGACAGCCACTGCAGCTTGATGCCACGCAGCGGACACGGACTCCTCTCGTTGCGCCGTCTGGCGCGCCGACGGGAATGCCTGATCGCACTGCGGCAGCATTAGCGCCGACCCTTGCGACTCACACGCCAAATCAGGAACGCATACCAGCAACAGCGCATGCCACGCAAACGCCAACAGTTCAGATCATTCCATCGACGCGTGCGCCGCAAACAAATGAGGCGCGATGGCGCATGCAACAGATAGATCGAGAGGTGCTCGATCCACCGCAGATCTATCGGGTAGTTCGTCGTGCGCCGCTGTTCTGGTTCGATCCCGCAACGGGTCAGACGCTTGAAATCGGCACGCTGATCGGCGACATCCCGGTGCAGGCGCGGTTTCGCCTGCGCTCCACCGGGGAGGCTGCGCTTGAAGTGCCATATCGTATCAATAACGACTTCGGGTTGACGGCGATATCTGAAGCGGTGCGCTCACGTATGGAAGCCGCCGGTTATACCGTCAATGTCGAAGCTTTTGTATTGGAGTCCGACGCCATCCAGGCGCCGTAACGCCGTCGGAGACAGTCTGTGAGTAGCAACTACTTAAACATGATCCGCGGGCAGCGCCGTCGTTCGAGCGGCTTCCAGATCACTGCCCGCACGTTGCTGGCAATCCTGGCATTCGTCGCAATGGGGGGATCCGCCGCCTACTGGTGGGGAGTGCAGTCGCAACTGACCGAGAACCGCATCGTCGCCATCGCCTTCACCGCCATCCTGGTCCTCGCGCCGCCGAGCCTCGTCTCGTTCCTCATCCCCTGGTCTCCCGCCGGGATGCTGCTCCAGAAGGT
>CALGYB010000190.1 GCA_937935075.1 uncultured Roseiflexus sp. | reverse complement strand
ACCTTCTGGAGCAGCATCCCGGCGGGAGACCAGGGGATGAGGAACGAGACGAGGCTCGGCGGCGCGAGGACCAGGATGGCGGTGAAGGCGATGGCGACGATGCGGTTCTCGGTCAGTTGCGACTGCACTCCCCACCAGTAGACGGCGGATCCCCCCATTGCGACGAATGCCAGGATTGCCAGGAGTGTGCGCGCAGTGAATTCGACGCCGGTGGAACGGCGGCGCTGTTGCCGCATCATATTGAGATAATGTGACATTGCGTATCTTCTCTCTGCTGTGGCGTACCGGTATGACGACAGACACGCAGTCGGCAGGATAGTTGTACCACATATCAGAGACCGTGCAGGAGTCGCTCCGATTGCGAAATGTGATCGATGTTGTTATGTTACGACCAATGCTCGTAGTTTGCAGCGAACCTGCTGATCCGCTATAATCGAGGGTAAGGAATGCCCCCGTAGCTCAGTGGATAGAGCAGCGGTTTCCTAAACCGCGTGTCAGCCGTTCGAGTCGGCTCGGGGGCGCCACAATTCAGGGTATTAGAAAGCCAGACGCGACGCCGGTCGGCGCCGCGTCTGGTCGTTCATGCAGCCAGAGTCGCCGGGTCTGTAGCCTTGTGCGGCTATCCGTCGCCGTCCGCCTTTTGAGCGCACGCGCCTGACTCCCGAGCCGGTGATCACGGTCAGGAGTCACCGGTGCGCAGCACGCAGTTTGGGCGTCGTCAGTCACAAGCGCGGTCGGCGTCGCATCACCGCTTGCCAACGCCTTTTTCTCCTCATCCTCCAACCTTTCGGGTATCGCGTTTTTTCGGCGCGGAACGTTGGGGCGCAGCGCCGCCGTACCCTTGCTTGCGATGGGTTCCAAGGATGGAGGCATCCTGAAACCTCAAACAGGCGGCGCCCCACGAGGGCGCGCCCAAACCGCCTGCGCCCGTCAGCGCTGGGCAACGCCCGCGACGACCGCCGCCAGCATATCGTCGGTCAGCTCCGGGTAGATCGGCAGCGCCAGGGTTTCGGCAGCGGCGCATTCGCTCACCGGCAGGTCGCCGGGCCGATGCCCAAGGTGGGCAAAGCATTCCTGGAGATGCAGCGGCACAGGGTAGTAGATTTCGTGTCCGATCTTACGCTCCTTGAGCGTTGCCATGACCTTCTCCCGCTGTGCGACGCGGATGACGAACTGGTTGTAGATATGCCGTCGCTCCGGCGCTTCGACCGGCAGTACGACTTTTCCTGGCGGCAGAGCGCAGTCGCCGGCGGTGTGCGCGCGGCATCCGGCGGTCAGGCATGCCGGCGGATCGATGACCATCCCCGCCTCGCTGAACAGGCGGCGGTAAGTCGCTGCATTGCGCTGCCGTCCTGCCGTCCAGTTGTCCAGGTGCTTCAGCTTCACCCGCAACACGGCGGCCTGCAGGGCATCGAGGCGGAAGTTGCCGCCGATCAGTTTGTGGTAGTACTTCGGGTGTGCGCCATGCCCGCGGAGCAACCGGACCCGCTCTGCCAGCGCGGCGTCGTTTGTAGTGACCATGCCGCCGTCGCCGAAACCGCCCAGGTTCTTCGATGGGAAGAAACTGAAGCACCCCATATGCCCGATAGAACCGGCGCGCCGACCTTTGTATTCCGCTCCGATCGCTTGCGCTGCGTCTTCGATCACGACTAGGTTGTGACGTTGTGCAATCTCCATAATCGGGTCCATGTCCGCCATTTGTCCGTAGAGGTGCACCGGCATGATCACCCGCGTGCGCGGCGTGATCCGCGCTTCGATGGCTGCCGGGTCGATGTTGAAGGTCAGCGGATCGATGTCGACGAAAACCGGAACGGCGCCGAGCCGGGCAATCGAACCGGCGGTGGCGAAGAAGGTGTAGGGGGTGGTGATGACTTCGTCGCCGGGATGAATGTCGATCGCCATGAGCGCGACCAGCAGTGCGTCGGTGCCGGAAGAGACGCCGATGCCGTAGGCGCACCCGGAATACGCCGCGACTTCGCGCTCCAGCGCTTCGACCTCGGGACCCAGGATGAACATCTGTGCGTCTGCAACGCGATCAATAGCCGCGCGGATCTCGTCGCGGATGGTGGCGTATTGGGCTTTGAGGTCCAGCAACGGCACATTTCCCGTTGCATGTTGAACGGTGAACGGTGAATGTTCCGGCGCTGGATTGACGGGTGTATGCAGCATGTCTCTCTCCTGACGTTCGTGGATGGCATGATAGTCGATTTCGTGCTCGCGAATGCGGTTGTCGTGTTGAACGACGGTTTCAAGGTAACGGATCGGTCCGTGGATAACTGACCGGCGCCCTCCGCCAGACCGTGCGCCTGCCCGAACGCTTCGTGTGAGATGTAATGGTAATCAAGTGCAATGTGTCATTGTGCGCGCACTTCGCCATACGATGCTTTGGCTCTTCCCAGGTGTTCGATGGACTCCGGGTTCGGCTCTCGAAGCCCTCGGCGATGTTCGCCATGACAGATACCGCTGCGCGGCGCATCCGGTCACGCAGCGCGAAATCGCGCGCAAACGGCCCGACATCGGAAAGATCATAAATGACAAGGGTCGGGGACGTTCAACGTTCAACCCTCCATCGCCTCCTCCTCCCCCATATCCTCGCACCGCACGACTTCCGGCGCAATCAGGCGATACCGCCAGCCGCTCCCCGGGCACACCATCACCCCATCTGCGTCCGGCTCCGGCAACCGGTAGCCATGGCGACTCATCCATCCGCGGCGACGCGCCGGCGCCCCCAGCATGAGCGCGTAGTCCGGCACATCGCCGCGCACGACGGCGCCGGCGCCGATAAAGGCGTAGCGCCCAATCGTTGCGCCGCAGATGATGGTGGCATTGGCGCCAATCGTCGCGCCACGCCGCACCAGGGTGCGCATGAACTCGGCGCGGCGGTTGATCTCGGCGCGTGGGTTGATCACATTCGTGAAGACGCACGAAGGACCGCAGAAGACGAAGTCTTCGAGTTCGACGCCGGTGTAGAGCGAGACGTTGTTCTGTATTTTGCAGCCATTGCCGACGGTGACGTTGCCAGCGACGAGCACATTCTGTCCCAACACACAGTTTGCGCCGATCCGCGCGCTCGCCATCACATGGCAGAAATGCCAGATTTTCGTGCCGGCGCCGATCTCGCACGGCTCGTCGATAATGGCGGTTGGGTGAGCGTAGTATGGACGATCACTGTTCATGGCATTCCTTTCAGGACGTACAACCTGTGCGCCTTGCCTGGCTTTCAGCAATTTTGGCATCTGCTCTTAAACCACAGAGGCGCAGAGTGTGCAGAGAACGCCAATACATCGGAGCCGTGTGATGCAACGTCCCTGCCAGCAACGCACCACCTTCAACCTTCGCACTTCACGTTCGATGTGCCACACACCCACAGGTGCTGCACCCCTGCTCTCTACAATGGACCACGTGCTTGTGGGCGTTGCGCCGCAATGCCCCTACGCCACTACTTGCAACCTTCGCACCTTCGACCCTCACGCCCCTACACGCCACCACCCGCAACCTGCAACTTGCAATCTTCAACCTTCAACCTTTTTCAAGCGCCGCCACACATCGTTCGGCTGCGTGTCCGTCGCCGTAGAGCGGCGGGCGCAGCGTTGCCGGAGGTGGTTGACGTGCTGCGGCAACGATCCGTGCAGGATCGGCGCCCACCAGGGTGTTCCATCCGTGGGTCACCGTCTCGACCCATTCGGTCTCGTCGCGCAGCGTCACGCAGGGGATGCCAAGCCAGTATGCTTCCTTCTGCACCCCGCCCGAGTCGGTCAGGATGACGCGCGCGCCGCGCATCAGGGCGACCATGCCCAGGTACCCGACCGGTTCGATCAGGCGCACGTGGGCGGGCGGCGTCCATCCCAGTGCGGCAATCGCGCGGCGCGCGCGCGGGTGCGCCGGAAAGATGACCGGCATCTCCAGCAGCGTCAGACCGGTCAGGATACCCTGCAAACGCAGCGGGTCATCGGTGTTTTCGGCGCGATGGACGGTTGCAAGCGCGTAGCCGCCTGGCTGGACGCCGGACGACTCCAGAACTGAGTTGTCGGCGCGTTCGGCAGCCATGCGCAGAGCGTCCGCCATGACATCGCCAATAAGCGTGACGCCGCGGGTGATCCCTTCGCGCGCCAGATTCTCGACGGCGGTTTCGCTCGGGCAGAGCAGCAGATCGGAAACATGGTCGGTCAATACCCGGTTGATCTCTTCCGGCATGGCACGGTTGAAACTGCGCAGACCGGCTTCAACGTGGGCGACGGGAATGTGGAGTTTTGCCGCAGCCAGTGCGCCTGCCAGCGTGGAGTTGGTATCGCCGTACACCAGCACCCGGTCGGGACGTTCCGCCAGCAACACCTCTTCAATCTTTGCCAGCATCGCGCCGGTCTGCGCGCCATGGCTGGCGGAGCCGACCGCCAGGTTGACATCCGGCGGCGGGATGCCCAGTTCATCGAAGAACACCGCCGACATATTGGCGTCGTAATGCTGCCCGGTGTGCACCAGCACCTCGCGGTGCCGCAAGCGCAACACGCGACTGACGGCGGCTGCCTTGATGAACTGCGGCCGTGCGCCGACAATGGTGACAACGTTCAAGTGTTTGCTCATATGCTTCGTGAGAAACGTTCGACGTTCAACGTTCAACGCGCCGCCCTCCACCTGCTTGCTTTCTCTACCTTGTCCTCGTTATCCACAAAGGACACGAAGGCGCACTAAGGGGCAATTCCACCTTCCACGTTGAACGTTCAACGTTCAACGGCGCCGCCTGCCTACGGGCGCACCAGCGCCGCGCCCCACCATGCTCACCCTCACCCTTCACCCTTCAACATTCAACGGCTCGACCAGCAACGGCACCGGCTCGCCGTTCGTAACCAGAGAGCGCTGCGCTGACTGGAGCACCCGCAGGACGCGCAACCCGCTCTCGCCGTCGGTCAACGGCGGTTCACGGGTCATGATCGCGCGCAGAAACGCCTCGCACTCCAGGCGCAGCGGCTCGGTTGCGTCGAAAGCAACGCGCTCACCGACGCCGCGCACCGGCACCGGCTCTCCTTCGCGGATTTCGACGCGCTGGTCGTAGAGCACCAGTTCTTTCGCCACGTCGTCGAAACTGGCCATTTTCTGCGAACCGATGACGACCAGGCGCTGCTCCTTGAACGGGTGCAGCCAGGAGACGTGAATGTGCGCGCGCACGCCATTGTCGAACAACAGGTTCGTGACCGTCACATCGGCGATGTTCGGTTGAATATAGTTGCCGCCGGTGGCGGAGACCTGAACCGGCATCGCGCCGAGCAACCGCAGGATGATGGCGATATCGTGAGGCGCGAAACTCCAGAGAATGTTCTCTTCGCGGCGCACCTTGCCGAGGCTCAAGCGGTTGGAGTAGATGTAGTGGATGTTTCCAAGCGCGCCGCTGCGCACCATGTCGATGAGGCGCACCACCGCAGGATGGTATTCGAGCACGTGCCCGACCATCAGGATGCGGCGCTGTTCGCGCGCAAGCTGCACCAGCCGCGCCCCCTGCGCATAGGTCAGCGCCAATGGTTTTTCGACAAACACATCGCGTCCGGTCTCCAACGCCTGGCGCGCCAGGTCGAAGTGGGTGACGGCGGGCGTGGCAATCACCACTGCGCCGGTGGTGACTTCATCGAGGCTGGCAACCACCGGCACGTCGGGCGCTATCTGCGCTGCCGCGGCTCGCCCCGCCTCGGTTGTGTCGCAGACCATCGCCAGCGCGCCGAGGTGGTGGAAATTGCGCACCAGGTTCTTGCCCCAGTAGCCGCATCCAATGACGGCGACCGGCGGAATCTTGCGCCGGCGCGACGTTTGCCCGAATTGTGGAGAGGTATCGTCCATATGCCATCCTGATAGTATCTCAAATCTCGAACGACGACTTCCTGCTATGGTCGTCCACCAGGTTCCTCGCCAATCAATCGCACTCCGCTACCGCTGCACTCGCTCATACACAATGTACCGTCCATCACGCAGTATCTCATGAAATGCGCCCGACGCGATCACATCGGCATAGAGCGCATTGCCGCCTGCAAATCGTCCCACCACCAGATGCGTCGGATGTGCCGCCAGCGGGTCGTATTCCACCGGTGTTTCCCGCCCAAGCAGGCTGCGACGGTTCAGTTCGACATGCACCTGATCCGGCGGGTAATGATAGCGCCGGTCGAGCAAAACGTGCAGTTCGCTCTCGTAGGTTTCGATCAGGGCATCCTGCGGTGTCTGGGTGTTCAGAAACGCCGCAACGCGAAAAACCGCTCGCTCGTCCGCAGTGAAATGGCGCCAGTACGAGAGCAGCGTCAGCGGCAGCGCGGTCGCAACCAGGAGTGTCGCCAGCCAGACACCCGCGCTCTGGCGCGTCAATCGTCGCATTCTGAGCGGAGCGACAAGATGCTCGACGACGAATCCGGGACGAAATCCCCCGGTGAGATCGCGCAGGAGCGCCGCAGTGAACATGGCGGACGTGAATACCGCCGGAAACAGGTAGCGCGGCACCCCGACCGACAGAATCGCGAACCAGACGAACCAGCCGCCTGCCAATCCAAGGATTGCTGCACGCATCACGAGCGTGTCGTGGAACTGGTCAGGTGTGCGCGCCGCACGCGCGTCGTGCGGAAACCGCCAGGCGGCATCGCTCAACCCCAGCAGCGCCGGCAAGCCGCCGATCAGGATCATCTGGAGTGCGAAGAGCCGGTTCGTCAGATTTGGCACGAATGCGGTCACTTCGTAGATGCCGCTGATCGCCGTTCCTGGCAGGGTGCGCCCTGCTATCGGCAATGTGATGATCTGCATCGCCCACGGTCGCGCCAGGAAGGTTAGCGCCATTCCGCCCGTCACAATTGCAGCAGCGCGCCAGTGACGCAGCAGGAGCGCCATACCGGTCGCCCCTGCCAGCGACACCAGCCAGAAAGGGAATGTTTGCGCCTTAGCGAACAGCGCAAGCGACCAGCATACGGCGGCTGGCATAATCCAGAGCGCCCGTCTGCGCAGCGCTGCATCCAGGCACAGGTAGCCGCCGATCAGGAAGAGCAGCATCGGCATCTCACCCAGGACCTGTCTTCCCGTCAGCAGCGCACTCAACTGCGGATGCGCCGGGAGCAGCAGCAGAACGCCGAGCGTCCCCCACGCCGCGGTCTGATCGTACATACGCGCTGCCAGCGCAACCAGCAGCGTGATCGCCGCAGCAGCGCAGACCAGGCTGACCAGCCGTCCCTGCCACAGGCCGACACCAAAAACCTGAAAACTCAGCGCTATTGGCAGCGTGACAACCGGCGACGCTTCCAGCCCGCCGGGGGCGGGTTGCCCGTCGAGCAGGCGACCGTAGTGCCCGCTCTCGACAAAATTGCGCGCTACCGACAGCGTCCACCCCTCATCCCACCAGAATTCGGGACCTTCCAGGTTCCAGAGACCGGCGAGCAGCAAAACGACAAACAGACCCGTCACGCGAAGCAGCGCGTTTGTGGGAGACACAATGCCGTCTACACGGATCCGCGCAGTGGATGGCGCCAGACTATTCCTTTGACCAGCGGCCTTTTTCGTCATACTGCACCCCCGACAGCGTGTGCTGCCCGACGAGACGCTCCAGAAACGCCTCCAGGCGGCGCGTCTGCGCTTCGCGCGACAGCCCGGCAGCAACCGACTCGGGCAGGTCGGGAATGCCGCCGCGCTCTTTCGCGTCCAGCCAGCGCGCGAGTTGCGCGGCAA
>CALGYB010000189.1 GCA_937935075.1 uncultured Roseiflexus sp. | reverse complement strand
ACACGTCAACCCTATCCCAGCGATGTGAGCGACGCGGAGCGGGCCTTCGTCGCTTCGACCGGCTCAGGCGCCGCGCTCCCTCCCTGACCTTCATGACCGAAGACGCCCCGCAGCGCGCGCCGGCGATGACGGGCATCAACGTCCCCCCCTTTCCCCCCGCATGCGGGGGGGAAAGGGGGGGCGGCAAGGTCCACGTGGCTGAAGCGGTTCATTACCGTTATGCTCGAAAGTACATAACAGGCTCTAGAGATTAGGGATTCGCGCCGGGCGGACATCTGCGCTCGCATGTGTATATGCGGGTCAACGAGACGCAAAACATCACGCATTTCTTGCACGATGTGTGAAAGAAAACCGGTTGCCTGCGCCAAAGTCTGACGGTATATCCCTTCAGACAATTGTCGCGGAGGTGCAGGTATGCCGTATGACCCGGAGAAACATCACCGTCGCAGTATTCGTCTGAAGGGATACGATTATTCGCAGCCAGGGGCATATTTTGTTACCATCGTTACGCATAATCGCGTCTGTCTATTCGGCGAGGCGGTCAATGGCGATATGCGGTTAAACCGGTATGGCGAAATCGTTCAACACGCCTGGTTCGATTTACCCCGCCATTATCCATATGTCCGATTAGGGGCATTTTGTGTCATGCCCAATCATATCCATGCCATTATCATTATTGTTGATGATAACCATGATGATGATGGTAACGATGATGTAGGGGCAGGTCTGAGACCTGCCCCTACGTGGGTATCACCCGCCGATTGTGGGGCGATCCCCGGTGACGACGGCGCGGCGCGCGTCGATGACCGGGCGTCCCCCACGGATGTTGGGGCGCCCCCCGTCGATGGCGGTGCGGCGCCCGCAGATGATGGCGCGGCGCCCGCCGATTGTGGGGCGATCCCCATTGACGACGGCGCGGCGTCACCCCGTCATCCGTTACCCGAAATCGTGCGCGCCCTCAAATCATTTTCGGCGCGGCGCATCAATGACATCCGCCAGACCCCTGGCGTTCCCGTCTGGCAACGGAATTATTACGACCGCATCATCCGCAATGCGATGGAATACAACTGTGTGCACCACTACATCGAGACCAATCCCGCTCGATGGATGAATGACCGTAACAACCCGCAAAAACGGCGGTAATATGCCCTGACGTGCCGATCTGTAGCATCTCCTGGAGAGGTGAGACGTTTGTGCTTTCAGAACGTGTCTGAAACCTCGCCTCACACAGTGCAGTTGGGAGGCCAAAGGCCGCACCTTCGCCCACCCGATTCACTGTTTCAGACACCCTCTCAGAAAAAGCAGGCGCAGTTGCAGATTGTTCATCCGCAATAGAGCACTGAGAGTACAGGTCGTGACCGGTTAGAGGGCGCCTCGAACCAGCACCCTCGCAGCGACAGGGGTCATCGTTCTTCATCTATGCATCGGCGTGCGCCATACGCCCATTTGCCACTGCCTCGTCGCCTGCGCGCACATCATCCGCCGGCGTCTGCCCGGCAGTTTCGGCGTACCCGCCAATGCTGAACTCCTGCGCCCACGCCTGCACGTCGGGCCAGTCGCGCAGCGCCAGCTCAACGACCGGATCGGGCCGCCACAGGCTTCGCAGGTATGGCAGATCGACCGTGTCGGGATGGAGACTGGCGATTGGCAGCACTGTGGTGGTTTCGCCTTTGCCCCACTGCTCCTCTTGCCCCGGACCGAGCGGCAATGCCAGTTCGTAGCAATGGATCACATCGGGATGCTTCGACCGATCCACCAGCGTATCAGCAATTTCGCATACGCGCACATGATCGACCAGAGCAGCGAGGAGTTCATCGGTCATGCGGGAACGTACCGAGATCTGCACCAGGCGCGGGTAGAGCAGCCATTCATCGTGCACGCCGGCGTCGGAACGATTTTGCTGCCGGATCTGCATATAGCCGCGAATCGCCATCTTTGATCGCTCGCCCTCGCCGCGCCCCCAGCGCAAACCGATCCCTGCTTCGATGGTGGCGGCAATGTTGCGCGGCGACAGACTGGCAGCCACGGTCGTCGCCACCGGACCGCTGGTGACGGGAAAGAACCGCAGACGTTCGCCGAGGTTCCAGTGCCGGACGATCTGTGCGGCTGCGCCCTGCCGTGGGTGGCGGATCTCCATCTGAGACACACCTGCCTGGTAGACGAATCGGTCGAACTCGTCGTCGCGCCCAACTTCGGCATACCAGCCGACATGCGAAACGAACCGCCCGCTGCCGGGGGTGAGCCGCGCTTCGTTCTTGCCGTTGGCCCACTGGATGGTCATTGCATCGGTGAACTGGCGGATTTTGTTGCGACCAATCGCCATGGCTGCCTCGCTGACCTTGAATATCCGTACATTTGTTCTATTTTATGCGATGGTTTCCTATATGTCAAGACCTGTGAGCAACTTCGTCGGGGAGCAGAGTGATCAGGCTGGAGACGTTGAGCGATCGGAGGATACACGTGGCTGCGTGCTGCTGCCGCGTCGTCATAAGGCAAGCGCTGCTGCACTTTGGAGGTGCGCTTTTGCCGACCGGCGCATTGACTCTGGCAATACTTATACTCAAGCGGTTGATGAGATTCAGCGTCGAAAGCCGATGATGGTCCCTTTCTGATGCGAACTCAGGGCAGCACCTTGATCGTGGTCAGAACCATCGACGTTTCGCCCTGGACTGGGAGGCGTGTGTGCGTTTGGGAGTCGTAAAGACCGATAACGAGATGGTATTCTCCTGGAGGAAGCGTAGGCAGCGGCATATCGCCGCGATCTATTACCAGTTCGCCTGGATGCCAGCGGCTCGTTGGATAGTCGTCGTAGCGGAGAGGCAGGTCACGCTGGGCAACGCGCTGGTCCTGCTGATCGTAAATGTGAATGAACAGAACAAAATCCTGATCCATACGGGCAAGCGCACGCCAGTACAGGTTGAGTTGTAGCGATTGTCCAGGCGTCACGATCCGATAGTTTGCGCCTTCGAGCGGAGTAATGCGCGAGCGGAGTTCGCCGGGCTGGAGTTCATATCCGAGCAGTTCGATACTATCGCCAAAACGGGCGAAGCAGCGGGTGAATGGCATCAGATCGACGCGCTCGCCAAGGTCCAGCACAACCCCTCCTGGACCAGGTTGCGCTCCCCAATCACGATCAGGCATCACTAACAGCAGTCTGCCGCTTTCCAACAAACGATGGTAGTTCTCCTGGTTACGGCGTCGGTCTTCGTTGAGCAGCAAATACCTGTAGCCATGTGATAGATACCATACGGGAGAATGTTCGCTGATGATATCAAACGGATGCGCAACCGGATCGCCAGCCCATTGAACAGGGTTCGCTTCAACCGCGACCAGCATCCCGCGCGGTTGGGCGCGGATCACAGCAGCAGCCTGCACCAGCGTGTATGGCCTGCTCCAGTATGATAACCGCCAGATCGTTTCTTGAAGCTGCGGCGTGATCAGTGCGCATCCTCCTATAAGCATCGGCAGCATATGAGCCAGACGGATTGACGGCGTGCACCTGCGATCAAGCGCTCTCTGGACATTGAGGAAGGTTCCGTCGGCAAAGAATCGCTGCCCTATTGCGCGACTCAAGCTGATCGTTGCGGCAGAAGCAAGCAAAATGACTGGCGGGAAGACCGGCAGCGTGTTGCGCGTAAAATGAACGGTTTGCATTGCCAGAGGCAACAGCCCGATCAGAATCGCAGAAACCAGAATAAGGACCTGCCGTGGCGCGCTGCGCATAAGCAGCGGCAACCCTACCACTAATAGGAGTACGCCGGATGGAAACAAGCCGTCTTCGCAGAAGAATAGAGCATATCCATCCAGGCGCCAGACGCCGCTGAAATCGCCCTGCCCTGCGTGAGTGGCATACTGGATCATCGTTCTGGTGACACTCTGTCGAAATGATGGAAAGTCGAGGACGGCGAATGGTGTGGTCAGCGTAAAGACGACTATCGCCACACTACCAGCAAGTGCGATACCCCTCATGTGCGCTATCATCTCGGATCTCCATGGTTGCCCCGCAGCGCGTGAAGCGATCAATCGCAGGGCGACTGCGACAACCAGCACAAGACCAATAACGCCTGCGTTGTATTTTGTTCCAGCAGCAAGACCTGTCGCAATTCCGGTCAACACATAGTCGCGCAATCTGCCATGTTGAACAACATTCCATATGCCCAGCAGCGCCAGCGTTGTCCACAAGCCGGTCAGTGCATCAGTTGTGATGAAATGCGCGTGTTGCACGTGGTATTCTGCAACACTCAATGTTAGCGCAGCAAGAAGCGCTGAAGACGTATCGAACATTCGCCGCGCTACGATGTAAATAAGGGGAACAGTTGCGGCACATAGCATCGCCGTGAGTGCGCGCAGCCAGACATACAGCGCTGGCGCCAGCGTGAACAGATACGTCTTGAGCGGTAGATCGGCGACAGATGTATAGACGCCGGTTGCTATTCCCCACTGGGCGTGGAGAAAAACGACTCCTGCCAGCAGGTAGAAGTAGAGAGAAGGATACATAAACCGACGAGGATTCCAGTCCCTCTCCTGCACCATCCGTACTGCCGTTTCGACAAGGGCAGGCTCATCGGGATGCTCGACATACGGCAACCCCCAATCCAGCGCCCACAAGCGGGGTACGAGTGCGAGAAGAAAGAGCGCAACAAGCATGCGTTTCATGGCGCTCGCTGCGAATGCTGTGAAGCCAGGAACTCCTGTACCAGATGTATGAACTCTGCAGGGCGTTCGTCCTGCACCGAGAGGCGGGCGTTCTCCACAACCGCGAGACGTGCGCGCGGGTTGCGCGCCAGGAATGCATCGGCGCTGCGCAGCGGCGTCAGATCGGCATAGCGCCCCCATACCAGCAGGATTGGCTGACGCAGTTGCGCAAACGCTTCGCGCACATCGCAGTTCAACAACCCCGTCAGAAAGCAGATCGGCGCCCACTTCGCCCCTGCCTGATATGCAGCGCGGTAGAACCCTTCGATCAGATGATCATCCACGACCGCAGGATCATAGTACGACTGCGTGCGCAGAAAAAAGGCGATGCTGGGTCGACTTGCCAGCGCCCGAAAGATCAGGTCGCCCAAAGGACCGGCAAGCACGTCGTAACTCCAACCCGGCTGTTGCGGTTGTGCCAGGTTGCGAATGCCGGTCGGACAGATCAGCGTCAGCGGACCAAAGAGATCAGGATCGCGGGCAGCCGCACGAATGGTGTACGCCGCACCAAGCGAACTGGCGATCACCACTGCGCCTTTCCCAACGACTTCGCGGGCGAAGTCGCCGATCAGGTCGATATAGTCGTCGGCGCTGTATGCGCGCTTTGGATGGTCGGAACCGCCGAAACCTAGAAAATCGAGCGCGAAGACCTGATGATCGCTCCGCAACGTGGCAAATGGACGCCGCATCTCGAACGAAGAAGCGGCAGCGTTGATACTATGGATCAGCAGAATGGGTGAACCACTGCCCGCCGTGTAGTATGCAACTCGATAATTGCGCCAGTGGTAGAACTGTCGCGGCGCATCGACAGGATATCCGTTGTTGCTCATTGATTTCTCATTTCTATGAGGCTGTTGAAGCCATATACCTACAGTATACTCTGTATGGTATCGGCGTGCGTGTATCTATGCGCACTCTTGCGCGCTTTTCCAGCATATCGCCGCTGTAGGACGGTCCGGGTCATGCTATCTTGCTGTCCTGGCATTGCGCCCAATCGTGTACATGCTATCAAGGATTACTACTAACTTGCGGTCAGTCAGACAAGATGTTCGCGCGCCCGGTTCTCGCGGCGCAACGATCCACAACACGCTTTGGCGGTCGTGGAGGCATGACTGCGCATCGGCATTAGCAGCCCCAACGGAGCTTTCACGTGCGGTGCGCACCGTCGAACCGCCTGCGGTGAGCAGGGTCGAACCACGTGCGGTGAGCACCGTCGAACCGCTTGCGATGAGCGCATTCGAACCGCGTGCAGTGAGCATGGTCGAACTGCGTCCTCAGTGAGGGCTTTCGCCCGCAGCGCCCCGGCGGTATTGTACGAATGACCGCGCATGAGTATACGGTGTGCCATGCCCATGCAGTTTCTTTCACTTCTGCTGATGATTGCAATCGGTATGCCGCTGGCGCCAGCGGCATCATCTGAGCCGCAGCGCCCGGCGCTCCCCGGCCAGGGGCGCATTGTCTTTGCCGCGGCGCGTGGCGATAATGGCGCCTTCGACATTTTCAGCGCCGATCTTGCCGGCGAACGGGTAGCGAATCTCACCGCCGACGAGCATCCTGACCGCAGCCCGTCCTGGTCGCCCGACGCCGACTACATTGTGTTCGCCAGTCGACGCCACAGCAATTGGGACCTCTATGTGATGCGCGCCGACGGCAACGATCTCCGGCGGCTGACCGATCATCCCGCCTACGACGGCGAACCGTCCTGGTCGCCCGATGGTCGCCGGATCGCGTTCACCAGCGCGCGCGACGGCAACCTCGAGATTTACACTCTTGATCTCATCGGCGGCGACGTCCGGCGTATCACCAGTCATCCGGCTGCCGACTCACAGCCGGCGTGGTCGCCCGATGGACGACGCATCGCGTTTACCTCCTGGCGCGACGGCAATCAGGAGATTTACATCGCCGAGACGGAAAGCGGTGATGTGATTAATCTGACGAACCACCCCGCGCCGGATCACAGTCCGGCATGGTCGCCAGATGGACGGTGGATCGCGTTCATTTCGGATCGTGACGGCGGCGGCAATCTGCACATGTATCACGTGATCACCGGCGAAGAACTGCGCGCCGGACCCGATAATCTGGGGTTGCGCGATCCGGCGTGGACGCCTGGCGGCGGACTGATGGCGGTTGCGCCATGGGCGTTGGGAGGGCGACGCTTCTTTTCGCGGCAGGGAGTGGCATTGTTCAGTCCTGGCGTGCAGGGTGGCACGTTCGTGGTCGCCAGTCCACACGGGTATGCCGAGCCAGCCTGGAGCAATCGCGCCGTGACGCCGCTTGTGCCGGACGAACGCTGGCAGGATGGTCGCTTGTTCGGCGCAACCACGCCGCCGGTCGATATGGCGTCGCTTCCGCGCGGCATGATCGCGCTCGGCGATGTGCGCGCCGGCGGCATTCCAATGCTGGCTGCGGCAGTCAAGCCCTCATTCGATGCGCTGCGGCGGAATGTCATCGAAGCCAGCGGCTACGATTTCTTGGGGCAGTTGAGCGAAGCGTCGCGTGCGGTTGATTTTCAGAATGGCACATCATCGTTTACCAGCTGGCACAAAGCCGGACGGGCATTTGATACCCGTTGGGATTACCAGGTCAACGGGCGGCAGATCCTCTATATTTCCCCTGAATGGCGCGTCGGACGGCTCTTCTGGCGCCTTTACTTGCGTGCGGCGCAACAGGATGGCAGCATGGGCGAGCCGCTGACGGCGCCGGTCTTCGATGTGCAGAACCGGCGACTACTGCCGCCGCCGGTCGGATATTTCGTCGATTTCACGGCGCTCGCTGCCGCGCACGGTTGGAGTCGGATCGCAGCGCAGGAGCGCGACACCTTTGACTGGCGCACGCAGCCGCTGGCGCTTGAGTACTGGCACTTCGAGCGCCGCGACGGGTTGAGCTGGTACCAGGCGATGCGTCTGGTGCACGAAGACCAGACGCTGGAGCGCATCTTCACCCGCGAGCGGTTGCTGGCAGCGGGGACGCGCCCGCAATTCTTCCCGTTTCTGGGATTACCGTGGGCGCAATTGTCGCCTCCTGTCGCCGGACCGATCACCTTGCCGCCAGGTCATCGGCAGTAGACGCTTGTTCAGGCGCGATACGCGCCCTCGCCCCAGGGTGTGTCTGCACCAGCCCGGCGGTGGCGCGCCTGTGTTCACTTCCGCTCCACCGGCAATCCGTACACCAGGTGATTGACCGGTCCATACCCTTTGCCAATGGCTGGCGCAGAGACAATCGCATCGTGAAGGTAGGCATGCGCCTGGCGCACCGCTTGTTCGACCGGCAATCCGCGCGCAATCAGGGCTGCGATGGCTGCGGCATAGGTGCAGCCGGTGCCATGGGTGTGGTTGGTCTCCAGACGCTGTGCACGGAGTTCGATCAACTGCTCGCCATTGTACAGCAGATCAACGACGGCGCTCCCCGGCAGGTGCCCCCCTTTGAGCAGCACATACTGTGGACCCAGCGCGTGCAGATCGCGTGCAGCATCTGCCATGTCGCGTTCGTCGGTCACCTGGCGGTTCAGCAATACCGACGCTTCCGGCAGGTTCGGCGTGATGACCAGCGCCAGCGGCAACAGGCGCTCGCGCAGGGTCGTGATCGCATCTTCTTCGAGCAGGCGCGCGCCGCTCTTGGCGACCATCACCGGATCGATCACCAGGCGCTCGACGCGGTACCGATCAAGAGTATCGGCGACCGCCTCGATAATGGCGGCATTGCCGAGCATGCCGGTTTTGACGGCATCAGCGCCAATATCGTCGAGCACGGCTTCAATCTGTGCAACGACCATTGCCGGTTCGAGCATGACAACGGCGCGCACCTCGATGGTGTTTTGTGCGGTAATCGCGGTAATCGCACTGGCGCCGTAGACGCCGTGCGCCATGAAGGTTTTCAGATCCGCCTGAATGCCAGCCCCGCCGCCAGAGTCGGAGCCGGCAATCGTCAATGCTCGTGGGACCATTGGGTGCTCCTTACCATACAAGAAGGATCGTCAGCAGCAGTGCGGCGCCAACCAGCGCTCCATCCCGCCAGCCGAACCGGTATGCGCGTAGGGAGGTGCGCTGTGGACTGCCGAAGCCGCGTGTTTCCAACCCCTCTGCCAGATCATCGGCAAACCGCATCACACTCAACAGCAACGGCGTCAGCACGAGTGGACCATTGCGCAGAATATGGCGTCCATCGAAGCGTATGCCGCGACTCGCCTGCGCCTCGTACACCTCGCGCGCCAGCGCCCCCATCATCGGCGTGAAGCGGAGCGCCCCTTCGAGCAGAAATGCGACCTGCGACGGGACGCCGCTCTCCAAAAGCGCATCTCCCAACTCTTCCGGGGGTGTCATACCAAAAAACGCAACTCCCGCACAAACGAGCGCCGTCAGACGCAGCGCCGCGCCGAGCGCCGCTTCGTACCCGCTGCTCCACCCGGCAACCAGCGCAAAGAGCGCCAGCGTCGGCATTAACACGCGCATCACATGCAGCCAGCGCCGCCAGAGTCCTACCATGCTCAGCAACAGCGCCAGCGCGCTGCTGATGACGGCAAGCCGCACGAGATCGAGCGTCAGGATGATCGCTGCCGAGCCGATCAGGTATGTCAGCGCTTTCGCGCGTGGATCAAACGTACCTGTCGCGTTCACCTTAAAGCCGCCTGTCGCTCGTTGTGCTGCCGGATCGCCGCTTCCGCCGGCAGACGAAGATTCGCCCGCACCATAACCTCCGGCTGGATGCAGATCGTCGTCGGCGCACCGCTGGCAACAATCCTGCCATTGCCCAACACTGCCCAACGGGTGCAGAGCGCATATGCCCATTCGGTGTCGTGGGTGGCGGTGATGACTGCCACGCCATCACGCGCAACATCGGTCAACAACGCTCTCAGCATCTGCCGGCTGACCGCATCCTGTCCCGCTGTCGGCTCATCGAGCAGCAGCACAGATGGATGCGATGCCAGCGCCGCGCCGATTGCCACGCGTCGTTGCTCACCGGCGCTCAACCGATGCGGCGAACGGTGGAGCAACGATTCCAGACGACACCGATCAATCACGTGGCTGATCCAGGCGCGATCATGCCGCTGGAGTGCGCGCGGTCCCGCTTCCAGTTCGTCCTGGACTGTCGGTGCGAAGAGCATATGCCCCGGATGCTGCACAACCAACCCGACGCTGCGCGCAATCTCCCAGAGCGGACGTCGCCCAATTGCCTGACCCTGCATGCGAACCGTTCCGTGTTGTGGACGAAGCAACCCGTTGCCCAGTTTGAGCAGCGTCGTTTTGCCAGCGCCATTGGCGCCCAGGATGCCAATAATCTCACCCGCACCCGCCGCCAGACACGCCCGACTCAGCACCGTTCGGTCGCCGTGTGCAAACGATACGTCTTCCCATGCGATAACCGGCAGAGTTGCGGGAATATCGCCTGGCGACGCAGGAACCACACTACCGTTTGGCAACGCCAACTCAAGCGCCTCATTCAGTGTCAGCGGCGTGGCGTCAATCCCGGCAGCACGCGCCAGGCGCACCCATGGCGGCGCTTCCAGCCCCCATTTCGACACATCGCACGCCAGAACTGTCCGTGGCGCGCCATCCGCCACGACCCGACCGTCCTGGAACACAATCAGGCGTGTTGCCAGGTCCGCCACGTCAGCCAGGCGATGCTCGGCAACGATGATGGCGACACCGCGTTGATGGAGCATGCGGAGCGTCTCACGCAGCCGGATAGCGCCAGCCGCGTCGAGAAACGCAAATGGCTCATCGAGCGCCAGCACCCCCGGTCGCAACGCCAGCACCCCGGCAATCGCCACTCGCTGCACCTCGCCTCCCGAAAGCGTGATCAGCGGTCGGTCGAGGAGCGGTTCGATTTCCAGTAGTGCAGCAACCTCACGGACACGCGCCGCAATCGTTGGGCGGTCAAGCCCCTGACAGGCAGGACCGAGCGCCAGATCACGGGCGACCGTTGTTGCCAGGCTCTGCGCTTCAGGGTTCTGCAACGCCAGCCCCACACAGCGACTCAGAACGTATGGCGGTGTCTGGCGCGTATCACGACCTTCGATCAGCACGCGACCGGTCAGCGCGCCGCCGTGGAGGTGCGGGATCAGACCATTGAGCAAGCGGCAGAAGGTGGACTTGCCCGAACCGCTGGCGCCTGCCACAACCACAAACTCTCCCGGCTCGATGGTCAGCGACACCTGGCACAGTCCTGATGCGCCGTCCCGGTACCGATAGGTCACTTCATCAAAGACGACCAGCGGGTTCATTGATTCGTGTCCGGGCGCTCTAGGTAACCGGTGCGCCGCAACGCCAGCAAGCCGAGCGCACCCAGCACTGCACCGACCAGCGATGAAAGGGCAAATGGGATGATTAACGCCGTCGCACCCATGGGGCGGTTCATCACATACGGTGCAACAACCAGCGCGCCGACCAGTGCGCCAATGAGGCCGGTGCCGATCACTTCACCGGTGACCGTCAGCGGAATGCTGCGAGTGGCGCGATAGATCAACCCGGCGAGCAGCACGCCAAAGATGCTGCCGGGGAATGCCAGTGGCGTGCCCAGACCAAGCGCATTGCGAATGATCGAGGTGACCAGCGCCACCCCCAGTCCCCACCAGGGACCAATGAGCGCCCCGGCGAGCACATTGACCATATGCTGCACCGGAAATACTTTCGCAATTCCGACCGGAATGCTGATCGGCGATAACGCCACCGCCAGCGCCGTCAACACAATGGCATACGCCAGTCGTCGCGTCTGACTGCGCACGAGGGAGGTTGCTGCTGCCATGGGTTCCTCCTTGTTGTAGGCGGTGGGGGGGTTAGGGATTTGATCGCTTGCCTTAACCTTCCCACCTGCTTTTTGAACGATAGAGGGACAGAGGGTGCTGAGAGCCGCTTTGCCACCTGCCACCATCCCTCCTTCAAGATGGCATCTTCTCACCTTACGCCCTGCGCCGCTTGCCTCTGACCTCGCCTTACCTCACCATCCACTCTCAACTATCCAGCTCCACGACCTTTGCCCCTGCCGCCACCTGTTCCGGCGTCAGGTTATAGATCTGGTCGAACAGCGCCATTTTGAAGCTGGCGGGACCGTGCGCTTTCTCGGCAGCGAGTTCCGCCGCCAGCCCGAACATTGCCAACCCGCCCGCAGCCGCCAACAGATAATCACGTTCAACTGCTGCAAATGCAGCAACCATTGTTGTCGCCATGCAGCCGGTGCCGGTCAGGGTTGTCAGCCAGATGTGACCATTGCTCACGGTGAAGACCCGCGCGCCGTCAGTGATGATGTCGCGCGCGCTGGTGAGCGCCACAACTGTGTGATACGTCTGCGCCAGAGTGCGTGCAGCCGCCACGGGATCGTCTGGCGCTGCGATGCTCTCCACGCCGCGCACCTCGCCGCCAATGCCGCTCAATGCACCGATCTCGCCGCCATTGCCGCGCACGATGCCGATGTTGAGCGAACGCAGCAGTTTGAGATCGGTTGCCGTGCGCAACTGTGTCGCACCGGCGCCCACCGGATCGAGTACAATCGGGATGCCGAGTTCGTTCGCCCGTCGCCCGGCAACCAGCATCGACTCGACCCAATCGGGCGAGAGGGTGCCGACATTGAGCACCAGCGCACCCGCATGCGTCACCATTTCGGCGACTTCTTCCACATCGTGAGCCATAACCGGCAAACCGCCCACGTGTAATGTCACATTCGCGGTATCATTCATGACGACCAGATTAGTAATATGGTGGATCAAGGGTTTCGTTGCGCGAATGCGAGAAAGCGCCTCGCCAATTCGCTGGTTGATAGGGTTCATGGTGCGTCTCCTTGTTGTACCAGGTCTCAGACCTGCGCCACCGGTCGTTTCCGCTGTAAGGTGAAGACACGTGTAGACCCAAAGACCACCCTCCGAGAGGGCGCCCATCGGGGCGCTCTCGTACCGGGAGTGCAGACGTCCCGCCTGCCGACCAAGACCCCCTCTCTAAGAGGGCATCCCCTTGTGGACGCCTCTCGCGCATGGCTTTTTCAGATGCGAAGTGCATTCTCGGCGTCCCGATGCTCACGGCGTCCCGATGCTCATTTCCCCTCATCCCCCCTTCTCCCACACACAGTGCGCTGAGCCTGCCGAAGCGCGGCGCCGAAGCGGGGAGAATGGGGCGCTTGGGCGTCCCAATCTCCTAACGCGCGCGACGCAATCGAAGGGCTGGTCAAAAATGCTCCACTTGTAAGCCTGCGGACGCCCTCTCGAACATCGTCAGGATCGCCCGCGACGCGAATCACCAGGGATGTACCTTCGCTTCCGCTGTTCACCCCTTCGTGTCCCTTCGTGCACTTCGTGGATGACCCCCGCCAGTCGTCTGGCGCGGGTTGCACCAGGCGCCCGCAGCTGTTCACCCCTTCGTGTCCCTTCGTGCACTTCGTGGATGACCCCCGCCAGTCGTCTGGCGCGGGTTGCACCAGGCGCCCACAGCAGGGCGACCCTGCAATGCTGACCGCGCCGGCATTACCAACGCGATGTGCGTCTGCGCCGCCTCCGATTTCCACCCCTTCGTGTCCCTTTGTGCACTTCGTGGATGACTCCGCCAGTCG
>CALGYB010000188.1 GCA_937935075.1 uncultured Roseiflexus sp. | reverse complement strand
CCCCCCAGCGGCGGCAGGACAAGGAGCGAAGCCCCCCTCCCCCCAGCGGGGGGAGGGACGGGGTTGGGGGTCCCCCTCCCCCCAGCGGGGGGAGGGACGGGGTGGGGGGCCCCCTCCCCCCAGCGGCGGCAGGACAAGGAGCGAAGCCCCCCTCCCCCCAGCGGCGGCAGGACGAGGAGCGAAGCCCCCCTCCCCCCAGCGGGGGGAGGGACGGGGTGGGGGGGTGGAGGGGAGCATGCGCTGCATCGTGCCGCTCCTCGCCATCCTCGTCGTCGCATTCGGCAGCGTCCTGCCGTGGCTGGCAGCGCCCGCACCAGCCCCGCGCACGTAGGGCGCGGCCTCCTGCCTCACGCCTCTTGCCTCACGCCTCTTGCCTCACGCCTCCTGCCTCACGCCTCCTGCCTCACGCCTCCACCCAGCCCCGCACGCGGAGTTTCGCAGGATCGACACGAGGTGTGACCGGCGCCTACTTCGGCATCGCCTTGAGCGCCAGGTATGCCGGGCGCGGGCTCCAGTCACCGTTGATCACGCCGTAGCTTGCCTGCTCGTGCAACTCATTGCCCTGGGCGCGCCAGGGAACGGCAAAATTGAGCTGCCACAGGAACATGCCGGTCATCCACGGCGCGTAGTTCGTGCGCGCCATCTCGTATGCGCGCACAATGTACTGCGCCTGCTTCTCGAACGAGATCTGGTTGCCGAAACCGTACCCCGGCGTATTGTTGCGCGTCGCCCATCCGAATTCCGTCACCCACATCGGCATGTCCCCCAACCCGGAACGCACCATCAGGGCGCGCACATCCTCGACGCGGCGGAAGTAGAACTCGCGGCTATTCGTCCATCCCGGTCCTGGTCCTGGATTGTCGGGCCAGAAGGTGTCGGGCGGATTGGCGGCGCCGCCGGGATGCACGCCAACAATATCGACATTCGCGCGGAAGCGTGGATCGGCGAACATCTGCTGCAAAAAGACCAGGTCGCTGACGGCGATGGTCGGCGCATTCGTTTCAGTGCTCGACGGCGCGCCGGAGACGATCAGCGCCGCCGGGTCGTTCGCCTTGATCGCCTGCGACGCCTGCACCAGCATGTCCATGTAGAACGATGCATTCGGCACGCGCCCGCCGTTCTCGACCGCCAGGTTCTGTTCATTCCAGATTTCGTATGCCTGAACCTTGCCACGGTAGCGTTTCGCCATTTCGCCCATGAAATAGGCGAATGTGCTGAAGTGTTCGCGGGAAGGCAACCCGTTCCTGCCGTTGGGCGTCGCCCATGATGGCGCCGCGACGACGCTCAACAACACGTTGACCCCCTCCCGATGACAGTCTTCGACGATATTATCGAGTTCGCCCCAGTAGATTGCGCCGGAGCGATCATGCAGGTCCATCCAGCGCACCTGTTGACGCACCCAGCCGAAGCCGCTTTCCTTCACCAGGCGCAGCACACGCGGGCGATCCTGCCACGAGGTCGAACCCTGACCGTACAGAATAGCATTGTACCCATAGGCAAAACTGCTCGTCGGCGGCTGCGGTTGATCGGGCGCAGTGGCGCCGGGAGTAAACGCCGGGTTGCCCTCATGATGCGCGTTACGGTACTCGTTGCCGAGCAACCCGAGCAGAATGCGGTAGCGCGGGTCGGGTTCATCGGGGTGCCACTCCATGCGCTGGCGCTCGAAATACTGCACCCAGTACACCTTGCCGTCCGCCTGGTTCACTTCCTGAAACTGCTCGGAGAGCGGACGGCCAAAGACCGCCAGCCCGCCGTTGTTGAGCCAGAAACTGCGGAACGGCGCCGGTGAATTGCGCAGCGTGTGGCGGGTGAACTCGTCCCACGTGCCGTCGCGCGGATCGGGAACTGGCTGGAACGGCGGTTCGTTCTCGCGCCCCTTGACGATTTCCGTGCCCAGCAGACGACCAAGAATGTAGTAGGGAGTGCCATAGTTTTCCGGGTGTTCTTCGAGAATCGCGCGCTCGAAGTATTGCACCCGGTAATACTCGCCGGGGTTGGTGAAACTCTCCTCGATGAACGGCGCCGAAATCGGGTAGCCGAGCACAAAGAGCGCATTTGGCGTGCGTTCCCAGAAGGAGAGGAACGAGTTGACCGCCGTGTGCCCGGTTTCGGGAAAGAGGCGCGCCCGAAACGGCGGCTGTGTCGGCGGCACCTCCTCCGGGCTGCGCGCCGCCGCCTGCGCGCGCCACGGCAGCAGCAGCGTCCCCGCCAGCGCAAACAGGAGGAACAGCGAAAGATATTTCGGGATACGCATAGAGGTTCTCCTTATAGAGCGATCAACCACAACCTGGACTGTGGAGCAGCTGACGTCGGCTGAGCCTGTCGAAGCCACCGTCAGCCGCAAGACGGTCAACACAAGCAATGATTGTGCAACATCTAGCCTGATCGCTATATGCCCCTCTCCCACCGTGCGGGAGAGAGGCAAGGGATGACGGCGGACCTAATCCTTCGGCATAGCCTGAAGCGCCAGATACGCCGGACGCGGACTCCAGTCGCCGTTGAGAATGCCAAACGACGCCTGCTCGTGGAGCGGGTTCCCGTTGCGTTGCGCCCAGGGCACGGCGAAGTTCAGGTTCCACAGGAACATCGCCCCCATCCACGGCGCATACTCGCGTCGCCCGATCTGAAAGGCGCGCACGATCCACTCCGCCTGCTGCTCGAACGAAATCTGGTTGCCGAATTCATACCCCGGCGTATTGTTGCGCGTCGCCCAGCCGAACTCGGTAATCCACATTTGTCGATCACCAAGGCCGTACTGCAACGCCAGCGCCCGATAATCCTCGACGCGGCGGAAATAGAACTCACGACTGGTCACAAAGTTCGGACCCGGTCCGGGACGGTCGGGCCACATGCTATCGGGCGGGTTCGATGTCCCGCCGGCATGGACGCCAATAGCATCGACCACCTGACGGAAGCGCGGGTCGGCGAACATCTGCCGGAAGAACGCCAGGTCACTGATGGCAATGTTGGGATTATTCGTCTCCGTTGCGGCTGGCGGACCGGAAACCACAATGGCGTAAGGGTCATTCGCTTTGATCGCGCGCGCCCCTGCAACCAGCACGTCCATGTAGAGCGCCGCCGATGCGACCCGTCCGCCGTTTTCGACTGCCAGGTTCTGCTCGTTCCAGATCTGGTAGGCGCCAACTCTGCCACGGTAGCGTTTCGCCATTTCGCCCATGAAGTAGGCGAACTGACCGATATTCGCGCGGTTGGGCAATCCATTGCGTCCGTTGTCCGTCGCCCAACCCGGAGCGGCAACGACGCTGATGAACAGCTTCACCCCCATCTCATCGGCATCGCGCACGATGTCATCGAGTTCTTCCCAGTAGATTGCACCGGAGCGATCGTGCAGGTCCATCCAGCGCACCTGCTGGCGCACCCAGCCAAAGCCGCTATTCTTCACCAGTTGCAGCACGCGCTTACGGTCCTGCCAGGGTTCGCGATTCTGATAGAGGTGCGCGTTATAGCCGTAAATGAACGGGCGCGGCAGCGAGCGCGCATCATCGCGGGGGGCAGGGGTGAATGCCGGGTTGGTGCGGTGATTGGCGTCGCGGTACTCATTGCCGAGCAAACCGAGCAGAACACGATAGCGCGGGTCAGGTTCGTCAGGGTGCCACTCCATGCGCTGGCGCTCGAAATACTGCACCCAGTAGGTCTTGCCGTCCGCCTTATTGACTTCCTGAAACTGCTCGGAGAGCGGGCGACCGAAGACCGCCAGCCCGCCATTGTTGAGCCAGAACGTGCGGAACGGCGCCGGTGAATTGCGCAGGGTATGGCGCGTCACACTATCCCACGTGCCGTCGCGCGGGTCGGGAACTGGCTGGAACGGCGGTTCGTTCTCGCGCCCCTTCGCCAGTTGCGTGCCAAGCAAGCGCCCGAGGATGTAGTAGGGGGTGCCGTAATTCTGCGGATGCTCTTCGAGAATCGCGCGCTCGAAGTATTGCACCCGGTAATACTCACCGGGGTTAGTGAAACTCTCCTCGATAAACGGGCGCGAAATCGGATAGCCGAGCACGAAGAGCGCATTCGGCGTGTTGCGCCAGAACAGTTCGAACGAATTGACGGCGGAATGACCGGTTTGCGGATAGTACTCGGCAAGATACGGCGGATAGGTGTCGGGCACTTCGGATGGACTGCGCGCCGCAGCGTTACTCTGGCGGGGCCAGGCGACCATTCCAACAATAATCGCAACCAGCGTCGCCAGGGACAGAAGGCGGAGCATCACGAACTTCGATTGCTGGAACATACCCTCCTCACATTTGTCACACGATTTCAACCGATCCCCGGACACAAGTATAGCCTCAACGACTGATGGGTTCCTGATACACGTCTGATGGGGATGTTACCGATCCATGACTCTTTATTAGTCCGCCGGGATGTGGTCTTCTTACGCGGTCTAGCCCGCCTGCGCGGGCTGACGCCTGTGGGGTTCGCCCTCTCCCCCCTCTCCCTTCGTAGGAGCCGATCCCAGACCACACGGCTGCGCGTGGTTAAGACAATCACCTGAGCCGCCCGCTCCAGCCCGCGCACACGGGCTTCGCCCCCCGCGCCTGCGGCTTCCCCCGCCGGGCGATACGGCTTCCCGGCAGACCGACCCGCCAGCGTGCGAGGGCGCTTCAGCGCCCTTCGTTCCCTCAGCCCGACGCTTCAGCGTCGGGCGTGCGGGCTGCGCACCCTTCGCCCGCGGCTTCCCCCGCCGGGCAGGTGGAATAATGGAACTAGCGCGGCAGTTCCTCCAGCGTGATACGCACGGTCTGCACCCTGTTGTCGCGCCAGATCTCGATCTCGACCTCTTCGCCAGCCTGGCGCCGCGCCAGGATGCGCAGCAGCGGGTGTTCTTCATCGATACGCTGACCGCCAAGCGATAGCAGAATATCGCCTGGACGCACACCCGCCTGCGCTAGCGCCGATCCGCGCCCCACCGCCTGGATGAACAACCCATAATCGACCGGCAGGCTGTACCAGGCTGCCAGCCGCGGCGTAATCGGTACGAACTCTATCGGCAGATAGGGACGCGCCACCCGGCCACGGGCAATCAGTTGATCGGCAACGTAGCGTACTGTGTTGCTCGGAATCGCAAATCCGATCCCCTCTGCCTGCTCTGTGCCGCCACGAATAATGGCAGTATTGATCCCGATGACGTCGCCATCGAGATTGACCAGCGGACCGCCAGAGTTCCCACGGTTGATCGAGGCATCGGTCTGGATCAGGTCATCCAGCACGACATCACGGGTCTGAAGCGACCGACCAAGCCCGCTGACCACGCCGATCGTCACCGAATTGCGCAGGTCTCCCAGCGCACTGCCAATGGCAATAACCCATTCCCCCGGTTGCACGGCGTCGGAGTCGCCAAGGCGCGCCGCCGGATAGTTGTCACCCTCGATTTTGACCAGCGCCAGGTCACTGAACGGATAGTCGCTCCCGACGAGTTGCGCCGGGCGCTGCCGACCATCGGCGAGAATGACATACAACTGACGCGCGCCTTCGATCACGTGGTGGTTGGTGATGATATACCCGCGTGCATCGATAATCACACCAGAGCCGCGCGCGGGCGGCGGCTGAAATGTCCCGAAGAAACCAACCTGCGATGGCAACTGTGACACCACCGTGACAACCGACGGTCCCACCTCGCGCGCAACGCGTGCAGGCGCCGTGCGCACCGGGTCGCCGGCAACCACGGTCGGCTGGAGGGGGAGAGGGGTTGGCGGCGCAGCAGTAGGGAGAAGTGCGCTGGGCGCCTGATCCGTCAGCGGACGCGCCACAAAGAACCAGATCAGTACACCGCCGATGATTACGCCAACGATGCCGCTCGTCAGACTCAACGCCCCAAGGAGGGCATACGTCAGACAGGGGGAACGCTTCTCAGCGGCAGTGCGGTTCTCCATAACGCAGCGTAGCACTCAGCCCGAGGTCGCATTTGAGGAGCACATGGTCTCTCGACAGCGGTATTGTAGAGGAGAGCGGCTATTGCGTCAAGCGCGATGATTGTGGGCTGCCCGACACAGGGTCGGCGACCTGCGCCGGACTCACAGTGGCGGATGTCGGATCGACGACCTGCGTCGGCGCGGCAGCTGATGACAGCGTTTCGTCCGTGGCGGAAGGAATGATAATCATCGCGCGGCGGGCGCGCTCATAGAAGAACTGCACAATCGACGCGATCACACCGGCGACGGGGATGCCGAACAGGATTCCCCACCCGCCAGCAACGGCGCCGCCGAGGAGCAACGCCGCGAAGACGAGGAGCGGATGCAGACCGATCGCCTGCCCGACCAGACGCGGCATAATGACGTTGAACTGTACCTGTTGCACTGCCAGCAGCGCCAGCAACAACCATCCGACACGATCCGGCGCGAACAGGATGGCGATCAGCGCAGGCGGAACCAGCGCGAAGAATCCCCCGACGAGCGGGATGAAGACCAGCATCGCAGCAACCACGCTGGCAAGGGCGATGTCGCTCAAGCCGAACAGCGCCATAACGATCGCGTTGGCGACGCCATACAGCAGCGAATTGACGAATTGCGCGCGCATAAAACCGCCGAACACGCGATCAATGACGGCAAAAAGATTATCCACTTCATCGTGCCAGGACCGAGGCAGGATGGTGATGAAACTTCTGCCAATGCGCGGACCGTCGAGGGTGATATAGAAACTGAGAATCAACACCAGGAAGATATTGAACAGCACCGAGGCGATACTGCCGGCGATGCCAAGCGATTGTTGCAGCATCGCACTGCCGAAGCCTGTCAGTTGCTGCGTAATGGCTTCAGGTTGCACAACTGCTGTCAGATCGCCGCGGAATCCGAAGCGCTCCAGGCTTTCTTCGAGGCGGGCGGTCCACTGAACAACAGACTCAACCGTTGCCGGCGCCGAACCGGTCAATGTCGTCAGTTGTTGGGTGATAGTCGGGACAAACGACAAAATGACCACCAGGAGAACGGCGAACAGCGCAATATAGATCAGGGCTACGGAGAGTACGCGCGAAAGATGGCGCGGCGGAACCGGAACACTATGCGAGCGGAACGTGATTGCGGGCAGGTCGAGAGCCGTCAGCCGTGAAACCAGCGGTTGCAGCACAACGGCGATCAGCCAGGCGAGCGCAAACAGGAGGAGCGGCGTGGCGAAAAAACCGATCACAACCACTGCGCGCTCAAACAGAAACACGCCAGCACAGGCGATCAGCAGCCACAATGCCACAGTTCCAAGTCGTCCCGGTAGCATACTGTCATTATATCATCAGAGGCAAGGGACAAAAGGTAAGCAGCAAGGGGGTTGCAAGTTGAAAGTGGGAAGGCCGAAGGTCGGGGGGCCCGGGGTAGAGACGTTGCACTGCAATGTCTCGAAGCCGCAAAGGTTGAACGTGGGACCGTCAAGCACGGCAAGCGGCGCCGGGCAACAGGATGGTGCATTGCCGATGGGAAAGCGGAAGGTCAAGGGATACCCGTAGAGCAGGACCGTCAAGCACGACAAGCGGCGCCGGGCAACAGGTTTGCCAATGGAGCAGCAGAAAGTGCTTCTAACCCCTAACCCCTAACCCCTAATCCCTAACCCCTAACCCCTAACCCCTAATCCCTAACTCCTAACCCCTAATCCCTAACCCCTAACCCCTAACCCCCAACCCCTGCACATCCACCTCCGCCAGCGTTGTATAGCGTGGACCTTCAGGGCGCAAATCACTGCGGAACAGCGCCACGCGCTGAAGATCCCACACACGGTCGGAAGAGGGTTTCAGGGACCGAAGCGCAGCGCCGAGGCGTTGCTGCTGTTCCGCCGACATCTCACGGCGCACCCGCCCGAGGGTCAGATGTGGTCGAAATGGTCGGGGATCGTGGAGAAAGCCGAGGGAGGACAGGCGACACGCCAGCGCGTCGTACCACGAGCGCAGATGGCTCTCGCCTTCCGCCAGCCCGACCCAGATGACTTGCGGACGTTGCAGGTTGGGGAAGGCGCCGGGAGCGCCAAGTTGCACGCGCACCGCATGTTGCCCGGCAAACGATAGCATCAGTGCGATTTTCAAATGCGCAATCCGATCGCCCGGAACATCCCCCAAGAACCAGAGCGTCAGGTGCATAGCATCTGGATCGACCCAGCGCACTGGTGGTTGATCGCGCTTGAGCTGCTGTTGCAAACCTGCCAGTTCGGCGCGGAGAGCAGCGGGCAGTTCTACAGCAATGAACAAGCGGTATGTTGTTGTGTTCATGGCTGGACACCACGGAAGAGCGGAGACGTTGCAATGCACTGCCTCCACCCAATCCCGATTCTAACCTTACTCTCCCCTCTCGCCTCTCGCCTCTCCCCTCTCGCCTCTCCCCTCTCCCCTCTCCCCTCTCGCCTCTCCCCTCTCGCCTCTCGCCTCTCGCCTCTCCCCTCTCGCCTCTCCCCTCTCCCCTCTCCCCTACTGCGGCGTTATGTTATCGCGGCTGAGGAACGCCTGGCTGTCGAACGGCGCCTCGCCATCGCGCGGACGGGCGCGCACGTATGAGCCATCGGGCAAGAGAAGACGCGCACGCGATGTATCACGCAGGTACACGTCGAGAAGATGACGGATCTCCTCTTTTAGGGCTGGAGTCTCGATTGGGAACAACGTCTCGACGCGGCGATCAAGATTGCGTTCCATCAGATCGGCGCTGCCGAGATAAATATCCGGGTTGCCATCGTTCCCGAAGTAGTAGATGCGACTGTGTTCCAGGAAGCGCCCAACGATGCTGCGCACCGTAATACGTTCGCTCAGTCCGGGCACGCCAGGGCGCAGGCAGCAGATGCCGCGCGCAATCAGATCAATCGTCACACCCGCCTGTGATGCGCGGTAGAGCAGGTCGATCATCTTCTTATCGACGACTGAATTGCACTTGAAAATGAGATGCGCCGGTCGTCCCGCTTGCGCGTGTGCGATCTCGCGCTCGATCAATTGCTCCAGACATTCACGCATACTCACCGGCGCGACAAGCAATTTGCGATAGTGGCGCTGACGCGAAAAGCCGGTCAGATGGTTGAACAACTCCGACACATCGGCAGCAATGTCGGGGCGCGCCGTCAGCAAGCCGAGATCCGTATAGATGCGCGCCGTGGTGGCATTGTAGTTGCCGGTGCCAAGATGCACGTAGCGGCGCAACCCGTCGTGCTCACGGCGGACGATCAACGCCAGTTTGGCGTGCGTCTTCAGCCCGACCAATCCGTACACGACGTGAACGCCGGCGCGTTCGAGTTGTTTTGCCCAGATGATGTTGTTTTCCTCATCGAAACGCGCCTTCAACTCGACCAGCACCGTCACCTGCTTATCATGCTCGCGCGCGTGCATAAGCGCCTTGACGATCGGCGAATTCGATCCGACGCGATAGAGCGTTTGCTTAATCGCCAGCACATTCGGGTCTTCGGCAGCCGCCTGGATCAGCGTCACCAGCGGTTGAAACGAGTGAAACGGATGATGCAGCAAAATATCGTGCTGGCGGATCGCGGCGAACAGTTCTTCACTGCTGCGCGCATGCTGCAACGGCGCCGGCGGAATCGGATAGAACGGCGGGTCTTTCAGATCAGGACGGTCAATCTTTGTCAGTTGCATGAGATCCGACAGACCGAGCGGACCGCGCATTTCATACACATCGTCGGGCGTCAGTTTGAGGTTGGCGAGCAACAGATTGCGCACCCGTTCCGGCATGTCGTGTTGCACCTGCAAGCGCACAACCGCGCCAAAACGTCGCTGACGCACCCCCTCCTCGATCACGCGCAGGAGATCGTCGGCTTCCTCTTCCTCAATCTCCATATCAGCGTTGCGCGTGATGCGGAACAGGTAACACTCGACAATCTCCTCGCCGGGGAAGAGGGAGGCCACATTTGCCGTCATGACCTGTTCGAGCCAGGTAAAACAGTGGCGCCGCTCCGGCGGAACGTCCTCCGGCGTATCACAGTGATCGCCTTCGATTGGCACGAAGCGCGGCAGCACTGCCGGCACCTTGACGCGCGCAAAAAGCTCGCCTTCCTCTGGATCGTTGATCACGACCGCCAGGTTCAGGCTCAGGTTTGAAATATGCGGGAACGGATGCGCCGGATCGATCGCCAGCGGCGTCAGCACCGGAAAGACCTCGCGTTCGAAGTACTCAGCGCATTTCGCGCGTTGCTGCGGCGTCAGCTCGTGATAGTCGAGCACATGAACGCCCTGCTGACAGAGTTTGGGTCTGATGTCGTCGAGCCAGCAAGCGCGGTGCTGTTCCAGGAGCGGAATAACCTTGCGGCGAATGGCAGACAACTGTTCGGCGGGAGTCATCCCATCCGGCGAGCGACTGACGACGCCGGCGGCAACCTGTTGCTTCAAGCCCGCCACACGGATCATGAAGAATTCGTCGAGATTGGTGCTGAAGATCGACAGAAACTTTACCCGCTCCAGCAACGGATGGCGTTCATCCATCGCCTCTTCCAGCACCCGTCGGTTGAATTCGAGCCAGCTGAGTTCTCGGTTGAAATACGGCGAAGCAGTGGCCAGACTTGTCATATCACTCTCGATGGTTTCAAACACAACACTCGTCATCGCAACATCCTTGTTGCATCAGTTCACGCTTCCTCGCCCACAACCAGCGCCCACCTGCACAACGAAAACCTCACGCCTTCAGCGCGCACCTTTTCTGCTTTCGACCTGTTCCGTCTCACATGCCGCATGCCGGTGCGGAAGTGCGACGTTTTATACCGATCACGAAAGCAGTATGGTCAGTATACCATCGTAAGTAGCAAAAGTGCAACCGTCAGATGAAAAGATTGTATACAAATGCTTCCCTGTAGTCATTGACACATTCACATATAAGCATTTATAGAAGTGGGATCCGACCAACTTTCCGGCACGCACACTATCCGGGCTGACGGCGCTCAGCTACGAGTATTATCGCGCCGGCAGCAGCACCGCTGCTGCGCACCTGGCGCCGGTGTTGCGGTTGTATGTGGCGGATGTCACTCCCACTTCGCCGACCTTTGGCAAATACGCGCTCCTGATCTGGGAGCCTGCGTACAATGGGACAACGCCAACCCCGCCGGTCCCCACCGATCAATGGATCACCCAGGACATCCTGAATGGCAAGTTCTGGATGTTCGTGCCAGGTGGTCAATCCATCCCCAGCGGCGTGGTGCAAAACTACAATGTGACGCTCAACGACTGGATCACCGGCGCCCCGGTTGGTCAACCAGGCGATCCTGCGCCGATCAATATTGATGCCAATACGCTCGTGTTCGGCATCAATGTCGGCGTCGGCTCAGGTTGGGGCGCGACGTTCCGCGGGTTCGTCGATAATGTGACGGCGCGGTGGGGGAATGATGAGGTCCACGCTAACTTCGAGCCTGATCCGGCGTTCAGGTGTGCCAACGTCTTGCTCGACGACTTCAACCGCGCCAATACGACCAGAGGATTGGGCAGGAACTGGACCGGCGCCACCAATACCTACCGCATCGCCGGCAATCAGGCGCAACCGTTTACGACCGCCGGCACAATTTTCTGGAATGCACAACCGCGCGTCTTTGGCGCCGATCAGTCAGCCTGCGTCACCCTGGCGCAGATTGATCCGAACGGCAGGCATCATACCCTCATCTTGAAAGCGCAATCGGTCACCAATTACGCGCGCGGCATGATCCTGGTCAGCTACGACGCGCCGGCGCAGCGGGTCATCGTCGAGACTGTCGAGCCGGGGCAGGCGGGATGGATCACGCGCGCGACCATTCCGGTTGTGTTCAACAATGGCGATGTGCTCGGCGCACAGGCGCTGGCGGATGGGTCGGTTCAGGTGTACCGGAATGGCGCGCCGATCGGAACGGCGACAACCTCGCCGTTCTTCGTCAATCGCGGCGGACGGATCGGCGTGTGGTTCCAGCAGACGTCAGGGGCGCTTTTTGACGACTTTGGCGGCGGGAATTCAACGCCGTAATACCGCAATGGCTGGCGCCGACAGGCAGACGAAGGCGGCGCCTTCGTCTGCTTGATACGGGCGATCCGGTGTCGAGCGCATCGGAAATTGACCTCGTGATCAGCCCCGAAGGGACTTTCGCGTCCTTAGCGCGGACCTCACCCCGCAGTGACGAGGCGCTGCGCCGTGGCGTCCTGGCGTTGATCTCCAAACACGAAGGCGCGAAGGAGGTGCGCCGGGGCACGGCGGCTTCATGCCCGGAAGCGCGCGATGCAATCGAAAGGGTTGCCAAAACGGGCCCCTGTCAGCCTCATTCTTCCCGGTTGCGCAAGAGGACGATTCGTGGTATAGTAACGCCGGAAAGATTTGACTCTGTAGCTCAGCGGATTAGAGCGCTTCCCTGCGGAGGAAGAGGTCGGGCGTTCGAATCGCCCCAGAGTCGCCAGCACAACAGGGGCGGCTGCCGGCTGGCGAGCCGCCCTTCCTATAGCCTTCGAGATGGGGAGGTGACGGAGCGGTTGAACGTGCTCGTCTCGAAAACGAGTTGGGTCTGAAAGCCCACGTGGGTTCGAATCCCACCCTCCCCGCCATTGCTGCGCCTCCACAAGGAGGCGTTGTTTTTTGGCAGCATTTGCGGGTTAAGGGTTAGATTGCTTACCCTCAACCGCCGCCGTCGCCAGGTACGCTGGTCGAGCGCCCGCGCGCGGTAACGCCAGCAGCGCAACGCTCAGCCCACCCGTCAACACCACCGTTAGCCACATGATGAAGTCGAAGGTCACATGGCTCGCCAGCGGCGGATGATACCCTAACCCGTAATCGACGCCGAACGCCAATGCAAACCAGCCGATGACTGCGAAGCGTTGCGGGAATGATACGTCGCCCAACCGCGTGGCAAACAGAACCCCCTCGCAGAGCAGCCCGATGTGGGTGATGAACAGAACGACCTCGAACGGATCGATGACCCCCGATCCCGTCCACTGCCGCAACCAGAACGCCAGCGTCCAGATACCGTAGTGAACACAGGCGAATGCCGTCAGCGCATAGAACCACGACCAGCGTCGCCCGGCGCGCATCCCCAAAAGCGCAATCGTTCCAAGAAACGCCGCCAGCGGGCAGTCGGGAATGAAGGGCCACGCCCACAGCGGCGATGCCGCTAGCATCGGACCATACCAGACTGCCGCGCCCCAGATCGCACCGATCAGGTTAGCGACGACGCAACTCCAGAAGATGATTGGAGTGCGCAGGATGAATTCGAAGAGCCAGTGTAGAAAACGGATCATGGTATGAGAACCAAGAACCAAAAACCAGAGGTCAAGTATTAGGATCTAATAGAGCGAACAACCCGCTATTGCCCAATCATTGTCCGTGTTGACCATCTTCCGTCCGACGTTGGCTGAGCCTGTCGAAGCCAGCGTCAGCCGCTCCACGTTCTTGATGGTCCACGTTATGGTTGATCGCTCTATAAGGGTCAGAAACACTCGCCCGCATACTACTCTTCTTGCCCGACTCGCCTGACCCCAGCCCACTTCCCTGGAACCCTCTCGCTCTTCGCCGCACGCCTGGCTTCACCTTCCCTCGTTCCACATTCAACGTTCCACCCGCAACATCCGCACCGGCACGCCGCCGACGAACGCACCCGGCGGCACGTCGCGGTTGACCAGGCTCATCGCCGAAACCGTCGCTCCATCGCCGATGACCACGCCGGGCAGGATTGTCGTGTTGGCGCCAATCGTGACATCATGCCCGATCCACACCGGTCCGCGCCGCCATTCGCGGCGGGTGAACTCGTGGCAGAGCACTGTCGAATTGTAACCAATGATGCAATTGTCTCCAAGCGTAATATCCTGGGGAAAGAAAATATCGAACATGACCATCAGCCCCACCGACGCATATCTGCCGACCCGAACGCCGATCAGGCGATACAGCGCGTTCTTGAGCGCGAGCGACGGCGTGTAGCGCGCAAGTTGAATAACGATCGCATTGCGCGCAACCCGCAGATGACCGCCGGTGACCTGCGGAAAGTACCAGAGCGCATTGTGCGGACCAGGCGAGCGTGAGATTTGCAACCGCGACTTCCGTGTTGCAGACGTTCCCAACCCATCGGAACCGGGCGCGGCGAGAGGGGGGGCGTCTACCCCGGCAACCGGCGCGAGGCGTGATGCGCGCGATAATGGCGGCAGGTGCGCGACACCCCCGGATGAGTCGTTCATGTGTTGCTACACAACCTCAATCACGACGTTCAGAATCTGGTCGCCCTGACGAATGGCGTTGACCACATCCATGCCGCTGACAACCTTGCCAAAGACGGTATGTTTTCCGTCGAGATGCGGCTGCGGCGAATGAGTAATGAAAAACTGACTGCCGTTCGTATTCGGTCCCGCATTCGCCATCGACAGCACGCCGGTCTCGTGCTTGAGCGGATTCTTCTTCGGGTCCACCTCGTCCTCGAACTTATAGCCCGGACCGCCGCGCCCGGTGCCGGTCGGGTCACCGCCCTGCACGACGAAATTGCTGATCACACGATGAAAGACGACGCCGTTATAGAACCCTTCGTTTGCCAGAAAGACGAAGTTGTTGACCGTTTTCGGCGCATAGGCGGCAGCAAGGTCGATGACAATCTCGCCTTTGGACGTCATCATACGCGCGCGGTACTGGCGCTGCGGATCGATCTGCATCGGCGGCGGGGACGACCATTGTTTGGGTGGCATAATACATTCCCTTCAATCGAAAGAGCGGTGCACCAACTACTGCCCTGGTATTCACAAAAACACGGCGTCGAAAAAATTATAGCACAGGTGGTTGTGATGGCACGCAACGGACGAGAGGCGTAACTGTTCGCAGTTGGGGGAAACGGCGCCGCCGGTCGCTCAAAACGGGGGGCGGGGGCAGCCCCCGAAAAGGAGAAGCGGCGGAGTGGCCTCAGCAAGCGCCAATGCACGGCGCCCCGCCGCTCCAGGACGCCACATATAGCGCCTGCGCTTCCAGGCAAAGCGTGAACAGTCACCGAGAGGCGACGCAGAATCTGCGTGTGTCGCAGCACGCCATCCACTCGCGCCGGATCTCGGCTATAATGGAAAAGATGACTTTACTGCAAAAAGCAACCACGAAGGTCACCAAGGGACACAAAGGCAATGCGCTTCATGTGTATTCACCTTCGTGCGCTTCGTGTCCTTGGTGGTTAAGCCTTTTTGCAGTCGACTCAAAAGATGCTCCGCAACCGCGCAGATAGTGCGGCATCACGAGAATAGATGCAAACAATGGAAGAAACGCTTTCGCATACGCTTCGGAACGGCATGCTGGTCTTGTTGCGCGAGGCGCACAGCGCTCCCCTTGCTACAAGTTGGATCTGGTATCGCGTTGGCGCTCGCAATGAGTCCCCCGGCGCAACCGGCGTGTCGCACTGGGTGGAGCATATGCTCTTCAAAGGGACGCCGCATATTCCAGGGCGCAGCCTCGACCGACTGATCGCGCGCAACGGCGGGACGTTCAACGGTTTTACGTCGCACGATTTCACCGCCTACTTCGAGACGCTGCCGGCCGACCGGATCGATCTTGCGCTCCAGATCGAATCTGATCGCATGGTCAATACCCTGTTTGAGGAAGAAGAGGTTGAGCACGAGCGCACGGTTATTCTGGCAGAACGCGAGGGGCACGAAAATGATCCTGAGTGGTGGCTCAACGAGGCGGTGATGACCACTGCATTCCAGGTCCATCCGTACCGCAACGAGGTCATCGGTTCACGCGACGATCTGCTGGCGCTGACCCGTGATCGACTGGTCTCGCATTACCAGACGTTCTATCGACCGAACAACGCCGTGCTGGTGCTGGTTGGCGATGTTGATGCATCCAGCCTCATGGCCCGCATCGAGCGCTATTTCGGCGACCTGCCCGCCGGACCGCCGCCGCCGCCGGTCTCCTGGCGTGAACCAGAGCAGCAGGAGGAACGTCGCGTCGTGGTGCGCCGACCGGGACCGGCGCAGTATGTTCAGATTGCGTATCATGCGGTTGATTGTCGCAGCCCGGATTTTGCACCGTTGCTCGTGCTCGATGCAGTGCTTTCGGGCGCAAAGTCGCCGGCATTCAGCGGCGGCGCGCAAACCAACCGCAGCGCCCGTCTCTACCGCGCACTGGTCGAGACGCGCCTTGCCGCCTACGCTTCCAGCAGTTTCCGCCCTGCCCGCGATCCGCACCTGTTCGAGTTTCACGCTATGGTGCAGGAAGGTCACTCTGTCGAAGAAGTGGAGCGCGCGCTGCTGGCTGAGATTGCCGCCCTCCAGGAGAACGGTCCTCGACCCGATGAGATGACCAGGGTGATCAAACAGATGCGAGCACAAATCGCATATGCGCGAGAGAGTGTCACAAACCAGGCGCTGATGCTCGGCATGTGGGAGATGATCGACCGCTACGTCCGCGCCGATACGTTGCTCGATGAGATAGCAGCGGTGCGGGCTGAAGACGTGCAGCGCGTTGCACAAACCTGCCTGACGGAACGCCGAAGAACGGTCGGGTATTTTATTCCGCTCTCATAAAGCGATCAATCAGATGTTGCACAATCATTGCCGGTATTGACCGCCTTGTGGCTGACGTTGGCTGAGTCTGTCGTTGGCTGAGCCTGTCGTTGGCTGAGCCTGTCGAAGCCAACGCCAACCGCTCTACGTCCTTGATTGTCAAGGTTTTTGGTTGTTCGCTCTACAAGCAGATCAAGCGTGGTTCGAGCATGAATCGGTTTCCTTCCAATCGCGCCAGTACGATCACAACGGCAATTCGCCATACGTTGCCCAACGGCATGGTAGCGCTGGTGCAGCGCAACCCGACGGCGCCGACGGTGAGCGTCTATGGCGAGGTGCGTATCGGCGCCGTTCATGAACCCGCCGAACAGAATGGTGTGGCTGCATTCACCGGCGCCGCCCTGATTCGCGGTACGCGCCGCCGCAGGTTTCAGGAGATTGTTGCCGCCACCGAAGCGGTTGGCGCCAGCGTCAACGCCGGCGGCGGACTGCACTCCACCGGCTTCGGCGGACGATCGCTGAGCGAGGATGTGGCGCTGATCCTCGATATTCTGGCGGATATGCTGCGCGCGCCCGCCTTTCCCGAAGAAGAAATCGAGCGCCTGCGCGGTCAGTTTTTGATGATGCTGCGCGAGCAGGAGCAGGATACCTCGGTACGCGCATCGCGCGCGCTGCGGTCGCTCATGTTTCCGCCAACTCATCCCTACAGTCGCCTCAGCAGCGGCACGATCGAAACCATCTCGGCGCTGACGCGGGATGACCTGGTGCGCTTCCATACGCTGTACCATCCGGCAGCCACGACAATTGCCGTGGTCGGCGATATCGAACCCGCCGAAGTGACTGACCTGATTGAGCGGTTTTTCGGCGACTGGCAGGCGCCTGGCATGCCGCCGCAGATGATGCTGCCCGACCCGCAGCCGCTGCCCGACCGTCCGCGCGTCCATGTCACCCTCGAAGGAAAGAGTCAGACCGACATTATCTGGGCAGTGCACGGGATTGATCGCCGTTCGCCCGATTACTACGCCGCGAGTGTCGCAAATATGATTCTGGGACGCATTGGCATTGGCGGTCGTCTTGGCGAGCGGGTGCGTGAAGAACAGGGACTCGCCTATTACTGCGGCAGCAGCCTCGACGCCGATCTCGGCGCCGGTCCGTGGGCGGCGATGGCAGGGGTGAACCCGGCGCACGTCGAACGGGCAATCGACGCCATCATCGCCGAAATCAAACAGTTTGCCGCTGACGGACCGACCGACCAGGAACTTGCCGATGCGCACGATTTCATGACCGGCAGCCTGGCGATCAGCCTCGAAACGAATGACAGCATCGCCGGTACGCTCCTGGGCATCGAACGGTATCACCTCGGACTGGATTATGTCGAGCGCTACCCGTCGATTATCCGCAGCATCGACCGGGAACAGGTCACGGAAGTGGCGCGTCGCTATCTGGCAACCGACGATTATGCCGTGGTGACCGCCGGACCGGCGGTGGGGGAGGAACACAATGAGCATAGCAACGGATGAGTTGTTGGTGGAGGCGTTGCTTGCGATTGAAGAGACCAATACACCAATGACGTTTAGCGAGATCGCCAAAAGCATCAGCAAACGACGTGGTGGCGTTCAACTGACAGACGATGAAATAGGGGACTTAAGAGAATGTCTCTACCAGAACGGGAACATGTACATCCTCTGGTCTGCCAAAGACCGAACCTGGACAATCACACCTGAAGGGCGCGCTTACGCACGTCAGATCAGCATTGAGCCTGAAGAGCTCGTGGACATTTCAGAAACTGATGAAGCGCTTGAGCCTAAAGGCGCGCCTTTCAATCCAGCACTGATCAAGGTCGATGTCGATCAGATGCATATCTATCACGCCCTTAAGCTTATTCGTGAGCAAAGACTCGTTCTTCAGCCAGAATTTCAGCGCAATTTCATTTGGGACGAAGTGCGCCAAAGCCGTCTTATTGAGTCTATTCTTCTGCGTATCGCGCTGCCGGCATTTTATCTTGACGCTCCGAAGGAAGACACCTATGTCGTTATTGATGGTCTCCAGCGTCTGATGACGCTCCATCGCTTTTGCAACGAAGAGTCGCTCAAACTCACTGGTTTGGAATACTTGCGCGAGTTCGAGAATCACAGGTTTAGCAAACTACCTTCTCATATGCGATCTCGCCTCGAAGAAACCCGCCTTACAATGCACGTCATCCGACCAGAGACGCCATTACAGGTAAAGTTCATCATCTTTCGGCGCATTAATACTGGTGGTCTAGTCCTGACCAATCAGGAGATCAGACACGCCCTTTATCAAGGGCGCGATGGACGCGCTCCTCGCTTGCTCAAGAAACTCGCTGAAAGCTCAGAGTTTCTCGCTGCAACCGATCGTTCCATCAGTCCGCGACGGATGGATGATCGCGAGTGTGTTCTGCGCTTTCTTGCATTCGTGCGGTATCCATACGAGCAGTTCGGTCGAAATTTGAGCATGGGCGAACCACCAAATCTCGATGGATTGCTCAATCGCACGATGGCGGATCTGAACGAACTGCCTCCTGAGGAGCACGAGAGACTCACGGAGATGTTCCTCGATAGCATGCATAAGGCGCGTCTCGTATTCGGTCGTCACGCTTTTCGCAAATTGTATGGGCGCAACCAGAAACGCCAACCGATCAGCAAACCGCTTTTCGAGGTCTGGAGCACGCTGTTCTGCAAATGGTCAACAGAAACACTTGAACAGCGCCGTGACCGAATAATTGATGGTTTTATTGATATCATGAACCAAGATTTCGACTTTATCAAGTCCATCTCATATGGCACAGGAAGCGTCAAGGCAGTTAAGTATCGCTTTGACCGTATCAATAGACTACTCCAAGAGAATCTGCAATGATCAAGACAATTCATCTCCATAACTTCAAATGCTTTGGAGACCAGAGCATTCACTGCGCTCCTCTGACTATTCTCACAGGCGCTAACGCTACTGGAAAGTCGAGCGTCATTCAGGCGCTCCTTCTGTTACGCCAATCACACCAACGCGATACTCTGCGTGATGGCGTCCTTCTTTTGAATGGTTCGCTCGCCACTTTAGGGACAGTAACCGATGTTTTCTACCAAAACGCCCAGGATACCGATCTCTCGATCGGAATTGAAGCGTCTGAAGATATAAGATTCAAGTTTATGTTTGAGCGAGGCGAGCCGACACAGCGCGTACTTAGAGGCCAATCCCTACAGCACTACGAAGCGATAAATCTTTTCTATCCGCAGTTCAACTATCTCAGCGCTGAACGTCTTGGTCCTCGAACAATCTTTCAGATGCCAGAAGACGAGCATGAATCGCACAATGTTGGTATTCATGGCGAGTATGCCGCATTTGTTGCCGGTCGCAATCAGCAGGAGTTGATCGCTAACGAAAAACTGGCATATACGAACGAAAAGACCGGTGAAACACGTCGTGAGCTTTACCAGCAAGTACGATACTGGATGCGGCAAATCTTTCCAGGATTCGAATATGCTATCACGGTGTTAACGGATACGGATCTGGTGCAAACCATGTTCGGCAATTTGCCAGGTCAGAGACTGGTGCGTCCCACAAACATTGGGTTTGGTTTGATCTATACACTGCCGGTTGTTGTCGCCGCTCTTGTGGCGCCTGAGCGCTCACTCCTAATCATTGAAAATCCAGAAGCGCATCTCCATCCATTCAGTCAGTCGATGCTCGGTCGCTTTCTGGCGTGCGTTGCAGCGACCGGCGTTCAGGTCATCATTGAGACACATAGTGATCATATCTTGAATGGAATCAGGGTTGCTGTTCACAAAGGCGCATGGGGGCGTCGGATTGAAGCAAAACACGTATCAATACAATTTTTCATTCCCGGCGATGAAACCCAACCGCATCGCGTCGAGACACCAACCATTTATCCAAGCGGTGGTATTGCACCGTGGCCCATCGGTTTCTTTGATCAGTTCGACGCCGACCTCACTGAACTGCTATGATTCGCGTTTTCTTCAATAGTCAGTCGTGCAATTCTCAGGCTCCAAGCCAACACGATGCCGGAAACTTGCTCCAGCAGATGATGGAAACCGTAGAACATCTGGATGCAATTGAGAGATCAGATCATGACTCTATTCTCACAAATCGTGATCCCCATGTACGCGACAACCTTCATGAGTACTATCGAGACGGACATTTTGAAAGTCAGCTACTGACCGAGACACACACCTTCAAGAATATTGTCGAATACTGGCTCCATTATTTGCGAAAGTCCCCTGACCCTACACGAGATCGCTTTCTCAAATTCGTGCGGAACCTGACAAGTTCCCCACTGGCGCGAGAAGTTTTTCCTGACACCGCTACACAGTGGAAGCGTATTGACAATAATGAAGATATATCACGGACAGCTTTGGGCTATGCAGCTCATTGTACGTCGCTCATATGCGAGGCGACTGGCGGTGGCGCTGCGGTTGTCAGCATTAGTGGTAGCAAAAAGTACGACATGATGGCAATCGAAGTACAAAGCTTGCATACTAATGAGCGACGCCTGGTGTGGAATGTGGCGCATCCCGATCACGTTATTGCTCAACGACGCTGGTACGAAGCTCATCGAAAGCACCTACCAAATCCGACACTGCAAGGGTATGTCTCAGCAATGGATCTGAGTGACGAGGAAGCCCAGCAAGTTCTTGATCGGGCTGTCGAGATTAAGGGGGAGCGTCGCCTCTTCGCACGCTATAGAGGATTTATTTACATTTTTTCCTTTCATGACCATCGAGGTAATAAAAGAATGTATCACGGTTACCGCGTCGATGATCCTCGCCAAATACGCACACGAATGGTAGATATTTGCAATCGCCTTTACAAGGATTTGCAATGGGAAGAATTGGCGCCATAACCATAGCACCGATGAAATCAGCCTGCCCTCAGATTTTTGGGATCAATGTATTCATCCATATCCTGTTGTACGCCGTATGCTGTAAGTGATCCGGCCTTCCGCTTGCACACTGCGCCCTGAGCGCGCAAGGAGCCGTCGTTTGTCTGGCAAAGAGTTTACGGTCACCGACGCCTACCCGTATAACCATCACTCGCCAGTGCGCTGGATATGGTCGCATGTGATGCGCTACCCGTGGTTGCCGGTCGCTTTCGTGGTGACGGTGATCGGCATGGCGGCGCTGCAAAGCTGGAGCGCCGTGCTGGTTGGCACTGCTTTCGATGCGGTGGTCGGCGGCGTTACGCTGGAACAGTTGACGACGCTGGCGTTGATCATTTTGGGGGTGCGCGTCGCCTTCGGCGTGATCGACCTCGCCAACAGTTTTGTGGTGCAACTGCTGGCGCAACTGACCGAGCGCAATACCCGCGAGGAACTGTATGTCAGTCTGCTCGGCAAAAGCCAGACCTTCCACAATCGCCAGCGCACCGGCGATATTATGGCGCGAGCGACGAATGATGTGCAGCAGATCAATGCGATGATCAATCCAGGCATCAGCCTGATCCTCGAATCGCTGGTGAGCCTGACCGTTCCGCTCATTGCCATCACGACCATCCACCCGCAGTTGTTGCTCGTGCCGGTGCTGTTTCTCATCAGTTTCGCCTGGGCGCTGCGACGCTACAACAACCAGCTGAAGCCGGTCGCCGGGGCGTTGCGCCAGCAGTTCGGCGTGTTGAACGCCGGGCTTGCCGAGACGGTCAGCGGCATTGAGGTGGTGAAAGGGTATGCCCAGGAACCGGCAGAAGAGCGGAAGTTCTCTGCCAACGCGCGTCGCTACCGCGATCTGTTTGTGCGCGAAGGAGGCGTTCAGGCGCGGTATCTGCCGTTGCTGCTCTACGGCGTCATGCTTGGGTTCGCGTTTGGTCATGCACTGTTGCTCTGGCGCGCCGGCGAGATTTCCATCGGTCAGATCATCGGGTATATGGGGCTGCTGGAAGTGTTGCGCTTCCCGACCTTCATTTCGCTCTTTACGTTCTCGCTGGTGCAACTCGGCATTGCGGGCGCGGAACGGATGCTGGCAACCATCACCGCAAAAACCGAACTTGATGAGAATGCCGGCGGATACAGCGCGCCGATCAAGGGCGAGATCCGCTTCGAGAACGTTAGTTTTGGATACAACACAGCAGCGCATCACGACTCTGGCAATACCACACGGTCAGCGCCGGTGCTGCGCAACATTACCTTTACAGCGCGCCCCGGCGAGACGATTGCGATTGTGGGACAGACTGGCGCCGGCAAAACGACGCTGACGCGATTGGTCAACCGGATCTACGATGCCACCGAAGGGCGCGTGTTGATTGATGGGGTTGACGTCCGCGAATGGAACCTCGATACGCTGCGCTCGCAGATTTCGACCATCGAGCAGGATATTTTCCTCTTCTCGCGCACCATTGCTGAAAATATCGCATTCGGCGCGGCGGGCAACGCAACTCGCGAGGAGATTGAATGGGCGGCGCGGCAAGCACAGGCGCACGATTTCATTCTGTCGTTCCCGGATGGGTACGACACGGTCATCGGGGAACGTGGCATGACCCTTTCTGGCGGACAGCGCCAGCGCATCGCCATCGCCCGCGCATTTCTGACCAACCCGCGCATCCTGATCCTCGACGACTCGACCAGCGCGATCGACAGCGCGACAGAAGATCAGATCCAGCGCGCAATGCGCCGTATTCTTACAGGACGCACCACGCTGCTGATCACGCACCGCATCTCGCAGATCAGGTGGGCGGATCGGATTCTGGTGCTGAAGAATGGCGAACTGGTCGCTCACGGAACGCACGACGAGTTGATTGAAACGAGCGACGCCTATCGTCGTATTTTTCTGCGCTACGACGCAGGACATACCGCTACTGTCGCGGTTCGCGGCAGGCGGCAGGAGGACGTATGACCCCGGAACAGCGCCGTATTCGATTGGAAGGCGCGCATAATGTGCGCGATGTGGGCGGGTACCCGACCCTGGACGGACGAATGACGCGGTGGCGCCGCTTGCTGCGCGCCGACAGTCTTCACCGTCTGACCGCCGAGGATCAGGAGCGGCTTCGCGCTTACGGCGTGCGCACGATCATCGATCTGCGATTGCCGTTCGAGGTTGCGCACAATCCGAATGTGTTCGCCGGCGCCAATGATGTGCGCTACGTCAATCTGCCGCTGATCACCGAGCGCAGCGAGACCAGCATCGAGTCGCGGGCGCGTTCGGTCGGAGAACTGTACCGGCTCATGCTGGACGAGTGCCAGGAACCGATCCGCCAGACATTGGCGACAATGGCGGAGGCGAAGACACCGGTACTGGTCCATTGCTTCATTGGCAAAGATCGCACCGGGCTGATCACGGCGCTGGCGCTCGGAGCGGCTGGCGTGCCAGCAGAGACGATTGCCGACGATTATGCGTTGAGCGCGCCGCTTACAGTATCGTTGATTGCAGAAATTCGCGCGACGCTGATCCGGTTGGGATACGATGTTGCGCGGTTCGACCGCCTCTCTCCGGCGCCGCGCGAGGCGATGATCTCGACGATAGCCTATCTGCATGAACGCTATGACAGCGTTGAAGCGTATCTCGCCGCTATCGGACTGACCGATGCCCAGCGCGATGGATTACGGCGATTGTTGTTGGAATGATGGTCAGAGGGCAATCACTGCCGGTTGCCAGCAGGGGCGTGCCGCGCGCCCGCCCACCCGTGCCGCCAGCACGCCCGTCGGCGTGGCGTAGGGCGCCGGTTGCAGGTAGAGGAAAGGAAAGCAAGGCGAGGGGCGAAAGGATTGCAGGTTGCAGGAAGAAAGATGACGTTCCACGTCGTGAACACGATGCCCTGAGATCGCAGAGGGTTGACCATGGCGCGTCTAACCCCTAACCACTGGTTCTCAGTTCTTAGTTCTCATACTAACTGGCGGTCAGTCAGACAAGATGTTCGAGCGCCCGGTTCGCAATGCGTAACAATCCACAACGCCTTGGCATCAGCAGCCCCAACGGGGCTTGCACTTGCGGTGAGCGCAGTCGAACCGCCGGCAGTGAGCATGGTCGAACTGCGTCCTTAGCGAGGGCTTTCGCCCGCAGCGCTCTGGCAGTATTGTGCGAATGACCGCGATGAGTATCAGTCCCCGGTTCTTGGTTCTCGGTTCTTGGTTCTCGATTCTCAGTTCTCGGAGTACGTTATGGGCTTCCTCATGGACGGCCTGGCAGCCGAAGCATACGACCGCAGTTACAGTGATCGGGCGCTGATCCGACGGATCTGGCGCTATTTCCGCCCTCACAGCGGGCGCGTCGCGCTGGTTGCGCTCATGGTTGTGCTGGGGTCGCTCGTCGCAACCGTCATTCCGATCACAATCTCACGCAGCATCGAACTGCTCGCAGGCGACCCGGCAACCCAGGTGTTGATCGGGCTGGCTGCCATCGTCGCTGTGATGGGAGCGCTCGGATGGTTCTTCAACTTCGTGCGGCAGACCTTCTCGGCGCGCGCGGTTGGCGATGTGGTGCTGGCGCTGCGTGAGGACGCCTTCCGCGCGGTGTTGCAGCGCGATATGTCGTTCTACGACCAGTACGCATCGGGACGCATCGTCAGCCGAGTGACGTCGGATACGCAGGATTTTGCCACGGTTGTGACGCTGACGATTGACCTCCTCAGTCAGCTGTTGCTGGTGGCAATCATTGCCGTAGTGATGTTCACGATCAACTGGCAACTGGCGCTGATCACGCTGGCGACCGGTCCGATTGTCATCGCAGCGGCGCTGACATTTCGCCATGTGGCGCGACTGACGACGCGCCAGGCGCAGCGTGCGCTGGCAAATGTCAATGCCTCGATCCAGGAAACGGTCAGCGGCATTGCTGTCGCCAAGAGTTTTCGCCAGGAAGCGGCAATCTATCAGCAGTTCCGGCAAACGAACGAACTAGCGTTTCAGGTGCGCCTGCGCCAGGGCCTCGTCTTCAGCAGCATCTTTCCGATTCTGAATTTGCTCTCTGGCATCGCCATTGCGACGATTATCTACTTCGGCGGACGGTTGGCGCTCGGCGGCGTCGTGTCGGTTGGGGAATGGTATCTGTTCGTCCAGAGTCTGGCGATCTACTTCTTCCCGCTTACCAGCATCGCCTCGTTCTGGAGCCAGTTTCAGCAGGGATTGTCCGCCAGCGAGCGCGTCTTTGCGCTGATCGACGCCGAGCCAAAGGTCGTGCAGATTGCGAAAGAACCGGTGACGCATCTGAGCGGACGCATCGAGTTTCGGGATGTATGGTTCACCTATGACACCGGTCAGGATCGTGCCGCCGGATCGCCATCGTCCACATCGGTACAGTGGGTGCTGCCGGGATTCTCGCTCACGATTCCAGCCGGGCAAAAACTGGCGGTTGTGGGGCATACCGGCGCCGGTAAATCGAGCCTGATCAAACTGATCACCCGCTTCTACGAGTTTCAGGAAGGTCAGTTGCTCATCGACCGGCGTGATATTCGCACGCTGGACCTGGCGCAGTACCGCCGGCAGATCGGGCTGGTGCCGCAGTCGCCGTTTCTGTTCTCCGGCACGGTTGCCGACAACATTCGCTACGGTCGTCCTGATGCGACGATGGCGGAAGTGGAAGCGGCGGCGCGCCAACTGGGCGATGAATGGATCACCGACCTGCCCGACGGACTGGAAACCGATGTCGGCGAGCGCGGCGCGCGACTGTCGCTCGGGCAGCGCCAGCTTGTCGCGCTGGCGCGCGTCCTGTTGCAGAACCCGTCGATCTTCATCCTCGACGAAGCCACGGCGAGCATCGATCCATTCACCGAGACCCAGGTTCAGGAAGGGTTGGATGTCGTCATGCGGGGACGAACCAGCATCATTATTGCCCACCGCCTCTCGACTGTCCGCACCGCCGACCGGATTATCGTGTTGAAGCAGGGGCGGATCATCGAAGAGGGAACCCACGATGACCTGCTGGCAGCGAGCGGGCATTACGCCGAACTGTACAACACCTACTTCCGTCACCAATCGCTGGATTATAAGCCATGGGAGGAAGAGAACCGAGAACTGAGAACCGAGAACTGAGAGCCAGGAATCAGGAGATTGTCATCGGCGAGGAGAGGCGGTTTGTCGTGGGGACCAGATGCGGCGGGTGAATCGCACGACGACAATGGCGAAGAGCGCAAGGATTATGATCGCCAGGATCGGCGCCAACACTGCCAGGATCGATACCACCAGCGAAATGATATCCTCGATGGCGCTGATCACCGGATTTGCCATGCCGCCGGTGGTCGCCGTTGCAACCGGTCGCGCGGCGCTGCGCCCGATATGCGTGGCGCCAGCAGCCAGGATGCCGCAAACTGCCGCCAGCACCGGATCAACAGCGCCGGTCGAACTGTTTGCCGCCAGAAAGACGATGGCGCCGGCCGCCGGGCTGATGACCATGCCGGCGAGGTGCAGCGCGTGATCGACTGCCGGAATCTTATCTCCAATCAGGTCGAGCAGGGTCAGCACGGCCACAACCAGCAGGAATACCGGGTGCTCCACCACATCATAGGGGGCGTTCAAGCGGATAAGGTCGGTATAGCGCGCCAGCAGACCGACCGTCAGCAAAGGGATGTAGGCATTGAGACCTGCGGCGGTCGAAAGACCAAATGCGGATAAGATGCTGAGCAAACCTGTCATCGTCGCTTCCTTCGTTCATTGGCGCTCGAAAACGGTCCATATCCCGCAGCATAGCATAGACGATATTCGCATACCCGGTCAACACACCACGTCATTTTTACCCAGTGATACGTCACAACCGGCGATAACGTTTCACGATGGGAGGAACAGATCATGGCAGAACAACAGCAGGAACGCTGGTTTGAGGTGGCGCCCGGCATCCGCCGCCGCACAATCGCCGTCACCGAACGGATGCAGCAGATCATGGTCCAACTGGATCAGGGAGCGCGTCTCCCGGAGCACCGCCATCCCCATGAACAGATCACCTATCTCATTTTGGGGCGCCTGCGCTTTTTCATCAATGGAACAGCGCGAGATGTCGCGCCAGGCGAAACAGTTGCACTGCCGGGGAATACGCCGCATGGAGTTGAAACGCTCGAAGCGTCGCTGGCAATCGACACCTTCAGCCCGCCGCGCGAAGACATGCTGGCGCAGGACGCCGCCCCTTGAGGTCTGCGCTGCACCATCCGACCTGAAG
>CALGYB010000187.1 GCA_937935075.1 uncultured Roseiflexus sp. | reverse complement strand
CGCTGGCTGGCGCAGCAGCGCCACGATGTCGCGCTCAATCATTTCGGGGGTGTCGATAGGGGCGTAGCGGCGGCGCACCTTGCCCTGGCGGTCGACCAGGAATTTGGTGAAGTTCCACGGAATCGTCTGAATGCCCAGGAGTCCGGGCTTTTCCGCTTTCAGCAGCGCGAACAACGGATGGGTAGCGGGACCGTTCACGTCGATTTTCTCGAAAATCGGGAAACTGACCCCATAGTTGCGGGTGCAAAACTGCTGGATGGCGTTCGGATCGTCGTACTCCTGCCCGGCAAACTGGTCGCACGGGAACCCAAGAACCACGAACCCGTCGTCGCGGTAGCGACGGTAGAGCGCTTCGAGACCGGCATACTGCGGTGCAAACCCGCATTTGCTGGCGACGTTGACGATAAGCAGGACCCTGCCCCGGTACTCGCTGAGCGGCTGCGGCGTGCCGTCGATCAGCCGAGCGGCGATGTCGTATATGCCCATGGTGTGAACTCTCCCTGGTAAATGTGTGCAATACCTGTGCAATTCAGTATGACCGGTTTTGAGCAAACTGTCAAATCCCCGGTCGTTGACATCCCTTTCTTTAAGTGATAGCATATATCATACAATCATTCCCGACCGTGCGGATGAACCCATGCCACTCTACATCTACACCTGCCCGGAGTGCGAGATCGAAGTCGAAGAACTCCGCCCTTCCTGGCGCGCCGATGATCCGGTCGAGTGCCCGGTCTGCCACGGGTTGTGCTCGCGCGACCTGAGCAGTTTCAGCATTCGGTCGCGCAATGCGCCCAAGCCGGTCTACGCCAGCCCGGAGCAGGTCAGGCGCGCTCTCCATGGTCCCGGCTGCCCGTGCTGCATCCCGCGACGGCGGTCGTAATCTCTTCCGATGCTCAGGAGAACATGAGTATGTCTATTGAAGCGCCATTGCAATCGGTTCCGGTGACTATTCTCACCGGGTTTTTAGGCTCTGGAAAGACCACACTGCTCAACCGAATCCTCCACGCCGATCACGGCTTGCGGGTAGCGGTGCTGGTCAATGATTTCGGAAGCATCAACATCGATACGCAACTCGTCGTCGGCGTTGAGGGCGAAACGATTTCACTCGCCAACGGCTGCATCTGCTGCTCCATCCGTGGCGACCTGCTCAAGACGGCGCTGCTGCTGCTGGATCGCGAGGAACCGCCCGAATATCTCATCATTGAGGCGAGTGGCGTGAGTGATCCGTGGGCAGTGGCGGAAACGTTCGATCTTCCTGAATTGCGCCCCTTCTTCCGGCTCGACTCGGTGATTACAGTGGTCGATGCCGAATATGTGCGACAGCAGCAGTACTATGAAGACTTGATTATTCATCAGATCAGCGCAGCGGATGTGGTGGTGCTGAGCAAGGTCGATCTCGTCAGTGAGGAACAGCGTGCTCAGGTTGAAGAGTGGGTGCGCCAGATTGTGCCGCGTGCCCGCATCCTTCCCGCTGTCCACGGTGATGTGCCGATGAGCCTGATCCTCAACGTTGGTCGCTACAACCTCGAAGTGCAACCACGGGTTGTCGTCCCCCGCCATGACCACGAGCACGACCATCACCACGACCACGAGCACGGTCCGCACTGCGATCATGACCACGAGCACGACCATCACCACAACCACGACACCGAGTTCAGTACGTGGAGTTACGTCAGCGACCGACCATTCAGCCTGAAGAAATTGCGCTCCGCTTTGCAGGACTTGCCGGCGACGATCTTCCGCGGCAAGGGGATTCTCTACCTGGCGGAGACGCCCAAGCGTCGCGCTATTCTGCACATCGTCGGCGTGCGGATTACGGTGACCGTCGGGGAACCCTGGGGTGATACGATTCCCGGTACACAGATGGTCTTTATCGGCGTGCCCGGCGGGCTGGACGCCGATCAGTTGACGGCGGCGTTCGATGCATGTCTGACCGACGCGCCAGGGCACGAGCAGGTTACAGGGCAGCAATCGTGGTTCCGTCGGATGTTTGGCGGCGTTTCTGGTACAATGTGAATGATGGGATGTGACCAGAGCCTGCCCGAAAACACGCGCGCCCCGGCTTATCGCGAGGTGCGTCGGCGCCGAGGCAATCTCATATCGAACGGCGGAGATTGCTTCTTTTCGCCTGCGTGAACATCGGACGCCCTGATCTTCGGATAGGCTCTCAGCACCCTGCATTGCTGCCAAAACATGCGCCGGAGACACTGTTTGACCCGCCAGTCGCTCGAACAACATCAGGTCCTGATCTATCTGGTTGCAATCTCTGCCGGTCTCCTTGTCGGTTTCATGTCCCCTGAAGTCGGTGCGGCGCTGGAAGTGGCGTTGTGGTATGTGCTCGGTGTGCTCATTTACGCCACAATGACCCAGATACCGCTGACGCATCTGCGCGAATCGTTTGCCGACGCCCGTTTCCTGGCAGCGGCGGTGATCGGCAATTTCGTCGTTCTGCCGCTGGCGGTCTGGGGACTGATCCTGCTGGCGCCTGATGACTCCGTGGTGCGCCTGGGCGTTGCGATGGTCCTGCTGGTTCCATGCACCGACTGGTTTATCACCTTCACCCATCTGGGGCGCGGCGATACGAAGAGCGCCATCGCATTCTCACCGCTCAGTCTGCTGCTACAAATGCTCTTGCTGCCGCTCTATCTCTGGCTCTTCTTTGGCGAAGGCGTGGCATTGACGTTTGCCAGCGGCGATATGCTCAAGGCATTTGTTGGATTGATTGTTCTGCCGCTACTGGCAGCGTTTGCGACTGAGCGATGGGTCGAGCGTGGCGCCAACCGCGCCGTTTTGATCGAACGTCTTGGGTGGCTGCCGGTTCCACTGCTGGCGATCGTTGTTTTTATCATTGCTGCGTCGCAGGTCCACCTGGTTGCGGGTTCGGTCGCCTGGTTGAGCCGCTTGCTGGTGATCTTCGGCGCTTTTCTGGCTCTTGCCAGCGCCCTTGCCTGGTTGATGGCCGCACTATTCCGGTTGCCGGCGTCCCAGGGACGTGTGCTGGCATTCAGTTTCGGCACACGCAACTCGTTCGTGGTTCTGCCGCTGGCGCTGGCGTTCCCGCCAGGGTTCGAGGTCGCGGTTGTCGTGATCGTCTTTCAGTCGCTGGTCGAACTGATCGGGATGGCGATGTATCTGTGGTGGGTGCCAGGGCATCTGTTCCCTCAATTGAGGTCGGAGAGCGGCAAACCGAGAATTGAGAACCGGGTGAGGGGTGAGGGGTGAGGAGTGAGGGGTGAGGGGTGAGAGCAATGAGATCGATAAACTTAACCCTTGACTCCTAACCCTCGACCTTCCTACCTGTCACCTGCCACCTGCGTTCTTTGCGCCTGGCTTCATCTTCCCAACCACTATCTGTAGCACGCGGGCATCATGCCACCGGCACGCCCCTACCACCGGCGAGCGCGCCTCTGGCGGGCGGGCCACCGGCCTGCCTCTACATTATGTCACGTGCACCGTAAAACCGGCGCGGGCGAACCTCCCTCTCCCTGCGAGGGAGGGGCGGGGTAGGGGCGTACCATCGGCGGGCGGGCCACCGGCGCGGGCACGCCCCTACCTTCACACGTTCAACGCTCAACGTTCAATGTCCCCACCCTATCGGCGATGTTCAACATCGATGGCGTCAGGCCATCAGCAGCGGCGCGCACCACCCGTCCGAGCGCCTGGAGCCATCCTTCGGTTGTCGGGTAGGTGTACCCGATGCACACCAGCCGCGGGTTCGTCCGTGATCGCCAGTATCGGTCCAGCAGCGGACGCCCGCCGGTGTCGTAGTCGAGCAGATGCGCAACCGGATCAAGCGCCGGTCGGTAGCCGGTCGCCAGGATGATGGCATCGAACGGGGCGCTTCGTCCGTCAACGAAGTGCGCTGTACCGGTTTCGAGGCGCTCCGGTTCAGGATAGACGGTGACACGTCCTGCGGCGACCGCCTGTGGCAATTCATAGCCGACAACCGGGTAGTGGGCGAGCGGTGATCCAGGCGGCAACGGCAACCCAAGATGGCGAAAGTCGCGCCGTTGTAACAGGCGTGCCGCCAGTGACGCCGGCAGGGTGCGCAATCCCCAGGCAGCCAGACGCATCGCCGCTGCTGATCGAGGTCTGGGGACGAACGCCACGCCGCTGCGCACGGCAATGCCGGTTTCGATGCCATGTTCGGCGAGATCGACGGCGATTTCAGCGCCGGAGTTGCCCGCGCCCACCACCAGGACCCGCTGCCCGCGGAACGGTTGCGGGTTGCGGTAGTCGCGGCTGTGCAGAATAGGACCGGCGAACCGCTCGTCACCCGGAAGACGGGGACGCACCGGCGCGCTCCAGATGCCGGTTGCCATCACCAGCGCCGATGCTTCCAGTATCCCGCTGCTGGTTCTGAGCACCCAGCGCCCTGCCTCAACATCGGCACGGCGCAGATCAACCCCTTCCTCGATCGGCAACGCAAAATGGCGGGCGTACTGCCGCAGGTATGCCAGAAACTGCGCACGGCTGGGGAAATCGGGGTAGTCCGACGGCATCGGCAATCCGGGCAGCGCCGAGACCTGTTTCAGTGTGTGCAGTCGCAAGCGGTCGTAGTGATGATACCACGACTCACCCGCCTGTCCCCGTTCGATTACGCGACACGGCAGCCCGCGGCGCGCCAGTTCGGCGGCCATTGCGAGTCCAGCAGGTCCTGCGCCAACGATAATGATCAAGGCTCTCCTCCCGGATTTCGATGCATCTGCGGCAGTTTCTCGAAGATGGACTTGCGCATCGCGTACATCGTCAATGCTGGCGCCACACGACCGACCGCTGCGATCAATCGGTTGGTCATCCCCGGTATCACCTCTGTGCGCCGGCGTTCGACCGCCGCTACGATAGACTGCGCCACACGCTCCGGCGACATGCGATGACTCTCCCGGCGATTATCGGGGCTGTAACGCCGCGCATGGTCGGTGCGTGTCGGTCCCGGATAGACCGTTGCTGCATGCACATTCTGCTGCGCCAGCGCCACGCGCACACTCCGCGCATACGACGCCAGCCCTTCCTTGGTCGCGGCATAGACCGCCGCGCCAGGATACCCGGTGTAGACCGAGAGTGACGCAATGAAGACCAGCGCGGCGTGCGGCGTGAGCAGTGTGTGGCGTAACAAGCCGGCAGTCAGGTGCAGCGGAGCGCGCAGATTGACATCCAGCACCGCCAGTTGATCGTCGAGCGGCATGGCGGCGAAGGGTCCAACGGCATTGATCCCGGCGCTCTGCACCACGACATCGACGGGCGGAAGCGTCATAAGTCGATGGAACACCTGAGAAATGTCGTCCGGTTGTGACAGATCGGCTTCGATCCAGGTCGCTGTCACACCAGTTTCCTGCAAGGCGCAACATAATCGGGCAGCCTGCACAGCATCGCGGTCGATGATCGTCACCATCCACCCGGCGCGCGCGTACCGTTCGACGACTGCCCGCCCGATACCGTTGGCCCCGCCAGTGACGACGCAGTGGTAGAGAGACGGATCGGCAGGTTTCGGGTGGACTGCCGGATGCACCGGTTGAAGCGCACTCCGAGCAGCAATTGCGTCGACCAGACCACCAAGGTGGCGTCCGGCGAAACGCAGCAGTCGGTTGATTGCGCCGACGGTCGCCACCGGCGTATCCTGCTGGATGACGCGCACGATGTGTTCCGCCGTCCACTCTGGCGATGGAAAACGACGCCCGCCGATGCGGTCGAGCGGAACTCCCGCCTTTGCATGCATACCGGTGCGCGTAGCGCCCGGATGCACCACCTGCACACCAACCATGCCGCGCAGTTCCTCACGCAGACTGCGGGCGAACCCTTCCAGCGCCGCTTTGGTTGCCCCATACACCGCGTAGTCGGGTGCGGGAAGCGCGGCAACGACCGATCCGACGAAGACCACGCGCCCACGTCCCGCCATCAGCCGGGGAAGGAGGGCGTGGGTCAGCATAATCGGAGCGCGCAGGTTGACGTTCAGCAGCGCATCGATCTCCTCCGGCGTCTGGGCATCGACGGCGCCGTATGAGCCGATGCCCGCGCAGTGGACGAGCAGATCGAGACGACCGACGCCATGCTGCCGGAGAAACTCTGCGATCAGCGCAGCCGCGAACGGTTGCGCCAGATCGACGCGACAGTAGTCGCTGCGCAGATCCGGCGGAACCATCGCCGCCGGACGTCGCCCGACGCCGATGACCCGCGCGCCGCGCGCGCGATAGATCCGCGCCAGCGCCCGCCCGATCCCGTCGCTGGCGCCGGTGATCAACACGACGGGAGCGCGTGGCGGCAGGTAATCATGGTTGACTTTCGATGGAGAGTTTGAATACATATTCCGCTATCCGCCTACCCGCCCGGCGACTGCGGTCGCGGGCTATGGAAAGCGAAGCCCGCCTGCACGGGCTAAACCGGGCGACACCAGATTATTTGTCAAACATCAAGAAAGGCGTCTGCTCTCTATTTTTCCCGCTGTACCAAGCATGCTACGACGCCTGCTCGCTGCGGCGCAGTACGCGCGCGATCGCAATCCCGCCAGCAAACAACGTGGCGGAAAGCGCCAGCGACCAGGGATTCACCGCCGAGACGCTGAAACGCCCGGCGAGAATGTCGTCGAGATTGAGCGACGCGCCGGCCAGCACAAACACGAGCGTGCCCGGCAGCGCGCCGAGGATCGAACCCAGTAGAAAGGGACGGTAGGGCACGCGCAGGAATCCCGCCAGATAGTTCACCAGGTCGTAGGGCAGATAGATCAGGCGCATGACCAGAACGGCGGCAAACGCATTCGTGCGCAACCGTTCGGCATAGCGCCCGACAATGCCGCCATTCGCGGCGTTATCGGGCAGAATGCCGCGCCCAAACACGCGCCCGAAGCCATACGCCAGCGTCGCCGACATATTCGACCCAACGACCACAAACAACGTTCCCCAGAGCGGACCCCAGATCGCGCCGCCCGCCAGTGAAACGACGACTGCCGAAAAGAACGCAAGCGGACGCAGGGTGTAGATCAGAATGTAGATCAACGGACCAATTGGTGAGCGCAGCAGATCAACCAGCGCCTGCAAGGTCGCGGCGGGTGTGCTGCCGGTGATCGCCGCGTAGCCAAAAAACCCGCCCGCCAGCGCGATCCAGATGGCAGCCGCAGCCGCCTTCTGCCAGTGACGCGCCAGAATGCTGTTGTGTCGTTTTTCCCGCTGACCGCAACCTGCGTCCACTTTTCCACCTGCGACCCTTCGCGCCGTTGGCGGGCGCCCACAAGCGGCGCCCCTACCTCGGCGATGCCCCTCACGCGCCCACAAACGGCGCCCCTACCTCGGCGATGCCCCTCACGCGCCCACAAACGGCGCCCCTACCTCGGCGATGCCCCTACACGGACCGCAACCTGCCACCTGCAACCTTCCCACCTGCACCCCCTCTCGCCTCTCGCCTCTCCCCTCTCGCCTCTCCCCTCTCGCCTCTCCCCTCTCGCCTCTCCCCTCTCGCCTCTCCCCTCTCGCCTCACACATTTCGCACCGCCCAGACCACCCGCTGCCCGGCGGTAATCAGCGTCAGCGCCGCCATCACGCCAAACAGGATCACCAGCGCATCGGGAAACAGGAGAAAGAGGGTATAGAATGCAATCGTTTCGGTTCCCTCGATCAATCCTGGCGGCATCGTCACCGAGGTGGGTTCGCCGCGCGCTACGGCGCCCGCGTTGCGCTTCTCCAGCACCGCCGCCAGGTACATCCAACTGGCGCCGTTGATGTAGAAACTCGCCAGGAGCAGCGCCAGCGCCACAAGTGCGGCAGGCTCGCCATGCGCCAGCGCCAATCCCAGCGGTATCGCGGCATAAACCACAAAATCGAGCACAATATCCAGGTATGCCCCCAGATCACTCTGCTTCCCAACAGCACGCGCAATTGCGCCATCCAGACCATCGAGGATTCGATTGACCAACCAGAGACCCACGGCGAGCCAGTATGCGCTCTGCCAGGCGGCGACAGCAGCGCCAAGACCGACGATTGCCGCCAGAACGGTCACGACCGTCGGGTGAATATGGCGGACCGGACCGCGCACCAGCGCAGCGAAGAGGGTGTCTTTCGATTCGCGCAGAACTTTATCGACCACAGGCTTTGCATGAATGGTCAGGCGGCAACCCGCTGCTGAACTGTCGGGCTGATTCCCAAAAGGGCGCTCACACGTTCTCCACTTCGTACAACCTCGCGTCGGCAAGGCTTTGTATCATCAGCGCAGGCGTTATGGCATTTGTAATCTGTCATCGCCCGCTCCAGCCTGCGCGGGCGGGGTTCGCAAGGGTAGCCCGCGGCTTTAGCCACGGCGCGTAGGTCCGAATGAATTCGGACCTACGTGCGGCTGCGCACCCCGTCGCCCGCCGGGCGGATAGACCGATAGCGACATATGTTTCAAAGGTCATAACGTCCGCGTGTGTGCTGTCTGTCAGACCGACGGCGCAGTGTGGAGAGGCGTCGTTTCCTGTCACTTCACGACGGCGCTCGCAGGCGCCGCTCCCATCGCACCCTTCGACTTCGCCAGGCGGTAGCGCAGGTAGGCGCACAATTCGCCAGGCAGACCGGTAAGCGTATCGCGCAGGAAGGTGTCCGCCACTTTTTGAATGCCGCTGGAAAACGTCGGATACGGGTAGACAATGCGGTACAACCGGTAAAGCGAGATCCTCTCCTGGATCGCCAGCGTAAAGAACGAGATCATCTCCGACGCCTTCGGTGCGACGATCGTGACCCCCAGAATCCTTCCCGTCAACCGTATGGCATCCACCAGAATGAACCCCTGCCGCACGTCGTCAGTATACCCGCGATCGGTCTGTGTCGCCAGATTTATATGGATACGCTTGATCAGATTCGGATGGTAACGCTGCGCTATCTGCTGCGGACTCATGCCGACGGTTGCGACCTCTGGATCACTGAACACCACGCCGGGAAAGAGCGGTTCCGGGTCACGCGCCGGCAACCAGGGGAACGCGATCCGCTGCACCACGCGCCGTCCCTGCGCATTCGCGGAATGGGTAAAGGCGGACGTGGCGGTGACATCGCCGACGGCATAGATCGTCGGCACACTGGTGCGCCCATACGCATCGGTCACGATCCCGTCGCGCGGGGTTACGCGCACGCCAGCCTTTTCCAGCCCAAGCCCTTCGATATTCCGCTCGCGCCCGACGGCGATCAGCACTGCGTCCACCTCCTCCAGCAACGTGGTCTGTCCCGCATATTCGACACACAAGGTATGCGCGGCTTCATCATACGAATCGACGCGCGCATTAAGGTAAAGCGTCACGCCTCGGGCACGGAGCGACTCCTCGATGGCGTGAGAGGCTTCGGGGGGATAGCGCGTCACCACTCGCGGCGCTATGTCGATGATGCTCACCCGGCTGCCCAGATTGCGAAACGCAAACGCCAGCTCGACACCGACGGCGCCGCCGCCGATGATCGCCAGATGCTGCGGCGTGTGATCGATCTCAAAAATGCGCTCATTGGTCAGCGCACGCTCCGCCGGCAGACCCGGCACAGTCAGCAAACGCGGTCGTGCGCCGGTTGCGATCACAATGTGGCGCGCCGTCAGGATGCGCTCACCGCCGTCGGACGGCGCCACTGCCACCTGATGGGGCGCAATGATGCGCGCCCGACCGAAGATCAGGCTCAGGTTGGCGACGGCGCCGAACTCCTGCGTCTCCTTCGCGCGCAGCGCATCGCGTTTCTGGCGCACCCTGGCGAGCGCCGCAGTCCCATCGCCATCGCACTGCTGCGCCAGGTGAATAAGCGTTTTCGAGGGAATACATCCCACATTGGTGCAATCCCCGCCGACGTGGTGCGCTTCAATCAGCGCCACCCGCCTGCCAATGGACGCAAGACCATAGGCGACGGTCAGTCCGCCAGAACCGGCGCCGATAACGATGGTATGGAAGTTGTCAGTCACGTAATCAACACCTTTCCGATATCCTGTCAGGGTGTACGGTTCGGGCGCCTTCGTTGGTTTCCCCCCAGCCCCTTGAGGTCGTGCCGGGTGCAAGCGTGGCGTGTTGCTGCTCAAGGATGGCAATGGTGCGACATTGCTGCGGTGTGCGCGGGCATGATGCACACGGAAGGAGACGCCCTCCACATCGCTTCACGCTGCATGGTATACTCAGAACAATTCGTTAACGCATCGTTCGTGCAGGCGCGTATGAACATCTTTGACCTGCGCACCCGCCTGATTGAGGACTATAACGCCTATATCAGCAGTTTCTTCCAGATCCGCGACCCGCGCATTCGTGCGACGGTGGATGAGGCTATTCACGCCGGTCTGCTCTGGCCCGAGGCGCTGATCCAGTTGAACCCGGCATTCGCTCCCGGCGCCTGGATTGATGACCTGGTCGGCGAGGGCGTGTTGCATGAGGAGTGCCGTCGCATCTTCCGCAAGGACAAGGATCGCCCCGAATACCACGGCGCGGGACGGCCCCTGCGACTGCACCAGCACCAGGAAGAGGCAGTACGCATTGCCCGCCAGGGCCACAATTATGTCCTGACGACCGGCACCGGTTCGGGCAAGAGTCTTTCCTACATCGTCCCGATTGTCGATCACGTGCTGCGCCACGGCACGCGGCGGGGCATTCAGGCAATCATCGTCTACCCGATGAATGCGCTGGCGAATAGTCAGGAGGGCGAGCTGCGCAAGTTTCTGCACCTCGGCTACCCCGACGGGCAAGGACCGGTCACGTTCGCCCGCTACACAGGGCAGGAGGATGATGAGACGCGCCAGGCGATCATCACCAACCCGCCCGATATTCTTCTCACGAATTATGTCATGCTGGAACTCATGTTGACGCGC
>CALGYB010000186.1 GCA_937935075.1 uncultured Roseiflexus sp. | reverse complement strand
GCCGGTAGTGTCGTCGCTATGGGCGATAATGACGCTATTCTGCCCGGTGGTCGCCGGACGCACCCAGAGTTCGATGGTTTGCGCGCCGCCAAGCCCGGTGATCGGACCGCCGCGCACCTCGTCGTTCACCCCGTCGAAGCGCAGCGCACCGCTGCCGGAAGGCGCCGCCGTCGCCGTTGGCGTCACTGCGGTTGGCGTGGCGCTCGGTCCGATGGTTGGCGTCGCCGTTGGCGGCGCGGGCGTCGGGGTGCTGGCAGGCGGAGCTGGCGTGGATGTCGGCGTGGCAGGCGGCGGCGTGCCATCCATCAGCACTTCGCCATACTCCAGCACTTCGCGCAGGTCGAAGGTCTGCACCAGCAGCGGCGCCGTGGAAGGCGGCGGCGCGTTCAGCGTGAACTGGACGGTCTTCAGACCTGTCGGCGCGCCGTTGGGCAGGCGAATGAGGAGCGCACCGCGCGCCGTTCCACCGGAAGCGGCATCGGTCACCGCCGCAGGGTCGGCGATCAGAGTTGCGCCTGCGCCAAAGCCGGTGATCACGCCGGGCGTCACCTGCGCAAAATCGACATCCGGCGGGAGAGTGATCAAGACGCTGCCACCGGCCGGGATGAAGGATGCAGTCGTCAAACTGAGCGTATACAGGTTGCCGGACACATTCAGCCCAATCGAACCAAGCGGCGTGCCGGGGGTCATCTGTGCCAGCCCGAAGCGCTGTGCGTTCGGACGCGTACTGACCGTGTAGTATTTGCGGTAACTGCCGCCCAGTTTCAGCGCGCGCGCCGCCCATATGCCATCGGGCGAAAATGTACCGGGATCATCGGCGCCGGTGAAGACCGGGTTGTTCGGCGTCGGGCGCACCCAGTTGACGCCGTCGGTCGAGACGACGTACCCGGTGGAGAAAGCGGGTGTGGCATACGACTTCGCTTCGTACCACATGCGGAAGAATGCGCCATCCTTGATCACGGTCGGCACGCCGACGCTGTTGCTGTCGAAGTCGGTGAAGTTGTTGATACGGGCAAAGACGGCGCCGCCGCCGCTGCTGCCGGGCACCCGCGTCCAGTTGATGCCGTCGGGGGATACGGCATACCCAACAGCAAAGATGTAGGCGCTGACATTATTGACACCTTCGTACCACATGCGGTAGCAGCGCCCGCTGGTGCGCCCATTCTCGCATGGCAGCGCAGGAGAGGCTTCATCGATCAGCACCGAAGGCGCGACGATGTAATCCTGATCGAAATCGCCGGCGCCGCCGCGCTCGACCAGCACGGCGTTACGGTTTGGTGCAGCGATTCCGGCAGTTCCCGGCACGCGCGTCCAGGTGATGCCGTCCGGCGATGTCGCATACCCGATGCCCTCGATTGCGCCGGTATTGCCGAAGCCGCTGTACCACATGCGGAAGGTAGTCTCATCCCGCACGACGTACATGGTCGAAACGCCGGTGCTGTCGAAGTCGCCGGGCACGCCGGACGGCTCGAAGACGCTGCCGCCAACCCCTGCACCGATGTAGCGCGTCCAGGTGATGCCGTCCGGCGAGAGGGCGTGCCCGATGCGCCGCGTGCCGCTTCCGTCCACACCGACATACCACATGCGGTAGCAGACGCCGCTGGTGCGCCCATTTTCGCACGGCAGCGACGGTGTGGCGGTATCACGCAGCACCATCGGCGGGAAGATTTCCGATGTATCGAAACTGGCGCCGCTGCCGCCGCAGTTCTGGCCGGAAATGGCAAACACTGCACCCTCGACGGACGCCGGACATGTGCCGGGGATGTGCAACCACGGCTGACGGTTCGACGGATCGGCAGTCGGCGCCGGCGGCGTCGTCGGCGTGCTGGTCGCCGTCGGCGGCTGTGGGGTGTTCGTCAACGTCGGCGTGCTGGTCGCCGTTGGCGGCTGCGGAGTGGCGGTCGGCGTTGTAGTCGGTCCCTCGGTGGCGGTCGGAGTCGGCGTTACCGGCGTGGGAGACGGCGGGATGGGGGTTGGCGTCGCAGTGGGTCCGGTATTCGTCACCTGTGACAGATCGATGGTTGCATATTCGATCACTTCGCGCCCATCGAATGTCTGCACTGTCATCATTGCTGTCGTCGCCGGCGGGTTTGCCAGTGTGAACGTGATCATCCTGGCGCCGGCGGGAGCGCCGGCGGGCAACCGGATGACAAGTGCGCCACGCACTGCACCCTGGGCAAAGGCATCGGTCACTGCCGCGTTCTCGGCAGTGAATGTGGCGCCGGCGCCAAAACCGGTGATCGTCCCTACGGTCACGTCGGCGAACGGCAGGGTGGCGGGCAGCGTCAGCAACACGCTTCCGCCCGCCGGGATCGCCTGGGTTGTCAGCGTGAGGGTGTATTCGCCGAGGTTACGGGTCAAACCCGGCGTGGGCAACGGCGTTCCCGGCGTCAGCGTCGCCTGCCCCACACGCACCGCATTGGGACGGCTGCTGACGGTGTACCACATGCGGAAGGCGGCGCCTTCCTTGATGACAAACGGCGTCCACACATTGTCGGGCGAAAGCGCGCCCGGATCGTCGCTGCCGCGATACACCGCCTGGTTCGGCACGGGACGCACCCATGTGACGCCGTCGGTCGACACGACATGCCCGATACTCTGGTTGGACGCCTGGCTGTTGTACCACATGCGGAACAGTGCGCCGTCTTTGATGACCACCGGCGCGCCGACGCTGCCGGCGTCCCATTCGCCAGCGGCGCCAACGCCGAGCACCGGGTTTCCGCCGGCGGCGCGCGTCCAGTTCACGCCATCGGGAGAGAGCGCATAGCCGATGCGAAAGACATTTGCTGCGTCTGTGCCCTGGTACCACATGCGGTAGCATACGCCGCTGGTGCGCCCATTTTCGCAGGGGAGTTGCGGCGAAGCTTCATCACGAATCACGGCAGGAGCGGCCACGATCGACTGATCGAACGTAGAAGCGCCGGTTGGACGCAGGACGGCGCCCTGGGTCAGCGGTCCCGCCACGCGCATCCAGTTCACGCCGTCGGTCGAGGTGGCGAAACCGATCGTGAAGATCGAGCCGTTGAAGCCGTTGTACCACATCTCGAAGGCGGCGCCATTGCGGATGACATACGGGAACGAGACGCCAGCGCTATCGAAGTTGCCCGCCGGTCCTGGCCCGAGCACTGCGCCGCCGCCGGCAGTTCCCGGCACGCGCACCCACGTCGTGCCATCCGGCGAGACGGCATAGCCGATGCGCCGCACGCCGCCAGAATCGAAGCCGGTGTACCACATGCGGTAACATACGGCGCCCTCGGCGATGCTGGGGCAGGGCGCTGCGGCGGTTGCGACATCGCGCAGGATGACCGGACCTTCGACGTTGTTGCTGTCGAACGTTGTGCCACCCCCGCCACAGCCGTCGCCAGAACGACCGAACACCGCGCCTTCGAGCGCAGGGCCGCACGTTCCCGGCGTATGCGCCCATGGCTGACGATTAGGAATCGTCGCCTCACTCACCGACGGCGCTGCCAGTGCAATCACCAGCAACGCGCCTATCAGCGCCCCAACAACCCACAGACGAGCACGCATATGCCACCATCCTCGCAAAAGATGCAACATTCAACGCACAACCGGACGCAGAACAGAGGACCCGGAGAGAAGAAATTGCTGCGCTCAACGCCAGAAGCCACAGAGGTATCCTGCCATCGAGCATCGATCTGAATATGTCGGACGCACAGCCGTATAATGCTGTCGGAGACAGTGTAGATCGCACGTATGACAACCAGATGAGAAAATGCCTGTGCAAAAGTACACAACTTATCAGACCGTCATCTTTACTAGATGACGCACACAGTACAATAGAATGAGTCCACTGCACAAAGGCTTAACCACAAAGGGCACGAAGCGCACGAAGGTGAATGATGAAGCGCATTTCCTTTGTGTCCCTTTGTGACCTTCGTGGTTGCTTGTTGCAGTGAAGTCATGGAATGCATTCCATCAGCAGAGAGGCAACCAATATGCGCATCGACGACCTCGATACCCCGGCGGTTGTGATTGACCTTGACCGTCTGGAGGCGAACATTTCACGTTTCCAGGCGTATCTTGATCGGCATGGCATCGCCAATCGTCCGCACATTAAGACGCACAAGATTCCACAGATTGCACAGATGCAGATAGCGGCAGGCGCCGTCGGCATCACCTGCCAGAAACTTGGCGAGGCGGAGGTGATGGCGGATGCCGGCATGACCGACATCTTCCTGCCATACAACATCGTTGGCGCCGCCAAACTGGAGCGGTTGGTCGCCCTTGCCCGCCGGGTGCGGCTGAGCGTTACCGCCGACTCTTCAGTTGTCGTCGCCGGCCTCGGAGCGGCGATGTCCGGGGCTGGTCTGGAACTGCCGGTGCTCGTCGAATGCGACACCGGCATGGGACGGTGTGGCGTCCAGACGCCGATGGAAGCGGTTGAACTGGCGGCGCAGATTGCGCGCACGCCAGGACTGCGCTTCGGCGGGTTGATGACCTATCCCTCAAGCCCCGCGATTGGTCCGTTTATGCACGAAGCAGTCCAACGCTTGCATGAGCGCGGGCTTGCGGTCGAGCGGGTGAGCGGCGGCGGCACGGCGGGAATGTGGAGCGCGCATGAGCACCCGGAAGTCACCGAGTATCGCGCCGGTATGTACGTCTACGGCGACCGCTACACCCTGCGCGCTGGCGCGTTACGACTGGAAGAGTGCGCCATGACCGTGCTCACGACCGTCGTCAGTCGTCCGACGCCGGATCGCGGCGTGATCGACGGCGGCAGCAAAACATTCTCCTCTGACCTTCTTGGTCTGGAGGGGCATGGTCTCATTCTGGAATATCCCGAAGCCAGGATTGTCGGCCTGTCCGAGGAGCATGGCGTGGTGGATTTCAGCGGGTGTGCGCAGAAGCCTGCGATTGGCGAACGGCTGCGGGTGCTGCCCAACCACTGTTGTGTGGTGAGCAATCTGTTCGATGAAGTCATCGGCGTGCGCAACGGGAACGTCGAGACCGTCTGGCGGGTTGCAGCGCGGGGCACGGTGCGGTGAGCGTCCTCACCTTTCCCGAGGCGCACGAGCGGCGCCACATCACATCCGCCGCGTCTCACGGAACAGTTGCGCGAGCGGGTACTGAAAACCTGGAACAACGTCAGCGCCGTCGAGGGTGTCGGCGCTCGTGTACAGGCGCATCGCGCCGCCGGCGCGATACTCGACAACGGTGTGCGTCTCGGGGTAGACCAGCCAGATAAGGCGCGATCCGGCAGTCAGATAGTCCTGCACCTTCGCCTGAACCTGCACGGCTGTCTCGGAGGGCGAAATGATCTCTACAACCAGGTCTGGAGCAAGCGACCAGAATCCGCTCTCGTCCTCCGGCGGCGGAATGCGTTCTTTCTGCACAAATGCAACATCCGGCGCGCGCACGACCGCATCCGGTTCGGGTTGAAGTTGAAACCCCGGCTCAGCCGTGTAGACTTCGCCCAGATCGTGCGCCTCGACATATTGTTGGAGTGCGCTTCCCAGCCGCATGGCGTATCGTCCCTGCTTCGGACTTGCCGGACTCATCATCAACAGATCTCCTCGCACCAGTTCATAGCGTTCTTCTCGCCCGGCGAACTGTTGCAGGTCGGCGACCGTCCACGGACGACCGGGCCGGGGCACGATGATCGGTTCCGCCGCAACAAGCGGAAGCGTGAGCGTCAGTGTGGCTGGGTGTCGAAGCAGAGTGTTCATATGACCATGATACCACGTCGTCCAGATATCATCATGCCCGCCAGTGCGGGCTGGTTTGAGGCCCTTCTGTGAACCAGAGCAATGGCGCACGAGCGCCCGTCGGACCATCAGCCCGGCGGTTCAGCTGATCGGTTACGCTGAAATCAGACAGCGAAAGGGTGGGTTTGAGACCTACCCCTACGCTTGTGCAGACTCTGCGCGCATGAGCGCCACCACACTCTCAACGTGCGGCGTTTGCGGGAAGAGATCGACCGGAGTTGCGCGCACAACCGCGTAGCCGCCGGCGATGAGGGTTTTCAGATCGCGCGCCAGGGTCGCCGGATGGCACGAGACATAGACGATCCGGCGCGGGGCACGGTCGAGGAGCGCGCGCAGCACGCGCGGATGGCAACCGCGTCGTGGCGGGTCAAGCACAACGGCGTCGAACCGACCGTCGAGATCGGCAAGCACTGCTTCGGCGCTACCGGTGATGAAGCGCACATTCGAGATATGGTTGACGGCGGCGCTGCGCTCTGCATCGGCGACGGCGCCAGCGTACTCCTCGACGCCGACAACGTCGATAGCATCACGCGCCAGCGGAAGCGTAAAGGCGCCTGCGCCGCAGTAGAGATCGAGCAGACGCCCACGCCCATCGTCGCCGAGACCGGCGCGGATCAGGGTCAGAAGCGTCGTTGCCGCCGCGACATTGACCTGAAAGAAGGTCGTCGGACGCAGCAGGAATGTCAGGTCTTCCAGTTCCTCAACCAGCGTATCGGCGCCGAGCGGCGGCAGGGTATTGGGCGGCGGAACGGTAAAGACGACGCCTGCCAGCGCAGGGGAGCGCGCCCGCCAGCGCACCGCCAGATGCCGGCGGTCGCCGCGCCCGCGCAGCGCGGCGACGCAGTACCCATGCGCTTCGCTTACGCGCAGCGTTACCTCCAGCGGCGGCGCATCGTCAGGTTCGTCGGCGAGCGCGCTCCGTAATGCTGCCAGCGTCTCATTCAACGTCGGATGCAGCAACGGGTCGTGATCGAGTTCATAGATCGACTGCGTATCAGCCTCGTAGTACCCGACCTGGCGCCCGTTGCAGTGCAGGCGCGCATTGTTGCGATACCCCCACGGTCTCGAGGCGGGCACTGTTGCTTCAACCACGCCGGGATCGACGTTGGCGAACTTGGCGATCTGATCGGCAAGAATCTGGCGGCGCAGGCGTTGTTGCGCTTCGAACGCAATATGCTGCCAGGGCATGTGGCTCGCGCCAGGGACCCGCGGGGCAACACGCTCGGGTGAGGCGGAAAGCACGTCAATCACCTCGCCGCGCGCATACGCTTGCTGCCGTTCCCGCAACCGCACAACAACGCGCTCGCCGGGGATGCCGCCGGCCGCGAACACCACGCGGTTCTGCCAGCGCCCGACGGCCTCGCCGCCCTGCGCAATGCCATCGAGCGTCAGTTCCAGCGTGTCGGGCCAGGGGGAAGATGGGGTTTGCTCAGCAGAATCAACCAAAGTCGCGCTCGCCGATATCGCTGCGGTAGGTGCGCCCCTCGAACTGCACCCGGTCGGCGTTGACCAGCGCCCGACCACGGGCGCCGGGCAGTGAGACACCCTGCGCCACCACGGTGGCAACCAGCCCGCCAGTGGTGCGCAGCCCACCCCACCCCTGCGGCGCGCCACCCATGCCGAGCAACCCGCCAATCATCGAACTGAGGGCGTCGGTACTGCCACCCCGGCTGCTCGCCATGCGCGACGTGTACGGTACGGTCGCCGCCGGATTGGTCGTGGCGCTGTGAAAGACCATCACGCCCGGTTCGACATCCTCAAGCCCGCGAACCTGCCCGCCAGTCGGGAAGAAATTGGGGTAGCCACGCGCCATGAGTCCCAGACCGACGCTCGATGTAGCGGACCATGTTGGCGGCGGCAGTTCGTGAAGGCGTCTGGTGATCGAGGCTTCAATCCATGGGATCAGATCATCGTCCAGGCGCGGCAGCACCACCTGCGCCTCTCCTTCGCGGAAACTGAACCGGAGCGCGGTTGCGCGGGGACCCTCGCCGGTGATGATGCAGTCCACGCCGATCAGCCCCCAGCACGGCAACCCCTCCTTCTCCAGACCTGCCACGAACGGCAGAATGAACTTTTCGTGCAGGTAGCGCGTCAGGCGCTGTGCAAAGGTCGAGTTACTCGCGTGCGCCCCAACGCCGCGCGCCTGAGCGCCGCGATCGCCCTCTTCGACCCGATCATACAGCCGGGTTGCCAGGAGCGGGACGGCGGTGCGTCCATCGGTCAGCGCCGAGAGCGCCACCCGTGGACCGCGGAGCACTGCTTCGATCACCACGCCTGCGCCGCCATCGAGTGAGCGCGCGGCGAACAGGCGTCGCAACCCTTCGAGCGCGGCAAACCGGTCGTCGAAGATGTCTTCGCCACCTGACGGGTGATCGGTCTTGATCATCACCGGCAGCGGCAACGTCGCCAGATAGCGCTCCGCAGTCGCCAGATCGGTGAACGGTCGTCCGTGCGCTGTGGGAATGCCGTGACGGATCATGAACTCCTTTGCCTGGCAACGGCTGCGTTCGAGCGCAGCTGCGCGACGCGATGCGCCCCAGACGCCGATGTGCAGCGAAAGAACCTCATCGACCAGCCCGGTGTGCAGCGGCTCACTGGAAGCGGGAATCACCAGATCGATCTGTTCCTCGAAGGTCCAGCGGCTCAACCCCGCAGCATCAGCGCCATCGAGCGTCACCGAGGGGGCGAACGGCGCCGTCCCGCCATTGCCCGGCGCGCAGATCACTTCCGGCGACCGGGGACTGTTGATTAGTTTCCACGCCAGCGCATGGGCGCGACCATCGTCGCCGAGCAGAAGGATCCTCAGCATATGCCGTTCCTACGACCGTGCTGCCAGACGCAGCGATCCATTGGCGGGCCTGCCGCCCGACAGTTCCAGCCCTTCCTGCAATGTTGCCGCTGTGCGCAACCCCAGGTGAATGCCAAGCCCGATGAGCGTCTGCGCCACTTCCGGGCGAATGCCGACCAGTATCGTTTCGGCGCCCATGAGCCTGGCGGCGCTGGCGGTGCGCACCAGCGCCTGCGCCACCTGCGTGTCAACAATGGGCACACCGGTAATATCGATAATAACGGTGCGTGTGTGGCGCTGCTGAACCGTATCGAGCACACTCTTCGTCAACATCTCCGCCCGTGTGCTGTCGATGGCGCCGGAGAGCGGCACGACTACCGTTCCCTCCCGCACCGGGATCACCGGCAAAGAAAGATTGAGGATCAACTGGCTCAACTCCTGTTGCGCCGCCAGACTGCGCCGCAACTCGTCCGCCAGCGCCTGCTGCGCCGCCAGGGTCTGGGTCAATTCCGCCGTGCGCTCGGCGATGCGCACTTCCAGCGTGGCGTTCGCCTGCGCCAGTTCTTCCTGCATCCGTTCCGCCACCTGGCGCGCCTGTTGCGACTCACGAATGGTGCGCCGCGCAATCCGCGCGCCAATGTACGAAACAAGCCCGACAACCACAAGCAGAACGCTGCTGTTGAGCACATCCTGGCGAACATCGGGGAGATTCCAGAGATCGGGATGGGTCAGGCTCAACGTCAGCAGAAAACCGCTCACCACACCGCCGGTCACCAGCCAGAGTTGCGGCGGCGTAAGCGTCAGACTGGCGATGACAATCAGAACGGTCAGAAAGTATCCGACTCTTACTCCTTGTTCAGGCGCCGAATGAGCCACTGCAACCAGCGCTCCGGCGAGAAAGGCGCCGATGACGATCCACGCAGCAACACTGGCGCGCCCTTGCCGCGCTACTGCATATGCGCCGATAAAAAACAGGCTGCTGGCGATCGGTATCACAGGGTTGCCGCCCACGGGCGACAGCACAGCAAGGACCAGAAAGAGCGCATTCGCCGCCAGCATCATGACGATCAACTGCATCACGATCAGTGCGCGGCGTTGCACGTCGGGATCGGTCGCGCGCGTTGCCATGATGGTGTTGAGCCGGTTCCCCATATCCTTCTCCGTAGCGTCATTCCTGCGTGCTGAGAAACGTATTCGGCATCATGATGCCACTCGTCCGATGCAGCGGCAGCGATCGCGTCTTGCAAGGCGCTGCATTCCGGGCAGCAGCCCAACCGCTCTCAAGGGCATCTTCATCATACCATGCATATCGTGACCTGCTGATGCAGGGTAATGATCAGGATGGAAACATTTCCGCAATATTTGCATCGCCCGATTGCTTTTATAATAGGGAGACGCAATCGATTACGAGGCAGCATCGTTCTGACCGATATGGCGGCCATCCGAACAATCGCCGTGCAAAGCCGGGCATGGGTAGGCGAAGGCAATGCCTTCGCCTACCCGGGGTTATCCGCCTCAGCGCCAGAACGCCCCAGGACGCACCAGCAATGCCTTCGCCCACCCGGGGTTGTCACCGCGCACGAAGCGAAGCAAACGCTCTGCTCAACCGGCGATCCGCTCGGATGCTGGCGCGCCCTGCAATGACGGCAAGAGCGTGGTTTTCGGACAGGCGCCTGCCTGGGGATGATCATGAAACAGCGACGTTTCGGCGCGCACATGTCGATCAGCGGCGGGTTGTACACCGCGTGTGAACGCGGACGGCGCGCCGGTTGTGATGTGGTGCAGATTTTCAGCAAAAATCAGCAGCAATGGCGCGCCCGACCACTGACCGACGAGGATATTGCACGTTTCAAGGAAGCGCAGGTCGTCGAAGGCGTACCGGTTGTGATGGTGCACGACTCGTACCTGATCAATCTGGCGGCGCCGGACGATGAGTTGTGGCACAAATCGCTCGATGCCTTCCGCGAGGAACTGGAACGCTGCGCACTGCTCGGCGTTCCGTACCTGGTCACGCACCCCGGCGCGCACGTTGGGTCTGGAGAAGAAGCCGGATTACGCCGCGTCGCCGACGCACTCGACCGGGTGTTTGAATCTGGCGTCGGCACAGACGTTATCGTGCTGCTGGAAACAACCGCCGGTCAGGGGAGCAGTCTGGGGCGCCGCTTCGAGGAACTGGCGCGTATCATCGAATACTCCCGCTATCCTGAGCGCCTTGGCGTGTGCGTCGATACCTGTCATATCTTTGCTGCCGGATACGACATTCGCACGCCTGAACGCTACGCGGTGACGATTGAAGAACTGGATCGCGTGATCGGCATCGCGCGCGTAAAAGCCTTCCACCTGAACGACTCGCAGAAGGACCTGGGGAGCCGGGTGGATCGCCATACGCACATCGGCGAGGGATGCATTGGTCTGGAAGGGTTTCGCGCACTGGTAAACGACGAACGCTTCGCCGATCTGCCGATGGTGCTGGAAACCCCGAAAGGGGACGATCTTGCCGATGACATTCGGAACCTGACGACGCTGCGTAATCTGAGCGCTGAGGTTGACGGGGCGCAGAAAGGGTGACGTGCTATGCCTGTTCCTCCCGGTTTCCTGATGGACATCGCCGTCCTGATTGTTCGTGAATACTGGCGCAGCCGCAGGCGACGCACCGCGCCAGCCATCGCACGAGCGCATGCGCCGTCGAAAACGTCTGTCAGGCGCCTGTCGCCGGTCGAGCGCGTGCTGCGCCTGGCGGTGATTGCGGGTGTCTTGTGGCTGATCTGGCGCGAAGTCGCCCGGCGACGCGCGGCGCTGATCGAAGCGCGTCGCGCCTCTTTCAGGCGGACGGCAACGCCGCCCGCCACGTCGCCGACCATCCCTCCGGCGCTTGCTGAACCAGCGCCCGCATCCGGCGATGCCGCGCCCGCCACGTCGCCGGTCGCTCCTCCGGCGCTTGCTGAATCAGCGCCCGCATCCGGCAATGCCACGCCCGCAGCGCCGCCGGTCGAGTCGGCGGAGTCAGCAGCATCCGCGACCGACGCCGACGACTCGCCGTCAGCGGAACACGCAGCGCCAGAAGATGCGCCTGACGGAGAGGAAACACGCAACGGCGCACTGATCGGTTGGTGCGCCCGCTGCCGTGCGCGCCATCCAATGCAACAGACGACGGTTGAGACCAATACCGGCGGACGCTCCATCGCGCGCGGAATCTGTCCCGTCTGCGGCGCGGGAATAACCCGCTTTATCTCGCGTGAGCAGATGACCTTGTTGATCGCACGCAGGCGCGAAGACACGGGGTTGAAAGGTTGAACGATGCAGGCGCAAGGTGAGGGGCGAGAAGCCGGCGACATGAACCGCTGACATCACACAGGAGGACGTCTTGAAGAGCGATCTTGACCGATTGATGGCGGAACGAAATCTGGACGCAATCGTTGTGGAAGGACCGGACGGACTGGAAAGCGCCAATCCCGACTACAACTACTTTGTGGGCGGGCGGCACATTCCCGGTCTGATCATCAAAAAGCGCGGCGAACCGGCGATGCTGCTCCACGGACCGTGGGAGCAGAACGAAGCCGAACAGACCGGTCTCACGCTGGTGTCGCTCAACCGCTGGAATCTGCGCGAGATTCTCCACGAGTTTCCTGATGATCGCCTGGCGGCGCGCGCGGAACATCGCCGTCGCATCTTCATCGACCTCGACGTGCGCGGGCGCGTCGGCATTTACGGCACGGTCAAAGCCGGACCGTTCTTTGCGCTCATGACCCGCCTGGCGCAACAGATCGACGGACTGGAGATCGTGGCTGAACTTGATCGCGATGTGATTTCGATGGCGCGCCTGACCAAGGATGCCGACGAGATCGAACGCATGCGCGCCGTCGGGCGCAAGACGTGCGCCGTGGTTCAGGCGGCGGTCGATTTCATCCGGGCAGGACGGATCGATGGCGACCGTGTCCGCAGCGCCGACGGCGCGCTGCTTACCATCGGCGATGTGCGGCGGGTGATGCTGCGCGAGATTGCTGCGCAGGGACTGGAAGCGCCAGCCGGGATGATCGTCGCACAGGGGCGCGACGCCGGCCTGCCGCATGCGCGCGGCGACGACGACATGCCGTTGCGTCCAGGGCAGGCGATTGTGATCGACATCTTCCCGCGCGAGGCGGGCGGAGGCTATTACCACGATATGACCCGCACCTTCGCAATCGGGTATGCGCCGCCGGAACTGCAACAGGCTTACGATGACGTGCTCGGCGCATTCAGAATGGTGACCGCCGCATTCGAGATGGGGGCGCCGACCAGGAAGTATCAGGATATGGTGTGCGACTACTTCGAGGCGCGCGGTCACGACACGGTTCGCCGCACCTATCCTATCGAGGAAGGCTACATCCACTCCCTTGGTCACGGTCTGGGGTTGGAAGTCCACGAAGACCTGAGTTTCTCATCGCTGGTCGACCGCGGCGACGCCATCGAACCCGGCGCGGTGTTCACCGTGGAACCGGGGCTTTACTATCCGAGGCGCGGTTTTGGCGTGCGGATCGAAGACACGTACTATTGCGCGCCGGATGGGCGCTTCGAGAGCCTGACGCCATTTCCAAAAGATCTGGTGATCCCTGTGCCCGATAGGGATTGAACGAAACGGGAAAACCCGTTATAATAGAGGAAATATTTACTCTTACTTTCCGCTCCTGTATTACCAGAAAATCAGCAACGTTGGCCAGGCGTCGCGCTACAATAGCCGACCTGGAACACACTCTTTCGGATAGCAGTCTGCTCGACGTTCATCTCCGCACCAGCGTCAGGAGCAATTGACATGCCAGAGCGCAATGGAGCGTCGCTACCACGACCGCAGCTGGAAATCGATGGCGTGAGCCTCGATTTCGGTGGGGTGCGCGCGCTTTCCAACGTACAGTTCAACGTCTACCCTGGAACCATTCAGGCGATCATCGGACCGAACGGCGCCGGCAAGACCAGCCTCCTCAACTGTATTAGCGGACTGTATCGACCGCAACACGGAGCGATCCGCTTTGAAGGGCGCAACATCATTGGCATGGCGCCGCATCATATCGCCCGCCTCGGTATCGCGCGCTCCTTTCAGAATATCGAACTGTTCCGCCATATGACCGTGCTCGACAATTTGATGCTCGGTCGTCACGTCCATATGCGCAGCGGCATCCTGAGCGGCGGCATCTACTGGGGGCGCGCGCAGCGCGAGGAGATTGCGCACCGTGAGATAGTGGAGCAGGTGATCGACCTGCTCGAAATCGAGTCCATTCGAAAGAAGGTTGTCGGGGCGCTTCCGTATGGACTCCAGAAGCGCGTCGAACTCGGTCGCGCACTGGCGATGTCGCCGCGTTTGCTGCTGCTCGATGAACCAATGGCTGGCATGAACAGCGAAGAAAAGGAGGACATGGCGCGTTTCATTCTCGATGTCAACGAAGAGTGGGGCGCCACCATCGTCCTGATTGAGCACGATATGGGGGTGGTTATGGACATCAGCGACCGGGTCGCCGTCCTGGAGTTCGGTCTGCTGATCGCCGACGGCACACCCGCTGAGGTACGATCCGATCCGAAAGTAATCGATGCCTATCTTGGTCGTGAGCATACAATTCGTCAGGGATGGTGACCATGCGAATGGACGAGATGACTCTTCCGCGCTTGTTGATGCACAACGCGCAGCGTTTCGGTGATCGGGTTGCATTACGCGAAAAGGATTTCGGCATCTGGCAAACCGTTACCTGGCGGCAATTTGCCGATCATGTGCGGGCGTTCGCTATGGGATTGCGGGCGTTGGGCGTGCAACGGGGCGATACGGTTGCGATCATCGGCGACAACCGACCTGAGTGGCTGTACGCTGAACTGGCCACGCAGGCCATCGGCGGCGCGTCGATCGGCGTGTATCAGGACTCGGTGGCTGAGGAGGTGCATTACCTGGTCGAGGCAGCCAATGCGCGAGTGATAGTGGTCGAGGATCAGGAGCAGGTCGATAAGGTTATTGAAATCTGGTCCCAACTGCATGGCGTCCTCAAGGTGATTTACTACGAGCCAAAGGGGTTGCGCAGGTATGAGGAGCCGTATCTCGCCGGTTTTCCCGAGATTGAGGAACTTGGACGCGCCTATGATCGCGAGCATCCCGGTCTGTTCGAGGAAGAACTGAACCTGGGACGATTGGACGATGTCGCCATCCTCTCGACAACGTCCGGCACTACCGGCAAGCCCAAACTGGCGATGCTGACCCATCGCAACCTGATCAATCAGGGATCCGGGCTGCTGGCGGTCGATCCGCTTGGACCGGAGGACGAGTTTGTGAGTTTTCTGCCGCTCGCCTGGGTCGGTGAGCAGATGATTACGGTGGCTGCCGGTCTGCAATGCGGACTGACCATCAATTTCCCTGAGTCCACCGACACGGTGCAGGAAAACATCCGCGAAATCGGTCCGCGGGTCATGTTCTCGCCGCCGCGAATCTGGGAGAATATGCTCTCGCAGGTGCAGGTCAAGATTCAGGACAGCACACGGCTCAAACGGGCAGTCTACGAATGGGCGCTGCGTCAGGGGTACGCCATGGCAGACGCGCGCTTCAACGGCGTAGCGCCCGATCCGTTCCTGCGGCTGAAATATGCGCTGGCGCGCATCCTTGTCTTCGAGGAACTGAAGGATCATCTGGGGCTGCGGTTTCTCAAGCGCGCCTATACCGGCGGCGCGGCGCTTGGACCCGATGTGTTCCGGTTCTACCATGCGATCGGCGTCAATCTCAAACAGGTCTATGGGCAGACCGAAAGCGCCGGGCTGAGCGTAATCCACCGCGATGGGCAGATCAAGTTTCAGACGGTCGGCACGCCCCTGCCCAACACCGAGATTCGTATCGCCCCCAATGGCGAAATCCTGGTCAAAAGCCCATCGGTGTTCATCGGATACTACAACAACCCCGAGGCGACCGCCGAAACGCTCAGGGATGGCTGGCTGCATAGCGGGGATGCCGGCTACTTCGATGAGGACGGGCATCTGGTGGTCATTGATCGCGCGAAAGACGTGATGACGCTGCGGGATGGGACGATTTTCTCGCCGCAGTTCATTGAGAATAAACTGAAATTCAGCCCCTACATCAAGGAAGCGGTGGTCTTTGGCGGTAACTGGCCCTTTGTCACCGCTATCATTAACATCGACTTCGCCAATGTGGGCAAGTGGGCGGAAAATGCTCAGATTTCCTATACCACCTACACCGATCTTGCCCAGAAGCCGCAGGTCTATGACCTGATCCGCAAAGATGTCGAGCGCGGGAACGCTGATCTGCCCGCTGCTGCGCGCATCCGGCGCTTTTTGCTGCTTCACAAGGAACTCGATGCTGACGATGGCGAATTGACCCGCACCCGCAAAGTCCGTCGTCGCCTGGTAGCGGAACGCTATCACGATATCGTCGAGGCGCTGTACGGTGATCGGCGCGACATCGAGGTCGAAACCACGATCACCTATCAGGACGGGCGCACGGCGCTGATCAAGACGCGGCTGCGCATCGAGGATATGGAGGAATCAGAGGTCGTCGCATCCGACGGTCGGATGGAACGTGTGCTGGCGAGGTGATGCCGGCGAGGGGTGAGATGTGCGGCATGTGACGTTCGCTCCGCTCTAGCGGGTTTCTTATAGCGGTCAGTCAAGCAAAATGTTCGAGCGCCCGGTTCGCAAGGCGTAACGACTCCACAACGCGCGTTGGCATTAGCAGCCCCGCAGCGCCCCGGCGCGCCCCGGCAGTATTGTACAAATGACCGCGCATTAGTATCAGAAAGGCTGACGCAAGAGAGTATTGATTGCGAATCTTTGCGCCTTTGCGTTAACCCTTTCAAGAAGCGCCGGACGAGCAGAGAAGCCGTGAGTCGTTCGCACATTGTGGAGCAAGTGTATGGAAAAAATCGTGCAACTGACCCTGAGCGGAATCGCCAATGGCGCCATTTTCGCGCTGGTTGCGCTTGGCTTTGTGCTGATCTACAAAAGCAGCGACGTGATCAACTTTGCTCAGGGTGAATTGCTGTTGATCGGCGCCTATCTGACGTATACCACGGTAGAGATGATCGGACTGTGGTGGCCTGTCGGCGTCATTGTCGCCGTGCTGCTGGCAGCGCTCGTCGGCGTGCTGATCGAGCAACTCGTGCTGCGCCCGCTCATCGGCGAGCCGGTCATCTCGGTCATTATGGTCACTATTGGGCTTTCGTCGTTGCTGCGCGCCATTATCGGCGGGGTATGGGGGGTGACGCCACGGACGGCGCCGCAGTTCCTTCCCCGCGATACGATTACGCTGTTCGGCGCCAGCGTTGGAGCGGATCGCCTGTGGGCGATTGCGCTGGCGCTGATCCTCTTCGCGCTGCTGACCCTCTTCTTTCGCTACGGCCGCGAGGGCATTGCGATGCGCGCCGTGGCGGATGATCAGCAGGCGGCGCTGAGCATGGGCATCAGCGTCAAAAAAGTGTGGGCAGTCGCCTGGGCAATTGCCGCCGTGACCGCCTCGGTCGGCGGCATTCTTTTGATGAGCATCTTCGGCGGCGTCTCCGGGCAGATCGCGCGTGTCGGCCTGCTCGTCTTCCCGGTGGTGATCCTCGGCGGTCTCGATAGCGTCCCCGGCGCGATTGTCGGCGGGCTGATCATCGGGTTGCTGCAATCGTTTGCAGGCGGGTACCTGCCGCCTGAACTCGGCATGGGCGAGGTCGTCCCCTTCATTATTCTGCTCCTCATCCTCCTGATACGCCCATACGGTCTCTACGGTCAGCGGATTATCGAGCGCGTGTAGCAATGGGGCATCTTTATGCAAAGCGGAACGTTTCATACGTCGTATGCCGGCGATATGGCATTGCGACCGTACTGGGTCCAGCGGTTGCGGATTGCGCTGGTGCTGGTTGTCGTCCTGGCATTTCCATGGTTCGCCGATCGCTACTGGTTGAACCTGGCTAATACCATCGCGCTTGCCGCCATCGGGGCGATTGGTCTCAACATCCTAGTGGGGTACACCGGTCAGATCAGTATCGGTCACGGCGGTTTTCTGGCGGTCGGCGCCTACACCGCCGGTCTGCTCGCGGTGCGCCTCGATATGCCGATGTGGATCACCGTCCCGGTCGCCAGTTGCGTTACGGCGCTGGTAGGCGCCTTCTTCGGGCTGCCATCGGTGCGCCTCAAGGGTCTGTATCTGGCGATTGCCACGCTGGCGGCGCAGGAGATCATCATCTGGCTGCTGACCCACGGCAAGTTGCTCGGCATCGGCGAGTCGCTCACGCTGCCGCGCGCAGCAAATAATCTCTTCGGCATATCCCTCGCCGATCTGGGGAACAATGATTTTGTCTTCTACTGGATTACAGTCGGATGTCTGATTCTCACCGTCATCTTTGTCAGCAATCTCTTCCGCAGCCGAACCGGCCGCGCATTCGTGGCGATCCGCGACCAGGATATTGCGGCGCAGGTCATCGGCGTTGATCTCTTTCGCTACAAACTCCTGGCGTTTGCGACTTCATCGTTCTTTGCCGGGCTGGCCGGCGCGCTGACGGCGCACTACCGCGGCATCATTTCCTGGGAGCGTTTCACGATTGACACAAGCATTCTCTACCTGGCGATGATTATCATTGGCGGGCTGGGCAGCGTTTCGGGATCAATCTACGGTGCGGCGTTTATGACGCTGTTGCCGGCGCTGCTCTCGAACCTGGCGCGCGCTACGAGCGATGTCGTGCCGAATATCAACTCCTATCTGCCCTACATCCAGCAAGGCGCGTTTGGGCTGGCGATCATCCTCTTCCTGATCTTTGAACCCGAAGGGATCGTCAAGATGTGGCGCAATGTCAAAGATTACTTCCGGTTATGGCCGTTCAGTTATTAGGTTCATGACAAGGAGGACGGAATGCGCAACGAACGACGACGGTTCACCCTGCTGGCACTGGTGCTGGCACTGGCGACGCTCCTGGCGGCATGCGGAGGTCAGCCGTCAACGCAGCCGCCAGCAGGCGGCGGCGGAACAGGCGGCGGAACGGGCGGCGAGACGCCATCCGGCGGTCCGCCGATTAAGATTGGCGCAATTTTCGATCTCACCGGCGCGACGGCGGATGTCGGAACCCCTTACTCCAAAGGACAGATTGCCTTCATCGAATGGAAGAATGCCAATGGCGGCGTGGCCGGTCGCCAGTTGCAACTCGTCAGTCAGGACTACGCCTATGAGGTGCCGCGCGCTGAGGAACTCTACACGCAGTTCGTCACGCAGGACGGCGTGGTGGTCTTCTCCGGCTGGGGCACCGGTGACACTGAAGCGCTCAAGGGCAAGATCACCGAAGACAAAATCCCCTTCATTTCGGCATCCTACTCGGCAGCGCTGGCAAATCCAGCAGAAACGCCCTACAACTTCCTGGTCGCGCCGACCTACTCAGACCAACTGATCATTGCGATGAAATGGGCGCTGGACGACTGGAAGGCGAAGGGGAAGAGCGGTCTGCCCAAATTCGCATACCTCATCAACGATAGTCCCTTCGGGCGCTCGCCGCTTGCCGACGGCACTGCATTCGCCCGGGCGAATGGCGTTGAAATGCCGCTGGAAGTGCCTTCGCCGCGCGGCGCCACCGACCTGACACCGCAGTTGACGCAGATCCGCGATTATGGGGCTAACTACGTCTTCATGCAGAATGTCTCCAGCCCGGCGGCACTGGCGCTTAAGAATGCGAAGAGCCTGGGTCTCGATATCCAGTTCGTGTGTCTCAACTGGTGCGCCAACGAACTGCTGATCAAACTGGCAGGCGCCGATGCCGAAGGCGTGGTTGGCGCCGTGCCATTCAGCCCGGAGGGTGAGGGCGCGCAGGTAGCGCTCAACTTTGCAAAGGAGAAAGGGATCGATTATGGCGGCGCCGACAGCACCTTTGTGCAGGGCTGGACCGCTATGTCGATCCTGGTCGCCGGCATTGAACGGACGCTGAAGGATGGGAAAGAGTTGACCGGCGAGAATATCAAGAACACCTTCGAGACGATGGGACCGATTGACACGGGCGGCGTGACTCCGCCGGTGATTTTCAGCACAACCGACCATGCAGGCGCCAAGGCGCTGCGCATGTTCCGCGTCGAGAACGGCAAGTGGGTGGCGATCACCGACTTTATCAGCGCGCGGTAGCTGCGGGGATGCGCCTGGAGGCGACGCAAGCGCAGGGGCGATCCTGTGTTTCGCGAGGATAGCGTTTTCTGGCAAGCCCCTATGCGCTTTGGGCGTCACAGCGCCCCCCGCCCTGGACGCTCAAGAGGCTATCTGCAAACCTTACGCGACGTGTGGCCGGGGGGTGGGCGAAAGCAATCAGGGTAGGCGAAGGCCATCGGGTAGGCGAAGGCCATCGGGCAGGCGAAGGCCATCGGGCAGGCGAAGGCCATCGGGTAGGCGAAGGCCATCGGGCAGGCGAAGGCCATCGGGTAGGCAAAGGCCATCGGGTAGGCAAAGGCCATCGGGTAGGCGAAGGCCATCGGGTAGGCAAAGGCCATCGGGTAGGCGAAGGCCATCGGGTAGGCGAAGGCCATCGGGTAGGCGAAGGCCATCGGGTAGGCGAAGGCCATCGGGTAGGCAAAGGCCATCGGGTAGGCGAAGGCCATCGGGTAGGCGAAGGCCATCGGGTAGGCAAAGGCCATCGGGTAGGCAAAGGCCATCGGGTAGGCGAAGGCAATGCCTTCGCCTACCCGAC
>CALGYB010000185.1 GCA_937935075.1 uncultured Roseiflexus sp. | reverse complement strand
ATTTGTCCGATATGGTGATGCGAATCGAGGTCTCTCGACCTTTGTTCACCGCAGAGACGTTGCATTGTGTGGAGACGTTGCAATGCAACGTCTCTCCAGCGGCACCCCCTCACACCTCTCGCCTCTCGCCTCTCGCCTCTCGCCTGACAGGATACATGCTGCGATGAACTGGATCATCTGGCTGATACCCGCGTTTCCCCTTCTTGGGTTTCTGATCAACGCACTGGTGGTGCGCCGGGAGCGCGATGCCGGCATCCTGGCCTCTGTCGCAGTCGGGTTATCGTTCATCACAACGATTGCGGCGATGGCGCTGCTCGAAAACGCGCCTGCCGAAGCCAAACGGTTGACCTGGACGCTGTGGGAATGGATCAGTATCGCCGATTTCCGGGTGGCGTTCGGGTTGCTGTTCGACCCGCTCACCGCGGTGATGGCGCTGTTGATCACCGGCGTCGGCGGGTTGATCCACGTCTACTCCATCGGCTACATGCACGGCGACGTGCGTCCGGTGCGTTTCTTCGCCTTTATGAACCTGTTCGTCTTCGCCATGCTGATGCTGGTGATGGCGGACAATCTGCTGCTGCTGTTCCTTGGCTGGGAAGGCGTCGGGCTGTGTTCGTTCCTGCTTATCGGGCACTATTTCGATCGCCGTAGCGTGCCGCCGGGCGTCAATCCGTCTGATGCGGCGGTGAAAGCCTTCGTCGTCAACCGTATTGGCGATGCAGCGATGCTGGCAGCGTTGTTTGCGATTTTCACCAACTTCGGGACGCTGTCGTTCTACGAAAATCCCCAAATCGGCATCGGCGGCTATCTGGAGCAGGCGATCACTGTTGCGGGTGAAACTGTCGATCTTGGCGCATTCGGTCAACTGCCGCTCATTGCGGGCATCACCCTGCTCATGCTCGTCGCTGTCGCCGGAAAATCGGCGCAACTGCCGCTTTACACATGGTTGCCCGATGCAATGGCGGGTCCCACGCCGGTGTCGGCGCTGATCCACGCGGCAACGATGGTTACGTCCGGCGTGTACCTGATTGTGCGTAACCATACACTGTTCGATCAATTTTCGTCGGCAGCGCCATGGGTGCTGGTGATCGGCGTGATGACGGCGTTCATCGGCGCAACGGCGGCGGTAGCGCAGCTCGATATCAAGCGCGTGCTGGCGTATTCGACCATCTCGCAACTCGGCTATATGGTCGCAGCCGTGGGTATGGGGGCGTATGTCGCCGGCATGTACCACCTGCTCACCCACGGTCTGTTCAAGGCGCTCCTCTTCCTGGCGGCTGGTTCGGTTATCCACGGGATCGGCGGGTACCAGGATATGCGGCGCATGGGCGGATTGCGTGATGACCTGCCGGCAACGTTCCGCCTGTATCTCATTGGCGCGCTGGCGCTGAGCGGCATCTTTCCGCTGGCGGGGTTCTGGAGCAAGGACGAGATTATCGCCCATGCCTGGTTCGACGCTCGCAGTCCGCTGGCAGCGATCATCCTGATCCTGACATCGGCGACCACGGCATTCTACATGGGGCGTCAGATCGGTATGGTCTTCTTCGGGCGGCCACGCGACCCGGCAATGCACGGGCACGAGAGCGGCGCTACGATGCGCTGGCCCATGATCGTCCTGGCAGGCGGTGCGATCCTCGGCGGGCTGATCAATTTCCCCGGATTGCACTGGCTGAACAGTTATCTGCGCCCTGTGCTTCAGGAACCGGAGGTTATCTACACCCTCGGCATGGGCGTTCTTGCAACGATGACCACCCTGCTGAGCGCCGGCGCCGGGTATCTGGGCTGGAAAACCTATGCCCGCGACCTGGAACCGCGCATCCGCGTCGGCAAGGACGATCCGGCGTTCCGCTACCTTGGCGATCTGTGGCGCGGCATGGAGATCGGCTGGGGTCTCGACTGGCTCTACCAGCGCGTTGTTGTTCGCCCTTACCGCGCAGCGTCGGTGTTCCTCTACCAGGTGGTCGACCGTGAGGGCATCGACGGCGTGCTGGTCGATGGCACGGCGCGTGGACTGCTCCGGCTGGCGCGTGGACTGCGCCTGCTCCAGACCGGGTATGTTCGCACGTATGCGCTCATGTTTTTGGCTGGCGTGATTATTCTGGTGGCATTCTTTGCGTTGCGCGGTTAGAGCGATGATCATCACGCTCGAACTTCCCTGTCGCCCGTCGTGCGCTTGGCGCTGGCTTCGACAGGCTCAGCCAGCGCAGGTTGAAGCACTGTAGCATCTATGAATAGTGTGCCGCTTCTATCAATCATGATCTGGCTGCCGGCGCTGGGTGCGCTGGCGGTGCTGGCGTTGCCGCGCGAAAACGTTGCGGCGCAGCGCAGTGTGTCGCTGGGCGCGGCGCTGTTGGCGCTGGCGTCTGCAATCGGTGTGGCGTTTCTCTTCGACCCGGCGCGCGCCGGTTTTCAACTGGTCGAAAGCATAGCCTGGGTTCCTTCCTGGGGTATCAGTTATACCGTCTCGGTCGATGGCGTTAGTCTGTGGCTGGTGTTGTTGACCGCATTTCTGACACCGGTGGCGCTAGTAGCCAGCTGGGGCACGGTCGAACGCCAGGAACGCGCATTCTATGCGCTGGTTCTGTTTCTGGCGAGTGGTTTGTTCGGCGTCTTTACAGCGCAGGATATGCTGCTCTTCTACGTGTCCTTCGAGTTTACGTTGATTCCCACGGCGCTGCTGATCGGTATTTGGGGCGGTGTGGAACGGCGCTATGCTGCAATCAAGTTCTTCGCCTACACCTTCAGCGGCTCGGTCTTTCTGCTGTTGGGAATTATCGGGCTGTACCTGCTCCACGGTCAGGCGACTGGAGTGTACACCTTCGATATTGCGACGATCCTGGCAAGCCTGCAACTTGGTACGCTGCGACTTGACATCGGCACTGAACGACTGATCTTCGGACTGTTCTTTATCGGCTTTGCGGTCAAAGCGCCGATCTGGCCCTTCCATACCTGGATGACGACCGCACACGCCGAAGCGCCATCGTCGGGCGTGGTCGATATCATTGGTTTGCTGGTCAAAATTGGCGCGTATGGTCTGATCCGCTACAACGTGCAACTCTTTCCGGCGACCGCTGCCTGGGCAGCGCCGGCGATCGGCGTGCTTGCGGTCATCGGCATCCTGTATGCGGCGTGGATTGCGTATCAGCAGACCGATATGAAGCGCCTGCTGGCGTATGCGTCGGTTAGCCATCTGGGACTGATTGTGCTGGGCATTTTTGCGCTGAATGCGCAGGGAATTGCCGGAGCAGTGGCGCATATGGTCAACAGCGCGCTGACGACCGGTGCGCTGTTCCTGGTGGCGGGCATGCTCGTCGCGCGGCGCGGCTCGCGTGAACTGAAGGCGTTCGGCGGATTGTGGAAGGCGACACCGTGGCTCGGCAGTCTGACGCTCTTGCTGGCGCTTGGCTCGATTGGTCTGCCCGGATTGAACGGCTTCGTCAGCGAGTTCGCTGTGCTGCAAGGTTCGTGGCGTTCGCCAGGTCTTGGCTGGCGCTACGCGCTGCCTGCCGTTCTGGGGGTGGCGCTGGCAGCGGTCTATCTGTTGCACATGTATCGGACGACGTTTATGGGCGATACGCCGCCGGAGCTGGCGCAGGCGCCTGATGTGCGCCCACGTGAACTCGCGCTGCTCGTTGTCCTGGCAGCGCCGGTGGTTGTGTTCGGGTTGTATCCCAATCTGCTGTTCGGGCCAATGCAGCAGTCGGTGACGCAGATTGCGCAGGGAATGCTGCCTTTTCTGACGAGCCGTTGAGTATCGCCTTTGCTTCGTTGGAACAAAGATGACAGAAATCATCATTCCCACCATTGACTGGCGTGTGGCGACGCAACTCAGCATCATCTTCGGCTGGGCGTCGGTATTGCTGGTCATTGCCCTGTTTGTGCCGCGTTCACGCACCCGGATCGTCGGGTACCTGGCGATTGCGGGAGCGATTGTCGCGGCGGCGGCTGGCATTCCGCTGTGGGGCGTCAATGCTGAAACCTTCAGCAGTATGCTGCGGCTGGACGCTTACAGTCTGACGCTCAACTGGCTGTTTCTGGCGGCGGCGGCAATCACTATTGTGCTGTCGCTCGACTATTTGCCGCGCCAGGGGATCGAGCGGAGCGAGTACTATGTGCTGGTGCTGTTCGCCACCGGCGGCATGATGCTGCTGGCGCAGGGGGCGGATCTGATCATTCTCTTCCTGGGGCTGGAATTGCTGTCGATTGTGCTGTATGTGCTGACCGGCTTCGCCTATCCGCGCAACGCATCGGAAGAAGCAGGCATGAAATACCTGCTGATCGGCGCATTTGCCGGTGGGTTTGTTGTCTTTGGCATCGCATTGCTGTATGGGGCAACCGGCAGCATGAACCTGCGCATCATCGGTGAGACGCTGGCGCAACAGGTGTTGACTCTGGAAGAACGCACCTATCTGCTGGCAGGCGCGGCGTTGGTTGTCGTCGGTTTCGGCTACAAAGTTGCGATGGCGCCATTCCATATGTGGGCGCCGGATGTTTATGAAGGCGCGCCGACTCCGATTGCCGGGCTGCTTTCAGTCGGCAGTAAGGCAGCCGGGTTTGCGGCGCTGCTGCGGTTCCTGGTCGAGGCGCTGGCGGGCGAATGGCAGATCTGGGCGCCGGTGTTGGCGGCGCTGGCAATTGCGACGCTGGCAGTCGGCAACATTGGCGCGCTGACGCAGCACAATGTCAAGCGCATGCTGGCGTATTCGAGCATTGGTCACGCCGGGTACATCCTGTTCGGCGTGATTGCCGCCGGTGCACCGGGCGGCATTGCCGGGCAACGCGGCGTTGAAGGCGTTCTTCTGTACCTGATTGCATACACCTTTACCAATCTCGGAGCGTTTGGCGTGTTGATCGCCCTCGAGCACCGTGGCGAAGCGGCATGGGATATGGGCGATCTGGCAGGGTTGTGGAACCGCCGTCCCTGGCTGGCAGTCGCTATGGCGGTCTGCATGCTCTCGCTGGCTGGCGTCCCGCCGACCGCCGGTTTCTGGGGGAAGTTCTACGTGTTCACCGCTGCGTGGCTGGCTGGCATGGGCTGGATCACGGTTATCGGCGTCGTCATTGCCTCAATTGCGGCATTTTACTATCTCCGCATTATTGCGCAAATGTTTATGGCAGAACCGGTGCGCGAGGCGCCGTTACCCATAGACCGCGCCCTGCGGGTGGGTCTCGCGCTGGCGACGCTTGGCGTGCTGATCCTGGGCTTCATCCCAACGCCGGCCATCGACCTGGTGCAGCGGGTGGGGTTAGGGAGTTAGGGGAACCGAGAACCAAGAACCAAGAACCAGGAACCCCCGTTAGAGGGTGACGGTCACCTGTGCCACAACCCTCTCGTCAGGTGCGAGGTCTGGGTCTGGAGCGCCGACGGCAGCGACGGGAACCGCTACCTTGAGCGTCGGCAGGGACGTGTTCGCCGCGATGGCCGCCAGGTCAGCCGCCAGCGCGCCTGCCGACCGGTAGCGTTCCTGCGGGTTCTTTGCCAGCGCCTGCTCGAGGACGCGCTGGATGTCAGCGGGCAACGCGGGTTGCAGCATCCGCACATCCGGGATCGGCTCGGTCACGTGCGCAATCAGCGCGCCAATCGGCGTATCGGCGTGGTATGGCGGTCGCCCGCTCAGCATCTCGAACAGCATCGCCCCCAGCGCATACACGTCCACCAGCGGCGAGAGCCCGCCGGGCCGGGTCAGTTCCGGCGCCATGTACTCCGGCGTGCCGATCACGCCGCTGCGCGTCAGGATGGTGGCGGTCTGCATCACGCTGACGATGCCGAAATCGGCGAGATACGGCTGGTCGGTGTGGTCAAAGAGCACGTTGTCGGGCTTGATGTCGCGGTGGATCAACCCGGCGGCGTGCGCTGCGTCGAGGGCGGTTGCCAGATGGCTGATGATCCTTGCCGACTGCGCAAGAGGCAGTGCTCCCTGCTTCAGTCGATCCGCCAGCGAACCGCCGGTCATCAGGCGCATGACCATAAACGGCTGCCCGGCATTCTCGCCGGAGTCGTAGAGCGGCACAATCGCGGGGTGCTCCAGCGCGGCGACTGCTTCGCTCTCGCGCTAGAAGCGGGCGCGGAATGTTGGGTCGTGCAACAGTTCGCGCGGCAGGACTTTGATCGCCACTTCGCGGTCGGCTTCGGGGTCGTAGGCGCGGTACACCGTCGCCATACCGCCACGCCCGATTTCGCCAAGGACCTGGTAGTGACCTATCGTGGCTGGGATCATCAGTCCGCCTCTAGAAGAACGCGAGGATGACCAACCGCACAAGAGCGGATCATCGCGCCCAACAGTCGCTTCGCTGGAAACGTGAGCATCGTTGCTCGTCCGGAGAGATGTTACTGATCTTGAGACGCAGCGGTGCTGTGAGATGTTCCAGAGTCTTCCGTCAGGGCAAACCTATGAGTGAGATGTATACGCCTGTTGTTCCCTATCACATGCGCACGAAGATCGAACAGCAGCAGATCAAAGATTACTCATCACGGCAGTATTCCTCAATCAGTTTATTAAGCATATGCTCATCAATGTTCTGTACATATGTGCTGACAAAGCGCTCAATAGCGATCTGCCCGTTCTCGAAAAACTCCACTTCCCAGCGCTCGCCAGGTACAACCATTTCGACCATAATCGAGTCGCGTATGTGCGCCAGTCTATAGTCAATCTTTGCATCCTCAAGCCTGTCGAGAAACTCCAGCAGCTTACCTGGAGCAGTTTGAGCAAATGCAGTCATTGATCAAACCTCCGATCTGTCAGGAGTTTGTGGATGGTGCTGAAGCCGGGTTTACCCTGACGCACACCCTCCTCAATCTCACGCCAGGTCAACTTCGCAATCTCTTCTCAGGATGGTGAGCCCGGTTCGAGTTTCGCCCGTTTGATACGTCCCAATTTTCGCTTGAGAATGTCACGTACCTTTGTTTCCGGGTCAACCATAGCGTCAAGACACCCGGCTCACTTCGTTCCCCGCAGCGTGTAGACGACAATGCCCTTGCCGCCGAACTTCGAGGCATCGATTGCGCCAATGACGAGCGCCGTTGTGCCGTGCTCGTACCCGTCGAGCAACACATCACCCTGGAGACCGGGCATGCGCTTCAGATGCCACCAGCCGTTTTGGGTCAGCGCCATGTAGTGGTTCTGCACATCTTCCAGGGAACCATCATTGACGATGAAAATCTCTTCCACCAGCGACTCTTCCTTGACGGCGTCTGCACGCATTTCCTCAATTGCCACACTTTTCCACGAGGCGATGATCTGATCAATCTTAGGACTGCCGCTGCTTTCGAATGGCTGCGCATTCGGCGGCGGCGGCACGCTCACATCTCCGCCGCCGCAGGCGGCAAGTGTCAACAGTGCCAGAATGACGATGGCGATAATCCGTATACTGCGCATGGATGATCCTTGTTGGAACGTATCGAACCGTATCACGGGGGAAGTATACCATACTGTCTTCACGATTGCGCGCCAGGGTGCGTCTGGCGCCTGTCACACAAGCGGAGACCACGGCTTGCCTGCGAAGGGGAAACCGCCGCGCCTGTTATCGACTCTGTGCGCGCACGCCAAGGAAGCGTTCTATGACCATCGTGACGGCTTCAGGTTCCTCGACGGTTGATGTGTGCCCTGCGCCGGGAATGACGACCAGCGCCGCGTTGGGGATACGCTGCTGAATGCGTCTGGATTTGTCAGGCGGGGTCGCCACGTCCTGATCGCCGACGATAATGAGCGTCGGTGCAGTAATCCGGTCAATCTGGTCATAGACTCCCTGGCGGTCGATGACGCCTTGAACGGCGCGCGAAATGCCGATCCGGCGATTGGCGATCATTCGTTCGCGCCACATTGCCCGTTCTTGCGCACGGTTTGGATCGTTCAGAAACTTCTTGCCGAACATGATCGGCATGACCTGATCGGCGACTAGCCGCAACCCCAGCCAGCGCGCGATGAAGTTGAGCAGGCGGTATCGCCCCACATTCTCGCGCGGCTCCGGGTCGGCGGAGGTCTCCAGCAGGATGAGTGATCGGATGAGTTCTGGACGGCGGATCGCCAGTCGCATGCCGACGAATCCGCCCATCGAGAGACCGACGAAATGGCAGGGAGCGGCGCGCAAGGCTTCGATCAGCGCTGCCGCGTCCTCGCTGAGCGTATCCATATCGTATCCTGATGCAGTCACCTCGCTCCGCCCTTGCCCGCGAAAGTCGAAGGTGATGCAGCGATACCGATCCTTCAGCGCATTGACCTGATGATCGAACATCTGCCCGCTCCACAGCAATCCGTGTGCAAACACGATTGTTTCAGGACCGGTTCCGTGTTCCTCATAGGAAATGGTCGCTCCGTTTACCCGTATCTCAGGCATTGGGTCCTCCAACGTTATACTAATGCGCGGTCAGTCCGCCCGGCGGCTGAAGCCGCGGGCTACTGCTGTAAAGCCCGCCTGCGCGGGCTTAACCGGGCGATAGCGGATTCTTTTCTCAAAAACCATTATTGATCCACTGCAAAAAGGCTTAACCACCAAGGACACGAAGCACACGAAGGTGAATAAAAATGAAAAGCATTTCCTTTGTGTCCCTTTGTGACCTTCGTGGTTACAGCTTTTTGCAGTGAAGTCATTATTGTACAAATGACCGTGCATTGGTATTAGAATGGGTGCAGACGCCCTTTTGCGGTATCTCCCACTTTCGCACCTCTCCATTCCCTGGAACATTATGATGCAACGTTTCTCCCCGCCCGCTCGCGCCCATATGCTTCGATCTCGTTGAGAAAACGCGACGGGCGTGCCTGCTTGCCGCGTATTCGGCTCTTCGCCCACGAGAGGTAGAGTTGTTCACCTGCGCGGGTCAGCGCAACGTAGCAGAGACGGCGTTCCTCTTCGATGCCATCCGTCGTCGCCAGGCTATGTTCGTGCGGCAGCGTGCCTTCCTCCAGTCCCGTAACGAATACAACGGGCCACTCCAGACCTTTGGCGGCATGGATGGTGGACAACTGCACCCGATCACGTTCATCGTCATCATTGTCGGCGCTGGTCAGCAACGCCACTTCCTGCAGGAATGCGTTGAGCGCAGTGTGTTCGGCGGCGGCATTCGCCAGTTCCTGCAGGTGGGCGCGCGCATCGGGCAGTTCTTCCGGTTCCAGGCGCTGCTCCAGCCATGCCTGGTAGCCGGTGCGCTCGATTACATCGGCAAGTAAATGATCCGGCGACATCCCACTTTCCGCCAGCCGCCGCCAGCGCGTGATGAGCGCCGCCAGTTGTCGTGCGCCTTCCGCCGCTTTCAGCGGCAGCAATGCCGACGCCTCCGGGTGCATCAGCGCCTCGGTCAGAGGCAGCCCTCGCTGTGCAGCAAAGGCAGAGAGCGTCGCCAGCGCCGCTGCGCCCAGACCACGCGGTGGTACGTTGGCAATCCGGTTGAAGCTCAGATTGTCGGCGGGATTGTTGACAACACGCAGGTATGCCAGCGTATCACGCACCACGGCGCGATCGAAGAAGCCGATTGCACCGCGTAACGCATATGGAATGCGCACATGACGCAGCGCCGATTCAAATGCGCGGCTCATATGGCGTGAACGGTAGAGGATCGCCATGTCACGCGGACGGCGACCACGCCGCAGCAGATCGGCGATGCTGCGCGCCACATGTTCCGCTTCGTCGCGCGCATCTTTTGCGTCCACAATTTGGATTGGCGGAACATACCCGGCGTCGCGCGGAGGCTCTGGTCTGGTTGCGCGCAGCGCCATGGGCTGCACCGCGCGACTATGACGAATGACCGCATAGGCGGCATCGAGAATCGGCTGGCGACTGCGATAGTTTGTCGCCAGTTCAATCACCTGCGCTTCGGGAAAATCGCGCTCGAACCGCGCAATGATGGTATGGTCGGCATTGCGAAAGCCATAGATCGCCTGCATCCCGTCACCAACGGCGAAGAGTGAGCGGGTATGACCATTGGCGGGCGATGGGCGCGTCAGCAATTCCACCAGCGCATGCTGCGCGGGGTCGGTATCCTGATACTCGTCGATCAAGACGTGCCGCCAGCGCACCTGGCAGTCATCCAGCACATCGGTATGTTCGGAAAGAAGTCGGTGGGTCAGCAGGATCAGGTCGTCGAAGTCAAGCGCATTGGCATACTCCAGGCTACGCTGATAGCGCTGGTAACATCCGGCGACAAAACGCTCCAGGTCATCGCGGGCGAAACGCGCCGCCAGACGCGGGGTGAGCAATCGGCTCTTAGCGCGCGAAATATGACGGAGCAGATCTGCCGGTTCGAGCAGCACCGGCGGACGTTCTCGCACCGCGCTGAGTGTCGCGGCTGCCAGTTGCACCTGTTCATCTTCGGCGTAGATGGTAAAGTCGCACGTATACCTGCCGATGCGTCCGGTGATATGGTCGCGCAACAATGCAGCACAGACCGAGTGGAACGTTCCGGCAGTGAGACCGCGAGTCGATACGTTGGGGAGATCGCGCAACCGTTGCCGCATTTCGCGGGCAGCCTTGTTGGTGAACGTCAACGCCAGGATGTGTGCTGGCGACACACCGCGTTCGGCGATCAGGTGCGCAATGCGCAGCGTCAACACGCGCGTTTTGCCGCTGCCGGCCCCGGCGCGCACCAGGATTGGACCGGGAGGCGCAGTGACGGCTATGTATTGTTTGGGGTTGAGCGAAGCCAGGAGAGACATATCAGGCAATATCATCCGGGTTCAGCCCCAGCGCGCGCAGCCGCTCCGCCAGCCGCGCGGCGCGCTCCTCGGCGGCGCGCGCGCGCGCTTCCGCTGCTGCGCGCGCCTCGGCTTCCCGTTGCGCGCGCTCCTCGGCGGCGGCGCGCGCCTGCGCCAGTTCCTCGAAGGTCAGAAACGGTCGTCCGTCCGGGTAGAACAACTGAATGGCGCCATCCCGCACGGCGAAGCGCACCCCCAGCAG
>CALGYB010000184.1 GCA_937935075.1 uncultured Roseiflexus sp. | reverse complement strand
CCCCAGCGGGGGAGGGGCGGGGGTGGGGGCGACCAGCGGGGGAGGGCAGGGGGACCAGAGCCGTCACGCCTGGCACGCTGTTTACCCCCTCCCCCAGCGGGGGAGGGGCAGGGGTGGGGGCGATCAGCGGGGGAGGGCGGGGGTGGGGGCGACCAGCGGGGGAGGGGCGGGGGTGGGGGCTTTGCCCCCTCTCCCCACACGGGGAGCGGGGGAAGTAGCGCGGGCTTCAGCCCGCAGCAAGATGGCGTTGCGTCCCGGCGTCGTAGCGTTAATCCGAAAAGCAGTCCTGCGCACAAGGTCAACCCTGCAAGAGTTTTCACACGCTCAACGAGGGCTGGAATGCTGCGCGCTTTTGAAGTATCATTCGTGTTGAAACGGCATATCTCTCTGCAAGGGAGTGCTGGCACCGATATGACCGAAGAGAGGAAGCGCAGGAGGCATCATGTCATCTCACGCCGCCAGTCAGCGCGTCATCGGCGTTGTGATCCCCTGGCTCGGAACCTCCGATCACATTCGCATGCTCGAAGGCATCTGTCATCAGGTTTCTCCACAAGGATACTCGGTTGTTGCCCTGCAAGCCGGTTTTAGTCGCCAGGAACGCTTTCATGGCGATATCTTCGTCCGCAGCAGCCAGCAGGTCAGCGTCCAGCGCATGGCGGGCTGGATTGTCATCAATCTGTCGGACATCGACGAATGGATCATCGATCAGCAGGCGAAACGCCAACCAGTTGTCCAGATCTGCCCGGCGACGGCATCAGACCTGTGCCCGTATGTCGTCGCCGACAACCTGGGAGGCGCTCGTGATGCAGTTACCCATCTGCTCGCGCTCGGTCACACGCGCATTGCATTCATCGGCAACCTGGCGAACAGCGACATTGCGCTGCGATATGCCGGGTTTCGCCAGGCGCTCGCTGCACACGGCATGAATCCTGATGATGCGCCAGTAGCATCGATCAACTGGCGCACTGATTATTGGACGGCAACTGCGGGCGCTGAAGCAACGCACCGCCTGATCGCAAGCGGCGCATCGTTCAGCGCGCTGTTCGCCGCAACCGACGAACTGGCCCGCGGCGCACTGCATGAACTGACGCGCGCTGGACGGCAGGTCCCCCGCGATTGTGCGCTTGTCGGATTCGATGATGCGCCGGTTGCGCTCACCTTGAAGCCGCAACTCACAACCGTGCATCAGTCGTTCTGGGGACTGGGAGTGAAGGCGGCGACATTGCTGCTCGACCTGATGGAAGGCAGGGAAGCCGCTAACGGGATGCATACGGTGCGTGGGCGCCTGATCGTGCGCGCCAGTTGCGGTTCGCCGCCAGCCTACCGGACGGTGAGCGCCACATCGAACGATGTAGCCGACCCGCTCGAGGCGTTAGTCGGCGCGGCGCTTCAGGTTCCCGAACCGGACCTGATCCCGGAGACGCTGCTGGTGCGCACCACGTTTTCTGCACTCCTCGATGCCTTTCAGCAGGCGCTGGCGACCGGCAACGAACAGGGATGGATCAACGCACTCGAAGTGGGTCTGGCAACACTGGCGCCGCTGGTGCGTGAAGCCGGAAGTGCGCAACGCGCCCTTTCGATGTTACAGCAGGTCAGCATTGTACAGATGCCAGAGCAGGCAGGGCGCATCGCCAATCTGATCGCCATCGCCGAACAGGCGCTTGTTGGAGCATTTGTCCAGGAGGCGCTGATTGAACAGGATCGCTGGGCGCAAATCATCAACCTGGTGAACGACGTTCTCTTGGGCATGACCAACATCAGCTGCGCCGATCTGACATCGCTTGCCTGGATGCACCTGACGCCGGCGCTGTATGGCTATCTCTGGCTCTACAACGAGCATGAGTCGTCGGCTCCGACACTTTGTCTTGAAGGCGCATACGCCGCTGAACCCCGGCTGCCCCTGCCGACCGGCGTGCATTGTGACCCGGCGCTGTTTCCGCCCGCTGAGATCATCACCGAACTCCACAATCGTCTGGCGCAGGAAGGACGCACCCTGCCGCTGACCGTGTTTCCGGTTGCGACCGCCAACAAACTGTATGGCGTGCTCTGCGTCGTATTTCCACACGATAGCGTGCTGTATCGGAGCAGTATGGCGGGATTATGGGCATCACAGATCGCCATTTTGATTGAAGTTGATCGTCTGGCGACCTCTGTTCGTCAGAAACAGGAAGCGTTGACTACGGCCTATCAGCAGGAGCGGGCGCTGATGGAGGCGGTGCGGGCGCTCTCGTCACCGATCCTGCCGGTTGCGCGCGGCGTCATTGTGTTACCGTTGATCGGAACAATCGATACCGACCGCGCCGAACAGATACTCGAAGCTCTTCTCAGCGGCATCAGTCAGCATCAGGCGCAAACGGCGATCATCGACATCACCGGCGTGCCAATGGTCGATACACAGGTCGCTGCATACCTGGTGCGCGCTATCCAGGCGGCGCGGCTGCTCGGCGCCGAGGTGATTCTTACCGGCATCAATCCCGAATTGGCGCAGACGATGGTGCAACTGGGCATGAACGCGCGTCTACTGACAACTGAAGCCAACCTGGCGTCTGGTTTGCGGCGCGCGCTCAATCGCAGCGATCTGCGCAACGTCAGCCGGTAATGTGCAATGCTAGAGTTACAGGGTGACGGTTATTGCCGGGGGCGGTCGGCGCACGTGACGATGGTGATACACGATGCATTGCCGCCCTACCATATTCGCCCATGAAACCTTCACTGCACTTCCTCGTAATGTTTATCGAGATATGAGCGACAACCTATCACGAGGAGCGACCTATGGCTACGCATCGAACCCGACATCTTTCCATGGCCCTGGTGTTGATCATCTTTCTGCTGACCGGTTGTGCATTTCAGGCGTCTTCTCCAGGACAATTGATCATCAACGACGAGACCGAGCGATTGAGTCGCGGGCGCGTAGCGGAAGCCGCAGCGCCCCTGCTCCAACGTGGCGCCACCGTTGCGATCTTCATCGTTGAGCGTGGCGATAACAACGGCGAAGACCTGACCGATCGCCTGGCCCGCGCTGGTTTGAAAGGGCATCTGTATGATCGCATCGTTCCTCACGCGATAGCCATCTATGTCAGTTACGAGCCGCGCTACTCCGAACTGCGCGCCGGGAAAACCTGGAGCGAGGCATTGTCGCAGAATGCTCTGCACGACATTCGCACCGATGCACTCAATCCCGCACTGCGTAACGGCGATGTCACCACCGGCGTAGTCGAAACGCTTAAACGCTCTGAGTCGCGGATAGTTTGGCATGGCTGGAGTAAAAATCTGCTGATCATCATCTTGATATATCTGTTGTCCTGGGTGTTCGAATATCTGTTGTCCTGGGTGTTCGATGCACCGCGCGGGAATGACTCCTCCTAGTCCTGGCGGAAGTCTGATGACTCATGGTCCGACCGGTCGAGTTCATCGTGGTCGGACTCGTCGAGCAGTAATTCGCGTGACGGTTCGAGCAGCAGCGGCGGCGCCTGGTGATCCGACCATCTGCACGCGCAGCGGAGTGGCGAGGGAGTGAAGGAACCGTGCGCATGCGTCGAGCACCTTCCGCATACTACCCCCCTCAGACCTCCCGCTCCCACGCGGGGAAAGGGGGGAGGTAGCGCGGGCTTCAGCCCGCAGCAAGACGGCGTTGCGCCCTGGCGTCTTTGCGTTGATCCAAAAACGCAAAGGCGCGAAGGCGCGAAGGCGCAGAGGGAGCGGGATGCTCGCAAAGTGAGCACTTTGTCCCGATGCCCATGTTCCCCCCTCCCCCTGCCTCCCTCTCGCCTCGCACCTCACACCTCTCGCCTCACACCTCACACCTCTCGCCTCGCACCTCACACCTCTCGCCTCGCACCTCACACCTCTCGCCTCACACCTCACACCTCTCGCCTCACGCCCCTACCCCCCTCTCCCACACGGGAAGAGGGGAACCCGGCAGGCAGGCAGCCGCCGACCCCCCCCCGGCGATGCACCGGCGGGCATACGCTGCGGGCCGCCCCAGGGAACCCGGTAGGCAGGCGCCGATGACCATCACCCCCCACCAGCGATGCACCCGCAGGCATCCATCGCGGGCCGCCCCAGGGAACCCGGCGGGCGGGCAGCCGCTGATGACCGTCACCCCCCACCAGCGATGCACCCGCAGGCATCCATCGCGGGCCGCCCCAGGGAACCCGGCGGGCGAACCGTCCGGGTGACGGTCATCTGAGCGGCGGCGCCAACCCCTGCATCCGCCCGATCAAACCGGCCACCTCGCGCGCCAGCCGGAAGGACGATGGCACCACACTCAGCGGCATCAATCCCAGCCCGCACGTTGCCGTCACCAGTGTGTGACATATCTCGTCATCAACGCCGGCGGTTGCGAGGATCCACCTGATCAACAGATCAGCGCTGCGCACGTCTGCAAGATCGTACAGCGTCGGGACTAGCCCGAACGCCAGCAGTCCACCGTTTCTGACAAATGCACGCACCTCGGCGTCGGCGCAACACAACGCTGCCTGGTGATACGCATCGAACGACACAACATCCGCGCCGGTCCGGCAAAGGAGCGCCACCGGCGGCGCGCCGTCCGGCAGTGAAGCGCAGCAATGCACCCCGACGAGCGCGCCGGTCGCCTGGATGCCGCGCACGACCCACTGCAATGCACGGAGCGCCATTCCTGATATGTCGCGGTCCGGCAGAAGCGCCAGGTACGGCTCATCGAGCATGATGAGAACCGGCGTGCGCCAGCGCGCCAACCGTTCGACCTGCCAGATCGCCAGGCGCTGAATGTATCCGCCAAGCGCCTCGAGTGCAACCGGATCGGACACTACCGGGCGTCCGTCAACGAACAGGAGCGCCGCCAGCGTCACCGGACCGGTGATCTGTCCTTTCAGCGCGACGGCGCGGGGAAAGGCGCCTGCCGCCAACGCCGCCTCGAATGCAAAGAACCCGGCGGCGGCAAACGGCAGCAGTTCGGCGCGCGCTGTCGCCAGCCGATGCAACAGTTCGGCATACCCGTCGGTATGGGCGATCTGATAGCCGTAGGACCCGCCATGCGGCAGCAAGAGGTTGCTGAATGGCATCAGCACCTGCTCGATCATGCGCTCCTCCACAGCACGCTGCGGCAGTTGGGGCCAGAACGGAATCTCTGGCGCCACCTCGGCAACCAGACGCACGGCCCCGGCAGCATCGGTATGCGGCAGGCTGCCAACACCGGTCACGGCGCCATCGCCCAGCGCCCGGCAGGAAAGAATCTCGCTGAGGTGCATGACGGCATTTCCCCGAGAGAGTTCCTGATACTAACTTGCGATCAGCCAGACAAAATGTTCGCGTGCCTGTTGTGCGAGGCGCAGCGGTCAACGCGCACCGGCAGGCGTGTCGTGGACGCAGACTGCGCCTCGGCGTCAGCAGCCCCAATGGGGCTTGCAGGTCCTCAGCGAGGACTTTCGCCCACAGTGCTGCGTCTCGGCGTTAGCGGCCCCAACGGGGCTTGCAGGTCCTCAGCGAGGGCTTTCGCCTGCAGCACCCCGGCAGAATTGTAACTGACCGCGTATTAGTATGAGATCTCGCCTCGTAAGGTGCAGGCGGGCGAAAGCAGCGCCCTCACCCGCTTGGTTGACGTTTTTAGAGCCTGTTATGCACTTCAGAGATAAACGTGGTATGATTTCAGTATGACACGTCAACCCTATCCAAGCGATGTGAGCGACGAGGAGCGGGCCTTCGTCGCTCCCTCCCTGACCTTCATGACCGAAGACGCCCCGCAGCG
>CALGYB010000183.1 GCA_937935075.1 uncultured Roseiflexus sp. | reverse complement strand
ACGGCGACCAATACGCCGAGCGCGACGGCGACGGCAACGCACACGCCCACAGCCTCGGCGACCGTCATACCCGGAAACCTTCGTCCGGCTCTTGCATGTGTTGCGCGGCGCTCGGCGATGAGTTACGTGGCGCTCTTCGGCTACGACTTGCAGGGAGAGGAGTCCATGCAGGTTCCGATAGGCGCTGAGAACCGCTTTAGCCGTTATCGGGAAGACCTCGGGCAGCCAACAACCTTCGAGCCGGGGAACAGACGGGTGGTGTTTGCAGTAGTCTTCGATGGCTTGCCGCTTACGTGGACATTAAGTGGGCAGACGATCACTGCGCACGCAAATTATCCGATCCGCTGCGGCAGCGATGCTGTGACCCGCATTCAGCCCATTCTGGAATGTACGCTCCCTGATGGCAATGGCGCTTCGATTGCACGGTTCGGGTATCGGAACGATAACGCCTTCAACGTCGCCGTACCCGTCTGGTGGCGGAACTTCTTTGTCCCGCGACCGATCCAGCGCGGTCAACCAGTCGTGTTTGCGCCTGGTCGTCATCGGAATGTCTTCGAGACCGGTTTCTCGCAGGGGGCGCTGGTGTGGCTGCTCGATGGACGGATTGCGGTAGCGACCAACTCGCCGGTGCAGGCGTGCCGGTTCAACTGACGCGGCAGCGATACCACCACGCCAGCGCAATTGCCAGACCCGGCAACGCCACGAGCACGGCAGCGACGGCGTTGCCGGTGACGACAAAAGCCAGGAGCGCTGCCAGCGGCGGGATCGTCAACAGCAGCGTGCGCGGCGCTTCGGGAACCAGAAAACCAGCATCTTCCTTTGGGAGTTTGTCGGTGCGGAGAGTCCCGTAGCGTGGTCTGATCATGTCGGGCCTGTCATCGCCAGCGAAGGCTTCCGGCGGCAGCGGTGCGCCCGGAATGGGGCGCTCGCGCGCTTCGGCGAGAAACGCGGCGCACCAGTCGCGCCCGTCGCGCCGGCTCTCGAACAGGTGGTAGGCGGCGCGTTGAAGGTACGCTGGATGTCCGGCGCTGATGCTGGTGAGTACACGCAGTTCGCCGGGTGTAAAACTGACATTCGTGCCTTCGAGATAGGTCTCCGCAAACAAACGCACTTCTGCTGGCGCAAACGCGCCCATGCGCACGCTCACAAATCGTTCGCTGAGGAGTGGCATCTCCCCTGTCGCTGCTGCCACCAGGATCAAGCGCCCGCCACGCGCAATGCGCGCCAGCGTGTTGAGGAGCGTTTCACCCCAGCCAGCGCTTAAAGCCCGGTGCGCATCATCGAGGCAGAGAAGCACCGGCGTCTCCTGTTCGAGCAACGCCACCTCCAGCGCCGATGGAGTCGAACCCGGCACGCCCAATGCCTGGAGCACCGTCTGATAGACATCTTCCGGTGTTGCCGCCTCGTGGAGCGCCAGATAAAAAGAAGGGAGCAGCGGTTCTTCGAGGTGGACCGCTGCTGATGCCGTAATATGCGTCAGCAGCGATGATTTGCCGATACTTGCCGGACCGGTCACCATCACCGGTCGGCGGATTTCGATGGCGTCGAAAATGAGCGACAGTTCGCGCCAGCGACCGGCAAAGCGCGTGGCATCGGTAATGCGCGTGCGCTGGACGAAAGGATTCTCCGGCAATGGCGCATCGGTATCAGGTGTTGTGCCAGAAGTCACAGTATGATCACTCTTTGGTCAGTAGCGCGTGACCTGCAACGCTTGCTTCTATCGTACCACATCGAACTGAACTATGCCGTATCCGGCATGGCGAGCGAAGTGGATGAAGTGTATCGGGTAGTTGCCATTGCTGGCGGGCATTGAGAGTCTTGGCGCAAAACCCGGCGCCCTCCAGGATTACGCATTGTGAAACAGGCTAATGTTGGGTCACTCCCTGGCAGGCGCAAGCCCAATACGCTGTGCAGCCCGCTCGTAGGAGCGGAAGGTCTCTTCATCGAACAGAACGAAGCGCACCAGCGCAATCTCAGGATGGCTTTGCAGCACATCACGACACGTCGCCAGCGCAATCGGCGCCGCCTCATCGAGCGGATAGCCATAGATGCCGGTGCTGATCGACGGAAAGGCGATGCTCTGCAATCCATGACGCGCTGCCAGCAGCAACGAGGAGCGGTAGGCGGACGCAAGGAGTTCGGCGTCACGTGGGCTGCCGCTGTAACGCGGACCAACAGCGTGAATGACGTGGCGCGCTTTGAGCCGGTAACCCGCAGTGATACGCGCCTCACCAGTCGGACAGCCGCCGATGCGCGCACACTCCTCTGCGAGTTCCGGTCCGGCTGCCCGATGGATTGCGCCAGAAACGCCGCCTCCCGGCGCCAGCGTCTCGTTCGCGGCGTTGACGATCACATCAACATCCTGCTCCACGATGTTGCCGCGGATCAGTTCCAGCGTCGAGTTGCCGATTGTAAAGCGCATTGTTTCGCCTCCTTTCAGGCTTGTCGCCGTATCAGACGTGTGCTATAGTGATCGTAGTGCGGGCGTAGCTCAGTGGATAGAGCAGCGGTCTTCTAAACCGGTGGTCGGGCGTTCGAGTCGCCCCGCCCGCGCCACTACTCACCAGCGCCCCCGACGGTGCAGAAGGTGCTCCTCATATTCTGCCACAATATCGAACCCCAGGCGATGGTAACAGGCGATAGCCGCAGCGTTGTCAGCGCGCACATCCAAGCCGATGAGATCGACAGTTTGCAGCAGGGAACGGCAGAGCGCTGCGGTCGCCGTCGTCGCCAGACCGCGCCCACGCGCCGATGGCAGGGTCGTAATGTTGCCCAGCGCTGCAACCCGTTGCTCTGCTGAGTAAACATGCACGCCGGCGATGCTCAGTAGCGCGCCGTTGTGATCGCGGATGCCGAAATACTGGCCAGTTTCCAGCATACGCGGATCGAACCAGTTTCCTGGATAACTGTGCGCATAGAATGCCCGGAGTTCACCGGCTGCTGCTGGCGATAAGCGCTCGACCGCACTGGTGTTGACGCCTGTCAGTCGATCTGGATTCTGCAGCGTCATCTTGAGGTGTGGACCGCAGGGTTCGAGGATGTAGTGCGGAGTGAGTGCATCGCGCGCTTCAGGCGACAGGTGCGCGTAGAAGTACAGCGGGAGCAGTGGGACCGCCTGTGCCAGTAACTCCGCGAGCGCTGTTGCTGGCGGGGACGCCATCGCCAGGAGCACAGGCAGGTCGCCGCCGGTGTAAAGCAACGCCAGCGCCTGAAGGTGGTCGCCCTTCTGCAAGCCGTACCAGATGGCGCGGGACCAGAAGAAATCGTCGAGATCGCCGAGTTCGTAGACGTGCAAAGCGGGATTTTTGCGTAGATATGCTTCAATTGTGCGTTTATCGTGGAGGATGAGCGCTGCCATCGACGCAATGCCTTTCCCATGCCAGGAGTTATAATGTCCCATCGCCGCGCCCTGACAGGAGCGGGTGTATCGGATGCGCATGTGCCGCTGCACCGCCATCCGCAGGCGCGCCCCGACGGAACACGGGCGCATCGATCAGAGACCTTGCCGCTACGTCGCTCACTGCGGCGCGCCCCGACGGTTGCAGGTGCATCACGGGGGCGCGCCCCTAACTTATACTAATGCGCGGTCATTCGTACAATACTGCTGGGGCGCGCAGCGGGACGCCGGGGCGCCGCAGGCGAAAGCCCTCGCTGAGGACGCAGTTCGACGGCGCTCATCGCACGTGCAAGCCCCCTTGGAACTGCTCATGCTAGGATGCAGTCATGCATCCACGACCGCTAACGCACGCTGTGGCTGGCTGCGCTGTGCGAACCGGTC
>CALGYB010000182.1 GCA_937935075.1 uncultured Roseiflexus sp. | reverse complement strand
GTCGTCCCTGCTGCCGCCCAGGGGTGTCTGTCTGCCAGTGCGTCGCCTGGCGGGGGTGACGGTCATCGGCGGGGGGTGCGCCTTACCGCGATCAGCGCCGCAATCGATAACGCCAGCAGCGGAATGTGCAGCACACCCATCCACCACGTGGCAGGATCGAAGAATGATGTCATATTTATCAGACCGTAGGGCAGCGCGTTGAACGCAGTGATCCGATACGCAAGCGGCGGCGCATCTGGCAAGGCAACGATGAGCAACCACAGGAACACCGGCGTTGTCAGGCAGTACGACAGACCATATGCTGGCGAGGCAAGCAGCAGCATCGGGTTGAAATCAGGATACACGACGCCATTGTTCACTACAGCCGGCGACCAGAACGCCAGCAGCGCCAGTGGCGCCAGTGCATAGTGTCGCCAGTCGAGATGGTCGAACGAAATGTTGAGACGGTTCTGAAATGCTACGATCAGCCAGATCACCCCAAGCAACGCACAGGCAACCACGTTGCCGATCTGCACGACGTATCCGTAGGTTTCCGTCACTCCCTGCCCCTGCACCCACCCGATGATCAGGTAATTCACCCCCATATATGCCGCAAGCACGCGCCCGGCGTGTGTCGGACGTCGGGCGATCAGCGCAATCAGGGCAATCGTCGCAAGATGAAACAGTGGCGCAAATGCAGTGTACGGTTCGGGATTGCTGGTAGCAACCAGCAGTTCCCGAATGACGTTCGAGGTGTCCTGCGGCGCATACGGTGTTTCGGCATATGGTGGCAGGAAGAAGATGATCACCAGCAACGCGTAGAGCAGCGGATAGACCCACCGATGGGTATGCAGTTTCGCGGCAGTGCGACTGACAATCATTGAGAAACCTCCCTTGTGAGCCTGTTCAATGATCCGGTGTCGAGCGTCATTGCAAGCGAAGCGCAGCGATCTCTTGACGTGATAACGCACGGCGTTGTCGCTAGCGTAGCACAGTAGTCCATGGGTGTGGATTGAGGCATTGTCGGTATGGATGGCGATTCGTTAACCGAGTGGCTGGGATTGAACACCGCCGATGACCGTCACCCCAACCGGGCATGCACTGGCAGACAGACACCCCTGGGCGGGAGCGGGGACCACGATGGGCGGACGGCTCGTCCGGGTGACGGTCATCTGAACACCCCCTGGGCGGCAGCAGGGACGACAATGGGCGGACGGCTCGTCCGGGTGACGGTCATCTGAACACCCCCTGGGCGGCAGCAGGGACGACGATGGGCGGACGGCTCGTCCGGGTGACGGTCATCTGGGCTTGCCCCCTGGGCGGGAGCGAGGGATACGGCAGGCAGGCGATCCGCGCCCCGGAGACGGTCATCTGGGTACAAATCGCTACCCACCGCCTCCCAAAACCGGGTATACTGAAGGCAGAAGCCGGTTCAACGCCGAACAGGGCTATTCGTGAAAGGAGGCGACAATGAAGCCGCCTACCAGTCGTCCCTACCGCCACCCCGACGATCTTCTGTCGGTTATCGACCTGATCCTCACCTGCCGCGCCGAAGAGCGTATCGATCCATGGCCCCCCGTGCACGACATTCGCACGCGCCTCGGCATCGATGATGCCGCACGATTGTGGATTGACGATGACAGGCGACCTGTGGCATTCGCCATGATCTGGGAAGGCAATGTGTTTCTCTACTTCGCTCTGCCACGCGCCCGCGACGAGACGCTCGAAGTGCAGGCGATCGCGTGGGCGACGGCGTGGGTGCGAGCCAGCGCAGAGCAGCACGGTGAGCGCGCTGTTCTCTGTGTTCCCGTGTGCGATGACGATCCCTATCGTGCAGCATTGTTGACGCGCGCCGGTCTACGCCGCGAGGAGTGGCACATGATCCGCATGCGTCGCTGGCTCCATCTCCCGATTGCTGACCCTGTCGTTCCATCCGGTTTTGTGTTGCGCCCTGCTGCAGGTGAGTCGGAAGCGCCTGTGCTCGTCGATCTTCATCATACTGCATTTGCGACCGCATCCGAAACAGTCGCCGAGCGTGTGGTCTGGATGCGCAGTCCCGCGTATGATCCGCGCCTCGACCTGGTGACTGTTGCGCCAAATGGGGAACTGGCGGCGTTCTGCCGCTGTTCGGTATGCGTCGAGGAGAACACGCAACTTGGCTTCGCTAGCGCCTGGATCGATCTGATCGGCGTGCATCCTGCGTATCGCCGCCGGGGTCTGGGGCGGGCGCTGCTGCTGCTGGCGCTGCAGAATATGCGCGATGTGGGACTCAATAAGGCATTGCTCAGCGTCGGCAGCTGGAACATTCCGGCGCAACACTTGTTCGAGTCGTGCGGGTTCGCCGTCGCCTGCCGTATCTCCTGGTACGTCTACGACGAAGAGCTGGAGATGGCGGTATAATGGCGCAAGGCGTCTATTCCGGTCACCGAGGGGTCTGGTATCATGGTGAGCCGCCGTTTCCACGCTATGCCCGGGGCAGGCGCTATGACGCAATCTCCTCGCTCATCAGCAGATTGCTTCGTCGCTTGCGCTCCTCGCAATGACGTCAGCATAGAGTTATATATTGCTCCAGGAGGGTGGAATGATTTTGGACGAAATTGTGACGGTTGATCGCCTGCCCCCCGCAGATATTACTCTGCCCGTCTACGGGCGCATTGTGCGCCCAGAGCATGCGCTGATCGAGCAATTGCATGATGTGAGCAGCGCGGTAGCAAGTGCGACCCTGTACAAAATGGGGGTGCAGCGCACGTTCATTCTCGGTCCGCAATCACGCACTCCTGGTCGCCGGGTGGTCGGTCCGGCAGTAACGTTGCAGTTCATGCCGCAGCGCGAAGACGTTCCTTCCGGCATGGGACCGGAACACGCCGAGAAGAGCAGTGCGCTGTGGATGGTCTTCGAGACCATCGAGCCGGGTGATGTGCTCGTTGTGCAGGCGTTTGGCGACCCTTCCACCGGTTGTGTGGGGGAGATGTTGACGACGTGTTTCAAAGGGCGCGGTGGCGCAGGCATGGTCGTTGATGGGTGCGTGCGCGACTGGCCGCGCATTCGGGAACTGGACGTGCCGCTCTGGTCGGTTGGATTCACGCCGAACTACGCAACGCAGGCGGGGCTGATGCCGTGGGGATACAATGTGCCGGTGGCGTGCGGCGGCGTGCTGGTTTTGCCCGGCGACATCGTGATTGCCGATGACGACGGTGCAGTGGTTGTGCCGCAGCAACTGGCGAGCGAAGTGGTGCGCGTGGCGCGTCACCACGCCGAATGGGAAGCATTCAGCCGCATGAAACTGGCGCAGGGCGGATCACCGCAGGTCTACTACCCGCTGAGTGAAGAAGGCCGTCGCGAGTACGAAGAATGGCGCAGGCAGCAGGGTGAAGGTGTGAAGGTTGAAGCTTCTAGGAGGAAAGGTTGAATCTTCTAGGAAGATCAACCGGATATTAGACGATTTCGTGACCGGCGTTGGCTTCGACAGGCTCAGCCAACGCCAACCGCGTTCTCGGTTCTCAGCTCTCGGTTCTCATAACCCCTAACCAAACCGCATCTCATTGAACGCTGCTCCTCCAATACGCCCCTGTTCATCGAGGCGTGCCGATTTGCCGCTGACCTTCCATTCGCTGCTGAAGTTGCCAAGCCCGCCGATAACCGTCGGCATTCCGTGTGCATCGAAAGTTGCATAGACCATGAAGCGGGCATGCGCATCGATGGGGTGCAATGCGTGCGTCGCCCACGGCAGGCACACATCGACGGGATACGTCACGTCTACGTAACGCTGAACAATCCACGGTTCACCCTGCGCCAGCCGTTCCTTCACGAAAGCGAGCGTTTTCCGCGCCGCACTGCGCGAGCCGTTGAGTCGTAACACGCCGCGCCCCTGGCTGTAGTACGCGCCGCTGCCGCTCCCGCATTTCAGCACTAGCAGTCGTCGAGCAGCCGTCGAGAGATCGGCAAGATCGTCGCCGGTTCGGACCGCGCGTAGCTGCCGTCCAATGTCTTCCGGAACGCCATCAGCCAGTGCGCTGAGATCGATTCGCTCATTATGGAGGAATGCCACTGCGCCGAACAAAGCGCGCAGTCGGTCATCAAACAAGTGTGCGTAGTCTGGGATGAAGGGCAGCGCCATCCCCCATTTCTGGCGGTACACGTAGTTGAGCGGCGTCTCGATCCAGAGCCGGCCATTGGCTGCCGCCTGCGCCAGACGAACGATCATCGCCGGAGCAATCACCGGCAGGAGTTCCTGCGCGTACAGGAAATCAACCCGCAACAACCTGCCTTTCTCGACAACCACGAAACTGCCGCCGCGCTCGATGATCCGTTGCGCTCCCTCGCGCCGGTCAAAGACGATGTAGCGCATTTCCTGGCGGTCACAGGCGCGCTGCAGGTAGTGCTCGCCGCGATACCAGACGGATCGGACAGGGTTGACCGCAACCGGATCGTTGCTGCTGCATCCCCGGATCATTTCACGGAATGAACGTGCCAGATTGCCAGGATGCCCGGCAGTGGCAGGGACAATCGCCGCATGCACGTCGTGAATGCCGGCGAACAGCCCCAGCCCGCCCGATTTCCATTGCACCTCGGCAACCACGCGCTGCGGACCGATCGCCACATAATCAACCCGGCAGAAACGCGGCGTGAGTCCGGCGGCAAGCGTGATGCGCTGCGCCTTGATTTCTTCGGGGTGGAGTCCGTACTCGCACAACCCGGCAATCCAGCGCGGCGCCTCGCCCGCCAGCGACGCGCGGTACAGGTCGTTCCAGGTGCAGTAGAACCGCCAGAGGAGCGCCATGTCCTCGGTGAGCGCCATCTTCGCGGCATGATCGACCACGCACGATGATGGGGTGATCAACGACGCATAGGTATCGCCTGAACCATAGACCAGACCGCTGACTGTCAGGGCATTGGCGAGATCGCCTGCCACACCATCGGCGTGACGCACAATTGTTATCGAACCCGTCATTTATAGATCGAACGCGCGCAGCCAGAGTTCCAGCGTGAGCAGCAGCCAGATAAACTGCCCATGGCGTCTCCAGACGAGACCGCGGTACTGCATCCAATCGCGTACCGCCTGCTTGCGAAACAGACCGTGCGCCCGCGCCTGCGGTCCCAGCAGGAGATCGTTCGTCAGATCGCGCAGCGGACCATGCAGCCAGTACTGTACCGGCATCAGCATGCCGCTTTTTGGTCGTTGCAGAATGGTCGGCGGCAGCAGGTCGCGCACGGCTTGTTTCAGAACCCATTTTTCTTGCAGACCGCGCAGTTTGAGCGTGGGCGGCACGGCAAATGCCGCATCGACCAGCGGGAAGGCGAAGAGCGGCGAACGCCCTTCGATGCCGCTCGCTGTCGTCGTCCGTTCGACCTTCGGCAGAATGTGGTGTGCGCCCTTGGTGCGCAGGTTGGTGTACAACAGGCGATTCAGATATGAGGTCATTCGCGGCGACTCCAGGTACGGCTGGACGTGGCGCTCCAGCGGCGGCGCATCGCGCAAAGCGTCGAGCACATCGGCGGTGAGCAGGTTGTCGAGCCGGTCGTAGCACTTCTGGTACGATCGCAAATAGGCGCTTGCGCGCGCCATCGGATCTGGATTGTCGCGGTGGAACTCGAATACGAGCATTGGCTGGTTCTTGGGACCGCCAAAGACCGGGTCGCCGCCTTCGCCGTTCAGAATGACCGACAGACCATCACGCGCCGCAGCGCGCGCCAGCAGCATATTCGGCGTCGTCAGCGGGTCGCCGACCGGGCAATCGAGCAGCGCCACCGTTTCCGCCAGATGATCGGCAACTGTTTTCCCGTCGAACGTCAGTACGGTATGGTCTGTACCACAGTGTGCAGCGACCAGCCCGGAGTACGCCAGTTCGTTGGGAAATGCCGCGCCGAAATTAATCGCATACGTGCGCACCGGATGGTTATGCAGTCGTGCCGCCAGCGCCGTGACCAGGCTGCTGTCGATGCCGCCGGACAGGAAGACGCCGACCGGTTGCCCGGCAGGCAGTCGTGCAGCAACCGCCTGCTCAAGCAAATTGCGCAGCCGGGAAGCATACGCTTCTGCCGGAAGCGTTTCGTCCCACGCATCTTCGCGTGGTTCCCAGAACACTTCTTCGTGGCAGACGCCGTCGGCGCACAGGCGGAGACAGCGCCCCGGCAGCATCTCGCAGACGCCATCGATCAACGTTTTGCTTCCCGGAAGGTAGGCAAATGTCAGGAAGGCGCGCACTGCATTCAAGTTGAGACGCGCATTCAGGCGGGGCCAGGCGCGCAGGGCGCGCAGCGACGCCGATGCTGCCCAGTGATGTCCGGCGCGCGCATAGAAAAGGGTGCGTGTCCCGACGTGATCGCGCACCAGCACCAGGTCCTCCCCGTCGAGGATGGCAAGCGCAAACATGCCATCAGCGGCGGCGAAGCCGTGCGGACCATGCCGGGCATACAGGTGCAGCAGAATCGCGCCGTCGGCGCAATCTTCCGGCAGAATGACGCCATCGCGCCTCAGCGCATCGAGGAGTTGAGCGCGATTGAACAGCGTTACAGCCCCAACCGCAACCAGGGTATCGGCGTGAAACACACCGGTGTGGCAACCGTCGGGGAGCGCGCCAATCGCCGCATGGCGGTTCGACGCCATCGGGGTTGCGCCCATCGCAGCAAGATCGTGTTCAGGTCCGTCGGCAGTCAGCGCCGCACACAACCAGCCGCTCATCCGAAATCCCCCACATCACCGATGTCGCCGCCGTCGAACGGCGAACTGTCGTCGCCCCAGTCGCCACTGTCGGATACTGAGCCGTCTCCGACCGGTTCGGGTCGATCCCAATCGCTGTCGCTGTCGCTGCTATCGCTGCTGTCCCAATCTGAGCTGCTCCCGCCGCTATCACTGGTCTGCCGCTGTTGTTGCAACGCCTTCTGACGAAGCATCTCTTCCTGTTCAGGACTCAGGTATTCCGGCGGCGGAACCAGCGAACCGAGCAGGAACCCTGCTCCCATGCCCATCAAAATCGCGCCGACTCGTCCTCCAAAAGAGGTTTGATTGACGGTCAGCACCTGCCCGCGATGCCAGAGGGTGCGGCCATACCCCTGCTCGCGCGCATAAATAACCTGTCCCTGGTTGAAGGTGCGCTTGATGATCCCGTCGCCGAGCAGTTCATCACTCCCGGCAAATCCCTGGTTATCGCGCCACTCGACCCGACCATCCGGCAGGCGACGACGCCACTCCTGTCGTCCATCATTGAACACGCGGCGAACGCTGCCATCGGCGAGCAGTTCGTCCTGATAGGTAATCACACGTGGTTGCTGTTGCACAGACGTCTGTCCTCCTCACGTGGGCCAGCTCATATAACCGGTGGTGCGCCATCGGCGCAGACCGGCAAACCAGGACGCGCGACGCCGCACCGGTCGGACGACGCGATAGAGGGTGCGCAGCAGCGTCACCGGACGGAGCGCAGCGACTTCGGTGCGATAACCGGCGCGTAGCCAGGCGCGCTCGATCAGGTTCAGCGACGCAGGAAGGTGTTCCGCAGGTTGAGAGCCGCGGGTGGCGAACAAATGGCGTCGCAGTGCGTGCATCGGGGCCAATCCTAACGCGCGCACCCGGAAGCCGTGCGGCAGATCGAGCAGCGCTGCGGCGTCGGCGACAAATTGCAGTCCTTCGGGGCTTGCATCGTGCAGGAGCAGGATACGTGGTGCGGGCGCACGGATCAACATTGCAATCAGCGCGTCCGGCAGCGGCGACGCTTCTTCCAGCGCCAGGATCGCACACGACATTTCCATATGCAGAAAGTTGGCGCGCAACATGCGCGCAATCGACGCATCCTGACAGACAAGCGCATATGCCAGCCCGTAGTCGTAGAGGTCAGGCTCACGATCAGCGAGCGCCAGATAGGGCGGCGTATCGTTGGGAAGCAAACCCGGCGGATCGCCGTGACGCACGCGATACGCCGCGAGCGCATCGTCGAACGCGGCTTCCGTCAGCGGCGGCGTCAGCGTAAAGGGCAGCCGCCGCACCAGCCATGGCACGCTCATCAGCAGCGATGCGCCCATAACCCCGATCCAGAGCGGATGTGGACGACGCAGGGCAAGGGTCAGCGACGATCCAATCGCAGCGGTCGTCCGACCGGCGGCGACGAAGACGCGCGATGGCGGCAGCAGGGTTCGGCACACCTCATAGTAAAGCTGGCGGCGCGTATAACGCACGCCTCCTGCCCCTGCGTGCGCAATACTGCGCTCCACATTGGCTACAAGATCGTCATTGCGCATGCGTATGCCAGAGAACACCATACTGCTCCTCACCTCTGAGGCCAGGTCATAAACCCGACGGCGCGCGCCGCTGCCTGCGCCTGCGCCTCCGGGTCAACAGCCTGCGCCGATGTGCGTGGTGGAGCGGCAACCGGCCTCGCCGCCAGTCGCTCCACAGCCTTCGTCACAACATCGACCAGTTGGGCTGGCGGAATGAAGAGGGCTGAGGTCACAAAACCCTGGCGCAGCCACTCTAGTTCTTCCTTGTCCAGGCTCAGTCCGCCTGGCGTCTGCGCCCGACGTTCGAGCAGATCGATCAGTTCCTGCGGCGTCTGTTCACGTTTCCACGGCAAACGCCGCTGCTTCACGTGGCGCGGGCGCAACCCCAGATCGATGACACGATGGTTCGGCGCCAGCCCCCATTTGCCCGGCAACAGCGCCGGCAGCAAACATCCGACCACGCTGGCGTCATGGATCAGGAGCAGCGGCAGGCGCGGATTCTGGCGCAGAAGTGCAATAATGTGTTCATCGGCTTCCCGGTACGGTCCATCGGTGGAGAGCAGCGCCAGACCAAGGCGCTCTGGCAGACCATTTGCCCGCAAGCAGTCGAGCACTGCGGCGACCGGCGATGCCAACACGGCGCGCACCCGTGAGGGATGCAACGGAACCTGGCGCAGCGCCGCGATCTCCTGATCGGTTGTTCGTCCAGGCAGCGGTCCATGGACACTCGTCCATGGGGAGACATAGGTCATCTCAAACGTCTCCAGCACCGGCAACAGACGTCGGTAGGGGTTTGATGATCGAGTCGTCTGGTAATAGATGCCCGCCGCCGCCAACCCGAAAACAAGGCCGAAGAGAATGGCGGTCATAGCCGACGAAAGCGAACGCGTTTCGGCCACGGCAAATAATATGCACGACATACCGATCAAGAAAACCACGCCAAATGTAATCGCAGCCGCAAACGTCGACGGTTCCTTCCACACCCACCCCTTTTTGATCTCAGGCTCCAGTTCGCGTCGGATGGCAAAGTGCGCCAGTTGCGCCGGCGTGTAGCGATACGTCCCCTGATGGCTCAAACGGTCAGCAAGCCCGCGCAGCCGCAGGTCGCTCATTTTCAGCGCATTTTCGCGCGGTTCCAGAGCGAATTGCTTCTGGCACTGCGGGCACTTCTTGTCGCGGCGCTCACGGTATTTCAGTTCGGCAAGGCAATGCGGGCATTTCATTCAGGCGCTTCCCTCCAGTATGCCTGCGAGCCGGCGCAGCAGGAGCGCCAGACGTTCGCGCAGTGACACTTTGACATGGATACGATCAACCGCCATTTCTGTTTCCAGCTTCCGCAGCGCCGTTACCAGCCGCGCTGCCGCTTCATCACCGCCACGCGCGCGTTCTTCCGCCATCTCTGCCGTAATCGCGTAATCGTCGTGGTCGATGCCCATGCCGGTATTAGCGATGACCAGCGGGAGCGGATTGTCGGCGCGGTTGTTGAACGAATGCGGCATCAGCGCCGGAATGTGGAGCAGTGAGCCGGGGATCAGTCGCACATGAGCGACTGCTTCGCGCTTGTGGTCGTACAACCCGCACGACGCATATCCCATGCTCAGCACAAAATGTTCGGCGCCATGGGCATGCGGCGTGAAGGCGCTGTGTGGGCGCACAAACCCCAGTTTATAGGTGGCGTTCGCCGGGTTCTCGTCTGAGGTGGCGGCGGAACCGATCAGATACCGGGTGTACTGCCCGTTATCGATGAAACGCAGCATATCGGCGCAATCTTCGGCGCGTCGGGTCGGATCCAGGCGCTGGACGCAATCTCTGCTGACGGCATAGACAATCCCATCCGGGCTGAAGACATAGAGGGTTGCGCCATACGGAAGGGTCGTCTTGAGGTGCTCGAGATGTCTGGCGAAAGGCATAGGCGACGATGCTACATAGTGTCAACGGTCATAATGCTACCATGTCGTACTGTCTTTGTCATCAAGGGATTGTTAAGAACCTGCACGGAGATCTTGTCGGGTGGGCGAAGGCGTTGCCCTCGCCCACCCGACCACATCTCACGCCTTCGTCTGCCCGGCCGCACCTCACGAGACTCACATCTCCCGTCTCCTGCGCGCGGCATCCCGCACTTCCTGCTAGATTCAGGATTTCCGGTTGCCTTGGGGATAGGCGAAGGCATTGCCTTCGCCTGCCAGGCGATTTGCTAAATGTGATTCGGGGGTGAGAAGGTGGGAGAAGTTGAGCAGGATCATCAGAATATCTCCGTGTAAAGTGTGACTCTGACTGGGTGGGCGAAGGCATTGCCTTCGCCCACCCAGGCATTGCCTTCGCCCACCTCCTGATGCCTCAGCTGATGGACAAGTCTTCTCTCTCCAGCCAGGAGGACTCGTCCTGGGCCAGCTTCTCTATAGTCCTCTCGTCTTGGCGGGCCTTTTCCAGGACCTCCTGGTAAGGCCGCACCAGCTCCCACTGCGGGCCAACAATGTAGCCACCGCCGGATTCGGCGATCAGACCTTGCTTCCACATCGGTTTCAGGTAAACCTCCTCAAAGGTCTTAAAGGCCACACCCCGTATGAGATTCCAATGTTCAGGATGCTCCAACAAGCGGCCATATAGCTCCTTGGCGGAGATCGGCTTTGGAGGGTCAAGCAGGTCTAGAGTGGCTCGAGTCACGCGGCTGATCGCCAGCGGCATTACCGGCAGGTCCACCCAATAGCCATCTTCGGCGGTGTAGCGCACGCACTTCTCGGCGTCCTGATTCTCAGCTTGGACGTAGTAGAGCCGGGCCACGTTGCCGGAGAGCATAGCGGCCAGTTCTAGGGCAGCATTGATGACGTTGTTGCCGCCGGTCAGGTTGGCCCACATCTCCTTGCCCTGCCCACCGACGCCGGCCAACGCGGCCACCACCCGCACCACCCGCTCGTAGGTGCTGCGGATGTCGCGGCGGTCCACCTCGCACCAGAAGAGGGTGCCCTCGCGGCGACCACCGCTGATAGCCGGCCACTCGCGGCGGAGCAGCGCGTGCAGCACTTCTTTCATAGGGCCGCCCTTTACCTCTGGCCCTTTGGCGATGCGGCCGGGCGGATTGTCCACATAGTCAAAAGCCAGAACCTTGCCGTCCAATACCTCGCGCGTGGTAAAAAGGACAATGGCCTGCACATCGCCGACCTTCTCGCCCGCCTGTCGCTGGCGGGCCTCGCCGGAGCGGGCGAAGAACCGCTGGTCGTCGGCGTTCCAGCGCGTGTAACGATGCGCCAGATAGGTCAACGGCCCGATGACGGTGCCGGGCGAGCGGCCTAGGCCCATGAGATGGTAGACGCCCATACGTTACCTCCGCAGTACATATCGCTCCACTGCCTGCTGCGCAGCCTCCAGTTGCCCTTCCGTAGAGGCTGTAGTGGTTAACCGGAAGCGAAACAGAATGTCCGTTCTCAGGCGCGTGCCTACGACGAGCACGTTAGATGGCTCAGATGTTACACCTTCGGCGCCCTGTCGCCATTCGTCACTACGAATCTCAGTGATAAAGGGAAAGCGGTTTCTCAGTTGCTGCGCAAAGTCTTCCAGCTTGTCCCGGTAGTGATGCTTACCGATGTGGATTTTGCATTCCGCCTGCCGGGCCGGCGGCAGGCCCTCTACGTTCTCGAGGATGCCGACCACGCTCTGCCCAAGAGGTGTAGGTTCTCCTTGCGTTGTCAAGAGGCCACTGGCCACCAGCATCTGCTTCAGATCCCTGGACGGGGTTGCCTGACCCTTGAGGGTACTCAAGATGTCTCCCAGCAGCGGAAACAGGCCAATAAAGGGTAGGTCAACGATGCGAGGGCGATCGCTATCGGGTACACCTTTCAGCGGTGGGTGAAGGCTTTCGTTCAGTTGTTCGGACTGGAGATTACGGAGTTTGGGGATTTCACCTTCTTCCTCCAGCCACGGTGGCACCCAGATGTGGAACAAGCGCTCCGCGCCGTAGAACTGAACGGCGAGGGCTAGGAGAGAGGACATGGCCTTCCGACCGCCGGCGATGGAGACAAAGAGCCGGTCACCATTGTCCCGGTAAGCCTTGAGGATACGGCAAGCCTCTTGCATGAACTCCACCGCCGCCTCGGAGGAGTCAATATCCCCAAAAGCACCGACCGGCACAGG
>CALGYB010000181.1 GCA_937935075.1 uncultured Roseiflexus sp. | reverse complement strand
TATGAACCGCGATCTCAACTTTACGCTTGAATGCTCACCTGACGAACGTGAGGCCCTTGTAACTGCGCTCCGCAGCGCTGGCGCCGATGTGCAGCAGCAGCCGGTCAGAGATGTTGATTGGCAGACCATTGTCGTGCTGTTCGACAATATCGGCAAAGTGGCTAGCGGTGCGACAGCAGCCATTGTGCTGGCTGAAAAGGTCGCCGAAAAACTGAACGCATGGCGCGCCAGCCAACGCCGCAGCGGGAAGACGCCACGCGGCACGCTGCGCCGTCCCGGTCAACTACCACTTGATCTTGCCACTGCGACCGATGACGAGGTGTTGCAATGGTTGTTGCAAACGCCACCGCCGCAGCCGTGACACCGGTACGGATGCTGGCGCTGTTCGCTGCGCCGTTGGTAGAGAAGCGTGGCAACGATCTGGTTCCGATCACGCTGCTGCCGGTGCAAGAGGAACTGGAGACACTTGCAGATACTTGCCGTCGCCTCGGTGTTGCGCTGGAAATACAGGCGGAGATTGCGACTGCCGAACGGATCGGAGAACTATTTGCCACTGCGTCACTGCCGTTCGATCTCCTCCATTTTACCGGGCATGGGAGCCGGGAACAGGACGGATCGAGTGTTCTGGCGCTGGAAGATAAAGCCGGTGCGCTTCGCCCAATGAATGCCGATGAACTGCGCCGGTTGATTATCCGCCAGCCCTGCCGCCTAGCCTTCATCAGCGCTTGCCACTCGGAAGGGCTGGCGATGGCGCTGCTCGCCGCGGGTGTGCCGCACGTAGTGGTGATCAACGCCGCCGATGCCGTGCTCGACCTTGCCGCTAGAGTCTTTGCAGCGCGCTTCTACGCTGCGTTGCTAGCAGGGCGCACGGTCGAAGAAGCATTTACCGCCGGACGCAATGCAGTATTTGCGAACGATGATCTGCGCATGTGGCGCGATCCGCAAACACTACAACCGCGCAATGTGAGCGAAGAACTCAAATTTCGCCTGCTGCCAGAAGACAATCCGATTCATCAGAATCAGCTCATTTCCACACCGCCGCGTGGTGCGGTAACGTTTCTGCCCCCGCTGTGGGAGCGTACCAACCTTAGCCCGGCAAGTGCCGACCCATTTGTAGGTCGTGCGCGTGAGTTGTTCCAGATAAACCAATGGCTGCGCGACCATCGTTGCGTCGCTATTCAAGGCATGGGCGGCATGGGCAAGACTGCGCTGGCGCTGGCAGCGGCGCGCTGGCAACACGAACGCAACCGCTGGCGCGATGGGGTGTGGCTGGTACAGTTGCGGAATATTGCCAGTGCATACGAGGCGCGCAACCAGATTGCGCTGGCGCTGAACCTTGACGCCAAAGCCGCTGAGAGTGATGCAACGCTCGCCGCTGCCCTGCGCGACCGCCATAGCCTGCTTGTCCTCGATGACCTCGACGCGCTATTGACCCACGACGCCAATGGTCTCGCAGCGTTGCTCAATGCACTGCTCGGCACGCAACGTCTGCAACTGCTGACTACTGCACGACGCGACCTGCCGGGGAAGGTGTATCACCGGTTGTTTGAACTGACCCGCCTCGACTTGTCTGATGCGCAGAGCGCCTTCACCAACTATGCCCCGCCGATTGCTACTTGGGGAGAATGGCAGTCCTCTGACTGGTCGGATCTCCACCGTTTTCTTGACGGCTACCCCTTCCCGATCCGGTTGGCGGCGACTGCCATGCGGCAGGCGCGGCTAACGTTATGCGAACTACTGCACCGATTGCAACAGAACCCGCACGGCGTCTTCCGCTACCCCGGTGATGAGGAAGACCGCGAGTCAACCTCAAGATTGATGGTCTCTTTTAGCCGATTATTGAGATGCGTCTTCCGCTACCCCGGTGATAAGAAAGACCGCGAGACCAGCTTAGCGGCAACCCTCGACCTCTCTTACAACCTATTGCCCAAGGCTGCGCAGCACGTGTTCGCTCGGCTGGCGCTCTTTCCGGCAGGGCTAACGCGCGATGCGGCCTGTGCTATTCTCGGCGCTCAGAGCGAGCAGCAGCTCGAAACCTTGGCGCGGTACAGCATGGCTGAACTGCGCGACGACGGCGACTATCGGCAGTTTGTGCTGCCTGAACCGGCGCGGCGTTACGCTGAGGCGCGGCTGCCGCCGGATGCGCTGGCAACGTATGCACCGCGCGCGTTAGCCTTCTTTGCTGCGCTGATCGAGCGTGCGAGCGACAATATGAACCGCAATCAGGAGGTAAAGTGGCGACAGATACTTACCCGCGAATGGCCAAATATCGCGCAGTTTCTGACGTGGGGGTATGACCACGAGGAATGTAGTGACGGAATCAGCCGGACAGCGCGCGCCACGGCCCGATTGGGGTTCTACTGGTACTTAACAGGGCAATTGGGGCGCCCCGAAACACTCGATCTCCTCACCCGCGCCCTTACCACGGCCCAGCGTGCTGGCGACCGGCTGGGCGAAGCCCATGTGCGGAAAGCGATGGGGGACGTGCAGAAGTTCCGCAAGGAGATGGAGGCGGCGCTGGCGAGCTATCAGCAGGCGCTCACCCTCTACCGGGAGATTGGCGACCGGCTGGACGAAGCCAGTGTGCTGCTAGCGATGGGGGACATGCAGCAGTTGTGGGATGATCGTGAGGCGGCGCTGGCGAGCTATCAGCAGGCGCTCACCCTCTGCCGGGAGATTGGCTACGGGCTGGGCGAAGCCCATGTGCGGAAAGCGATGGGGGACGTGCAGCAGTTCCGCAAGGAGATGGAGGCGGCGCTGGCGAGCTATCAGCAGGCGCTCACCCTCTACCGGGAGATTGGCTACCGGACGGGCGAAGCCAATGTGCTGCGAGCGATGGGGGACGTGCAGCGGTTCTGCGAGAAGGTGGCGGACGCGCTGGCGAGCTATCAGCAGGCGCTCACCTACCGGGAGATTGGCTCAAAGCTGGGCGAAGCCAATGTGCTGCGAGCGATGGGGGACATGCAGCAGTTCCGGGATGATCGTGAGGCGGCGCTGGCGAGCTATCAGCAGGCGCTCACCCTCTACCAGGAGATTGGCTACCGGCTGGGCGAAGCCAATGTGCTAGGGTCGCTCAGTTGTCTCCATATTGACCGTGATCCGACCGAGTCGCAACGTTTGCTTGCACAGGCACTGGAGTTGCACCGCTCAATTAATGATAGATACGGCGAGGGCAGAGATCTCTATAATTATGGCTTTGTGTTGGTGCGGTACGGGCGCGGCGCAGAGGCGTTGCCGTACCTCGAACGGGCCCGGGCGATTTTTGCCGAGCTTGGCTTGGCTGAGCGTGTGGCATTGACGGATCAGTGGATTACGCAAGCAAGGGGTGAGACGGCGGCGTGAGCAGGTGAGCAGTAACGGCGTGCCACAGGGTTGTGGTGTTTGCCCCTCTCCCCCCTGCCCCCTCTCCCACACGGGGAGAGGGGGTATGATTGTTGCTCACCATCTCTCCCCCGTGTAGGGGCGTGGGGCGCTCCCAAGCCCCTTGCGGTCGGGCGGGGTGCGATGGCAGGGTTGTTGTGGTGTATCCCTACCACCCGTACCGTTCCGGTCCCCAGGGGCGGGTGGTTACCTGTTGTTCGACCATGACCATCGTGCGGTCGGGCAGGTCGTCGCGCAGGATGACGCCAGGACCGCAGATGCTGTAGGCGCCCAGCCGTCGCCCCGGCATGATGATCGCGTTGACGCCGGTGCGACAGAAGTCGCCGAAGTATGCGGCGTTGGCAGCGGTCGTCGGGATTTCGGCGCGCCCGTGGATGCGCCAGACGGTCTCGCGGTCGTCGAAGCGCAGGTTGCCGCAGACCGTCGCCGCGCCAAAGTCGACGGCCATGCCGACCACACCCCAGATTTCGCAGTAGTGGTAGCAGTACACGGTGTCGAGCGCCACGCCGCTGAACTCGGCGCCATGCCCGTAGACGCCGCGCGCGCCGAGCGATGAGTTGCCGCCGATTTGACAGTAGTCGCGCAGCACGGTTTCGCGCCCCACCACTGCGCGCCCCTGAATGATCGCTCCATTCAACGCTTTTGCGCCCGCGCCAAGCCACAGGTCGCCGCCCACCACTGCGCGATTGCCGATTTCGGCGCCAGGACCGAGGATCAGCCGCCCGTGGATGTCGGCGCCGTCGTGGACGCGCGCCGTCGGGTCGATCCGGTCGCCGTCGAGCGCCGCAGCCATGGCGCCGATCACGCGCTCGTTCGCTTCGAGAATGTGCCACGGCTTGTCGAGGTCCACGTGGAAACCAGGCGCATCGACCGTCGCTACAGTTTCTCCGTCGTCCACCATCATCTGGAGCGACTGCACAATCTCGGCGTCAACCGGCGGCATCCCGCCGACGCCGACGCGCACGAGCGCGGGGTTGTCGCGCAGGAAGGGGATGGCTGCGGGACGGAAGGCGTACACGCCGCAGAAGCGCCGGTCGCCATCGCGGCTATGCCCCTCGACGCCGCGCAACACGCCGTTTTCAACGAACGGGATGAACCAGTCGAGGGAGGACTCTGCGCCAAGCGGTTGCACGAGCGCTGCCGCCAGCGGACGGTCACGCGCGAAGCGGTCGCGCAGCGCCGCCAGGTTTGCCCGGTCGGTCACGAGATCGCCGGCAACGACGAAGAACTCATCGTCAACGTCGGCTGCGCCGAGGAGCGCAGCGGCTGCCGTGCCGTCGGGGTGCGCCTGGCGCACAAAGACGACCTCGGCGGCAGCGCCGCGCAGCGCCGCGCGAACGCTGGCTTCGCCCGCGCCGACGACCACGATCTGCCGGGTGACGCCGAGTGCGGCGAGATCGTCGGACAAGCGGCGAATGGCAGGGACATTCGCAATCGGGAATGCGCATTTGTTGCGAACCACATTGTAGGGCCAGAAGCGCCTGCCGGCGCCAGCAGCAAGCAGAATTGCAGTTCGAATCATCGTCGGAGGTTCCTCACATCAGAGCGAGAGACGCCAAAGGTGACTATAGGGCAAGTGCTGTCATGAGTTGTCACGACCGCCGTCGTGCTGCGGGCTAAAGCCCTCGCTGAGAACATACAAGCCCCGACGGGGCTGATTCCGGGCATACGATCACGATACGCCGTTGCGCTGCGGGCTGAAGCCCGCGCTGAGGACGCAGTTCGACGGCGCTCACCGCACGCGGTTCGACGGCGCGCACCGCAGGCAGTTCGA
>CALGYB010000180.1 GCA_937935075.1 uncultured Roseiflexus sp. | reverse complement strand
TTGCACTGCCGGGGAATACGCCGCATGGAGTTGAAACGCTCGAAGCGTCGCTGGCAATCGACACCTTCAGCCCGCCGCGCGAAGACATGCTGGCGCAGGACGCCGCCCCTTGAGGTCTGCGCTGCACCATCCGACCTGAAGAGTCTTGAGGGAAAACATTGCGCGTGGATGAACAGGCGGACTAGAGCCTGTTATGCACTTCAGAGATACACGTGGTATGATTTCAGTATGACACGTCAACCCTATCCCAGCGATGTGAGCGACGAGGAGCGGGCCTTCGTCGCTCCCTCCCTGACCTTAGACCGAAGACGCCCCGCAGCGCGACCACTCGCTGCGCCCCCCCCTGCCCCCCCCTGCCCCCCCCTGCCCCCCCGCAGGGGGAAAGGGGGGGGCGCGCGCCTGCGCCGCGCGCGGCGATCGTTGACGTGCGCACGATGCAATCGCCCCCCCCTGCCCCCCCCGCAGGGGGGGAAAGGGGGGGTGCCGCGCGCGCCGGCTATGACGGGCATCAACGTCCCCCCCTGCCCCCCCGCAGGGGGGGGAAAGGGGGGGCAGCAAGGTCCACGTGGCTGAAGCGGTTCATTACCGTTATGCTCGAAAGTACATAACAGGCTCTAGCGCCGGGCGATCATACGATCAGCGCCTTTGCCTTGTTTGGTTCGGTGACGATTCGTGTGCCTGCGAGCGTCGGGTTGCATGTCGATGGCGGGGCGATGATGGGAGATACCCGATACGAGTGGCGCACGGCAGACGACAAGCTGCTGTCGTCTGCCGGGATTGCAGAGGTCGAATTCGAGACATCGCCGGTGCGACTGCGCATTACTGCCACGGCAATCTTTGGTTCGGCGCGAATTGTGCGCGTGGTGGGCGTTCAGGCGCAGGGAACAACGGCTGAAGCATTGTCGGAGTCGTCAGACGTGGTTGATTCATACGAGGGCGAGACCAGAAGGATTGCCAACCTGTGACACGTTCTCACTGTTCGGTTGTTTCGACCAGGGACTCATCGGTGAGGTCGAGCGGCGCCCGGTCACCCAACTGGTTCATCAGCGCCTGACAGGTTTCACGGCGCATCCGGCGATAGACCTCGCGGGCGATACGGAGGTCGAGCACAGCGGTGCGTCGCTGCCGTTCGCGTTCGGCGACCTCATCGATGGCGCGTTCGAGCGTCTCGCACGACTGAGCGATCTCTGCCAGGCGTTGTTCGGCAAAAGGCAGAGTTGCGGCTTCGAGGGAGAGAACGGCGTGCAGGCGACGCATGTCTTCGAGGAGTTCGGCGGGCGTGCTATCCGCTTCTGCGCCGCCGCGCGAAATAAGCCGAATGGTTGGCGTTTCGGCGGTGCCATAATGCTGCACAAGCTGGCGCAGCGTCTGCTTATACAGGCGCCGCGCTGCAATTTCGCATGTCCAGCGTCGGGCAAGTGCTGCGCGCCAGGCGGTGATCGCTTCTTCGCTCATATGGTAACTGGTCGTCATCTGGCGGTGGGTGGCGCGATGTGCATTGAGCAACGCCTCGATTTCGGGCGCATCTTGATGATGACGTTCAAGGATTGCAATCAGTTTCGCCGAGTCGTCAATGGCGTCGTGGGGAGAGGGAAGTGGTGTCATACTGCATGCTCCTGTCCAGCACCTTGCCATATCATCATACCCCGCCCCTCTGGAATGGTCTATAGTACGTGCGTCCCGTTATGCCATGGGAGTCTTTCTCATTGTCCTGGCGTACTGGTACATTGTTGCGTCTGACAACCCCCCTGCATTATACGCGAAAATGAGGATTCCTTACCAGTCGTGCTGCAACACGTCGAAATCGAGCGGATTACGGTTGACGTCTTGTTCCCACACCTCATAGTGCAGGTGAGGACCGCTTGACATCCCGGTTGAGCCGACATAACCAATGAGTTGCCCGCGCACCACGGGCTGACCATCGACGACGACGTAGGAGTCGAGATGGGCATAGGCGGTCTTGTAGCGACTGTTTTCAACCGCAAGATAATTGCCGCCGGGCCAGGTATCCGGTCGCACGCGGGCGACGCCGTCGTGGGTGGCGTACACGGGCGCGCGCCAGGTTCCCTGCGGGTCGGCTGTACCATCACCATCGCCGTCAATCGCCAGATCGATGCCGCCCCAAATGCTGGCCGGCGCATGCGAGCCAACCCCGTATCCCTGCGTAATGATGGTACGGGGAGTGCGCAGCGGATTGCCGGATGGTCGTTCGGCAGCGGGTTGCGGAGCGAACGCGGCGCTGATACTTTGCTGGACTGCACGCTGCGGGGCGAGCGTCCCATTGCGCCAGAGGCTCGGCTGCACCGGCGGTTGATGCGTTTGCTGCATGAGGATGCCAAGCGCGATCAGTGCCAGCATAAGCAGAAAGAGTTGCTCGCGACTCAAAGTCATTATCGTGCTCGCAACGTGCGCCATTCGGCAACCAGCCGATTGACCGTACCGGCGTAGGCGGGGACGTTGTTTTCAACGGCAGGGGCGTAGATCGGCACAATCTCCTCAACAGTGTGAACGCCGCGCCACTGCACGTACTCAACGGCAATCAGGCGGTACCAGTCCTCGATTCCTTCCTCCCAGCTTGCATAATCGCGAAACCTGCCATAGCACGTGCGATACCCGGCGCAGATGATATTGCCGATGTTATGCGTTGTGCTGCCGTCCGGCTTCCGCCCCGCCCATCCTGGCGCCGTGCCGGCGCCCGATTCGTGAATAAAGAACGCCAGGGCGTAGGCGGGGTCGATGCCATACCGGACGCCAAGTTCCACCCAGGTAGCGCCGGTGCCGGCGGCTGGCGACCCCCACTCTGCGAGGATCCGGTCAATCTGCTGCGCTGAAATGCTTGGCGGACCGAGCACCGAGTGCTGACCGTCGGGCGTGGGGAGATCAGGCGCCAGTGCGCTCGTATACGCTTGCATGGCCGGTTCGCGCGCCGTACACCCGGGAGCGAAGCAAATGCGCGATGTGTCGGCGTCGTTCCAGAAGAAATACAGGATCACGGCGCTAACGGCGCAGACGGCAATCAGCCACCAGGGAAACTCCCGGGATCGAACCGGTCGTCGCAGCGGCGCCGGGCGGTACGCAGGCGTTGCAGCGACCAGTTCCGCCAGCAACATCTCACGCGCATCATCGTCGAAAGCGAAGGGATTGTCCGGCGTCAGCGGTTCTTCCGCCGGCGATACGGCAAACGACTGAGCGGCAGGCGGACGTTCCCGGCCACGCACGCTGCGTTCCATCAGTCGGCGCTCGCGGAGCGTGAGCGGGAGATCGTCGAAGGGATCGTGGAAACGAGCCAGCGGGTTAGGGCGACGATTCGCCGGATAATGAACGGGGCGTTGCGCAGATCGCGTCTCACGGCGCGGTAAGCGGCGTTCTGCGTGCGTATCTGGTTCACTCTCGCTCATGGACGTGCAGGCGTCATCAGCCGCGCCTGCTCTTCAGGCGTCGGCAGGCGGAATCCGCCATCGCGGTTCAGATAGACAATGCGCTCGCGCCGGACATCGAGCAACAGATCGGGCAAGGTATCGCCATCGACATCGCTGACGCCGATGATGACCGGCGTCAGATGTTCATCGGCGCCGAACAGGTAGGGACCGGTGATCGAGCGCATCCGCGACGGATCGCCGCCTGGCAGCTCCAGCACCACCACCTGCCGGTCGAGATTCATGGCAATCAGGCGCGTCGGCTGACCGGCCTCTTCACCATGACCGACGAACGCCTGCACGTGCATCGTGCGCGGATACCCATAGCGCATATTGTCGATCAGCACATTCATCCGCCCGATCAAGGCGCCGATCAGCACATACACTGCCAGCGCGCCCAACACCAACGCCACACCGTACAACAGCGCATGCGCCGTTCGCTGGATCTGCGGGTTGCGACTCCAGATGCGGCGACCGGTGCGAATGGTTCGGCTTGTGACTGCCATAACACGTCCTCCCATCTGTTGGAGCGACAACGAACGGCCAGCGCCTGTTTCTGACATAGTCGCAGGCGCAGGAAGATCGTCGTCTGGCAACTGAGGTAAGGACATTGTATTAGAACAAAAGTTCTATGTCAAGGGCATGTTTCCACGGTCTGACAGGCAGGATCAAGCGCCAGCGCCGGATGCAGGCGGGTCGACGCCAGCCATGCTTCCACGGCTGCGACCGGCAGGATGCCACGTTCCGTCACAATTCCCGAAAGCAATTCGAGCGGCGTCAGATCGAAATACCGATTGCGAATAGAGACATTCTGGGGCGCTTCCGCCCAAATTTCGCTCCGCGGACGGTCGAGTTGTTCCAGTTGGCGAAAGCCAGGGAGCAGAAACTTCTCGCTGCCACAGAGCGCGTAGCAGGCGACCCCTTTGAAATGGGCTGTGAGGGCGACGCCATAGGTGCCAATCTTGTTGACCAGCCCGTAGGTGCTCAACATATCGGCGCCGACGAGCACCAGATGCGCCTGCACAATATGGGCTGGCAATTCGGCATCGATGACCAGGTGAGTGGGAATGCCATACTCTGCCAGAATTGCCGCCGTCTGTCGTCCTTCAAGAATCGGGCGCGACTCGCCGCAGACGACGCGGAACCGTCGGCCTGCGCGCTGGGCATGGCGCAGCGCGTGCTGCACCGTTGTGCTGTACGACAGCGTCACAATCGTGATACCGTCCGAAATCAGCGCCAGTGCGCCTTCGGCGACATGCAGCGCGTGCTGACGCAACTGATGTTTGAACTCTTCGGTTGTTTCCGCCACTGCTCGCAGCAGGTCGTGCCGCGTCTGTTGATCTTCAATCGCCCAGAGCACGCGATTGACCAGATTGACCAGCGGCGCCATGACCGGTTGCGACCGAATGAGCGACCAACCAAAATCGCACAGATTGCGGCGGAATTCCTGCGGCGACAGCGATCCGAAGGACTCTGCCCGACGCATCATCAGATCGGCGGCGCGCTCGGCGATCTGAGCTGCGCCCTGACGGTTATCAACGGCAATCTCTGCAATTGGCTCCACGATCCAAACCTCTCACAAGACTTACGACCGGGAATAGTGATTTGCATTATCGCACACGCCAGCGATCCGTGTGCAGTCTTTCGGAAACAGCGCAACAGAGCCGCGTTACCGTGTTGCGGGGTCTGACGTCCGATCGCGCGATACGCTCAGGGGGCTGGCAGTTGATTTGCCGACTGCGAAGCGAGACATGCATTCACAAGCGCTTCAAGACGTTCGATGGCAAACGGTTTGGCGATATAGGGATTGCCGGTCTGCGCAAGGCGCGCCTGCGTCGATGCAGTAATGGTATCGCCGGTAATGAAAATGATGCGCTGCGCCAGATGCGGATCGCGCTGTTTGATGTGCTGATGCAACTCGAAGCCGGTCATGCCAGGCATTTTGATGTCGGTCAGAATAAGATCGAACGATTGCCGGGAAATAATCTCGAGCGCCGCTTCACCGCTGGAAACCGCAGTCGGACGATGACCGATCTCGGTCAACAACCGCGACAGCAGAGCGCTCACCGCCTCCTCATCGTCAACAACCAGAATCGCAGCGCCGCCGTTCGACTCTTCCGCTTCCGGCTCTTCTTCGACAGTAGCAGGCGACGAAGCGTCAGGTATGCCGAACGCTATCTCCTCGACATCAACCAGCGGCAGTTCGACGTACATGGTCGTACCGACGCCAACCTCGCTTTCCGCCCAGATGCGCCCACGATGCTCCTGAATGATGCCGAAACAGATCGACAGCCCCAACCCTGTTCCCTGTCCAATTGGCTTCGTTGTGAAGAATGGGTCGAAGATGCGACTCAGGTTGCGGGACGGAATACCGACACCCGTATCGCTGACGGCGATACGAATATACGACTCTTTGCGACCACCCTCGCCGACGCGCTGTTCGACCGAGGTGCGCAGGGTCAGCGTGCCTTTGCCGCCGTGCTCGGTCATGGCCTGGTGTGCATTATTGATCAGATTGAGGAACACCTGCTGCAACTGATGCGGATCGGCGACCGTCTGCGGTAAGTTGGGCGCGAAGTCGGTCACGACCGTGATGTTATCGACGCGCAGCTGGTAGGCGCGCAACGTCAGCGTACTCTGTAACACCTGATTGATATCGATCAGCGTGCGCTGCGGCTTATGTTCGCGGGCGAACATCAGCAGGTTCTGCACAATGCGCGCAGCGCGTTCCGCCTGCGTGTTGATGTGTTGCAGATCCTGCCGCACGCCTGACGGCAGACTCGCATCGCGCAGCATCAACTGGGTGTAGCCGCTGATACTGGTCAACGGATTGTTGACCTCATGGGCGACGCCGGCGACGAGTTGCCCGATGGCGGAAAGTTTTTCGGCTTTGATGAGTTGCTCTTCGAGGCGGCGGCGTTCGGTCAGATCGCGGGCAATGCAGTGGATCGCCTCGGAACGTTCGCCGTCGCGCATCAATCGTGCACTGACTTCGAGCACCACTGCTTCGTCGTCGTGTCGCCTGAGTTGCAGCTCAAACGGCGGCACGGTTTGCCTCTGAAGCACATTATTCAGGAAGCGCTCAACCGGCGCCCATGCATCGTCGAAGATAATGTCACGCAACGGGCGGCCAATCAGGTCATCGCAGGCATATCCCGTAATGGTAGGACCAACCTTGTTGATGCTGCGAATGTTGAACTGGTTATCAAGGGTGAAGATCAGATCATTGGCATTGTCGAACAGGTCGCGATAGCGCGACTCGCTCTGTTTCACCTGCTGGTAGAGGCGCGCGTTCTCGATGGCAATAGCGGCATAATCGGCGAGGGCCGAGAGCAGATATTGATCGTTTTCGCTGAACGTGCGCTCCGACTGCTGATTATCAACGGCGAGGACGCCAATCACCTGATTGCCGACCATCAGCGGCACCTGCAGGATCGCGCGCACCAGGAAGCCGGTAATGACTTTCAACTGATTGCCCGCGCCCGCTTTGTCGAGGCGGATTGGCTTGCCGGTGCGGATCACCTGCCCGGCAAGGCTGTCGTCGATCGGCATGCGCAACTTCTGCGCGCGCTGCTCGCCAAGGTTCTTCGCAGCGCGCAGATAGAGTTCGTTGGCGTCTGAGTCGCGCAGCAACAGGAATCCTTCTTCGGCGCGGGTAATGTAGACGCCGGCTTCGACGATGCGCACTAGCAGTTCTTCGAGATCGAGCAGCGAACTGACCGACTTCCCGATCGAGTACAGAACCGTCAGTTCCTGCACGCGCTGGCGCAGATTGCGCGTCAACTGTTCTTTTTCGCGCTTGAGCCGGCGTTCGCGCAGCGCCTGATCAATCGCCGCCTGCGCTTCTGTTTCACTGAATGGCTTGATCAGGTAGTTGCGCGCTCCAAGCCGGAACGCCTCAACTGCAATTGCTTCCGATCCGTGCGCCGTCATCAGAATGACAGGGACATCGTATCCTTCCTGGGCAATGAGGCGCAACAGTTCGAGACCGCTGATATCGGGGAGTTGCAGGTCGAGCAAAATGAGATCGGGGATGCGTTGACGCAGGCGGCTGAGACCCTGCCGACCGGTGTTCGCAATGGTGGAAGTGTAGCCGAGCTCCGGCAATACGTACTCAGCAAGCATGGAGCAGATCTGCTTGCTGTCATCGATGATCAGAATTTCTTCCATTAGTAATCAACCATCGATCGCATATCGCGGAGACGGCTAGATATCATCTACACTTTTCTCTATTATACCGCATGCACGGTCACGCGCCAACCAGCAGACATGGGTTTACTATTGATGCTCAAGACTAAGCAGTTTCTTATGCGGGTCTAACGTCTGGTTTACATGCCGGGTGCATACTGTATATCTGGAAACATAGATTAAGGGAGGTCGCTCTATGGAGCGTGGAACGAGATATGCGCTCATCTTCGGCATGGTCGTCACACTGGTGATAGGCGCACTCATTGGCGCATTAGCAGGCGGCGGCGTCGCCTGGTATGTGACGCAGCAACAGATCGAACGCATTGCTGCACAGCCATCGAGTCCGGCGCCGATCCCGGCGCTGATGCCGGCGCCAACTGCCATTCCCCAGCCAACCGTCGCCCCGGCGCCAACCGAGGCGCCAGCCGCGCCTGCCACATCCTCGCCGGTGGTTGAAGTCGTGCAACGGGTCTCACCAGCGGTTGTCACCGTGGTAAACACGCTGGCTTCTGGTTCGCAAGGGTCGCCGCTGCTCGGCGATCTGCCGTTTCCGCTGCCGGATCAACCCGGCGGATCGGTGCGCCGCGGCAGCGGTTCGGGGGTCATTATCAGTCAGGATGGGTACATTCTCACCAACAATCACGTCATTGAAGGGCATCGCTCGCTGTCGGTGATTTTCTACGATGGTTCGCGCCGCGATGCCCGCCTGGTCGGCGCCGATCCGCTGATGGACCTCGCAGTGGTCAAGGTCGATGGTCCTGTGCCGGGTGTGGCGGCGCTGGGCGACTCCGATGCGCTACAGCCTGGCGAAACGGTCATTGCGATTGGGAGTCCGCTCGGCGACTTTCGCAATACGGTGACGGTCGGCGTGGTGAGCGCGCTCAACCGTTCACTCGGCGCCAACGCACCCGAAGGACTGATCCAGACCGATGCAGCGATTAACAGCGGCAATAGCGGCGGTCCGCTGATCAACCTGCGCGGTGAGGTGGTCGGGATCAACACTCTGGTCGTGCGCGGGAGCGGTTTGGGATCGGCGCCGGTGGAAGGGCTTGGGTTTGCGGTGCCGAGTTCAATTGCCAAGCGGGTGAGTGAGCAGTTGATCGCCAATGGCAAGGTTGTCTATCCGTTCCTTGGGGTGCGCTTCGGAACCATCGATGCCATGCTGGCGCTCGACAACAACTTACCGGTCAACGCCGGCGCGCTGATTGCCGCTGTCGAGCAGGGCGGCCCGGCTGCACGCGCCGGTTTGCGCAGCGGTGATATTGTCACAAAACTCAACGGCAAGCCAATCGGTCCTGGTCAATCGTTGCGCGCCTTGCTGCTGGAGTACAAACCGGGTGATGTGGTGACGCTCGAGGTGTTGCGTGATGGTCAGCAACTGTCGCTCGACGTAACGCTGGGCGTGCGACCGGATTGATGCTCATACTCATGCGCGGTCATTCGTACAATACTGCCGGGCGCGCAGCGAGACGCCTGGGCGCTGCGGGCTAAAGCCCTTGCTGAGGACGCAGTTCGACTACGCTCGCCGCAAGTGCAAGCCCCATTGGGGCTGCTGATGCCGAGGCGCAGTCATGCATCTACGACCGCCAACGCGCGTTGTGGATGGTTACGCCTTGCGAATCGGACGCTCAAACATCTTGTCTGACTGACCGCAAGTTAGTATGAGCAAAGAGGCGGTGCATAGAGGAGACGGTGCATTGCAACGTCTCTTGTAAAAGCGATCAAAACCTGGACCATCAAGGACGTGGAGCGGCGGACGTTGGCTGAGCCTGTCGAAGCCAACGTCTGCCGCAAGACGGTCAACACGGGCCATTATTGGGCAACATCTGGTTGATCGCTCTATCAGATCGCTGCGCCTCTTATGCCTGCGCTTGCTTGAGGAACGCCGCCACCTCGAACGGATCGACGGTGACACAGCCGGTGGCAAACAGTTCCATCGCTCCCCAGTCGTTGCGAACGTTCAGCGCCGGTCCCCGGTCGGCGAGGCGCGCAATGACCGGTACGCCGCTCCATCCTCCGGTGTCGTCAATGAAGGGCGGCAGCGCAATACCGACGTTGAAGGCGCGCACGTTGTGATGATCGATCATCGTCCGCAGTGTGGGATAGAGGAGCGACGTTAATCGTTCGGCGAGCGATGCTGTGTCTGTGGTAAATGGCAGGATCGCTACGACTTCGCGGTTGCGCAATGGCGTCAGATGGGCGAATATTCGACCGGCGGACGTATCGGCGATCAGCAGGTCCAGACCGGCATGCACGGCGACGAGATCGGCGAAGTAGCGGGCGGTCTCACCATACTGGAGCGCAGCGCGACGCCAGAGTTCCGGTCGGGTGTAGTGCATCGCGTGCGCCAGCGACATCTGCATGTGCCCGTGCGCGATGGTTGCGCCGCTGCGCGGCAGACAGTTCCAGGTGATCATCGGGTAGATCGCCTGCGGGTCGTGCCGGTGCGCTGCTTCGAGCCAGCGCAGCGCAACATCCAGATAATCGGCGAACTGGTCGCGGTCGAAGCGGAGGGGGTGTGGTTCGTCGAACACGACCAGACCATGCCAGCCGTCGTATTTGGCAATGTTCGATGCAGTTACGCAAAAACGACCGCGAATGCGACCAAAAACATCGGCGCTGGTCGCCTGTAGCGGTTGAGCGAAGAAGTCGAGGTCGTTCAGTTCCGATTCAATCCAGCCATGCAGTTCGGCATCGCTCATGGTTTTTCCTGCGGGTCGCAGTGCACGGAGCGGATTGAACAGCGTTCCTTCGAGCGTGAAGCGATTGACGACGCGCACGATTGTCTGCCGGCGCACGCGGTCGATGTCACCGAAACTATTGGCGACCCATGCTTCCATGGCGGGGGGGATCACGGTGCGCCCTTCGATGCGCTGAACGAAGAAGAGGCGTTCGCACCGCACCCGATCAGGCGGCGGCAAGGCGGCGATTCGTTCGGGGAGGGTCGTAATCATACACGTTCGCATCTTGTAACGATATATGTGGTAGTATACCACCGGAGGTGAGAGGCGAGGGGCAAGAGGTGAGAGGTGAGAGGCGAGGGGCAAGAGGTGAGAGGTGTGGGGCAAGAGGCAAGAGGTGAGAGGTGTGAGGAAAGAGGCACGAGGTGAGAGGCGAGGGGCGAGGGGCACGAGGTGAGAGGTGTGGGGCAAGAGGCAAGAGGTGAGAGGTGAGAGTAAGAGGTTGCAAGTGGGAACGTTGAACGCATCAACCTTCTTTACCCCCTAACCTCCGGTTCCTGGTTCTCAGTTCCTGGTTTTCGGTTCCTGGTTCTCGGTTCTCAGGTCCTGGTTCTTCGCTACGTTCGTTCATTAAGGCATACCATCCATGGACCACGGAAAACGCGCGCATGCCCTGTTGCTGCGCATTCTGTTTCTGATGGCTCTGGCGGCGCTGGCTGCATGCAGCGCACCAACAAGCGCAACGCTCGCTCCAACGTCTGAGGCGCTGCCGACCATCGACGCGACTGCTACCGCTGTTCCGTCTCCTGTACCGACGCCAACTTCTGTGCCGACCGTCACGCCGGAGCCGCGTCTGGCGGAAGGGGTCTACATTGCCGGCATCGAAGTTGGCGGGTTGACACCCACTGAAGCGCGACAAGACCTGGCGACACGCCTGGCGCCGCTGTTGCAGCCGCTCGATATTCGCGCAGGCGACCGGGAGATCCTGCTGCGACCTGAGGAGATCGGCATGCGCATCGACGTCGATGCGATGCTCGATGCTGCGCGTGCTGCGCCAACCGGCGAGCGGGTGCCGTTGCAGATCGAGTACGACGAAGATAAACTGCGTGCGGCGCTGGCGGCGCTCAATGAAGAAGTCAGCGTTCCGGCGCAATTTTCGGTCATAACAGAAACCAAAACCATTTCGCGCAGTTTTGTGATGGAAGGCGGGTTGAGCATCGATATCGAGAGCGCAATACAGCAGATCGATGATCGCCTGCGTTCGGTGGGCGCGCCACGACGTGTAACGCTTACGCTTGCCCCGCAGCGTGGACCGGCGGCGCGGCCGGATCCGCAGATGCTTCAAGATCAACTGGAGGCGATGACGGATTCCTGGCGCGGCGTGATCGGCATCTATGTCTACGACCTGACGAATAACGAAGTCGTTGCCGCTGTCAACCCTGATACTGCATTTGCCGCAGCCAGCACGATCAAGATGCCGATCATGCTCAATGCCTATATCAATCTGCCCGACTTCACCGAAAAGCAACAGGCAGCGCTGCGCACCATGATCGTCGAAAGCGACAACCTGGCGGCGAATGCGCTGCTCGCGGCATCCGTCGGGGGCGTTGGCACCGAAGATGCCATCGTCGGTGCAGAGCGGATGAGTGCGATGCTGGCCAATCTTGGCTTTCCTGAGACATTTCAATATGTGCCGTTCGAGGCCCAGGATTATATCAAATTGATGAAACTCAAGGTGAGGGCCGGTCCTGCCCGTGGCGGGAAGCCGCCCTATACCGAAGCAGGACGCTATCTGCGCACGACGCCGCGCGAAATGGCGACATTGTACGTTGAAGTCGATCGCTGTGCACGCGGCGAAGGTTTGCTGCTGGAGCGTTTCGACGATATGCTGACGCCAGAACGCTGCCAGGAAATGCTCGACAATCTGGCGCAGAATGGTGATAATCGGCGTCTGGTCGCCGGACTTCCCGAAGGGGTGCGAGTTGAGCACAAAAGCGGATGGATTGATGACATGCAGGCGGATGTTGGCATTGTGCGCTCGCCCGGCGGGGACTATGTCGTCGCCATTTATGTGTATCGACCGATTGCGTCGGGTGATGCGCCGGTTCCCGACCGAATTATGATGTCCACTATTGCTGCGTTTTCACGGCTGGTCTATACCTATTTCAACCCGCTGATCGCGTCGTGAGACGGTATCGGCGCGGCAGTGCACCCGCGTGGGGCGCGGCGGCGCACCCGCGTGGGGCGTGGCGACGAGGGACTGCCGTACTCGCGTGGGGCGCGGCAGCGCCTCATCCCTATATCCTCATTGCACCCAAAGGGGGCGCGGTAGCGCCTCGCCTCAACCCTGAGCAAGGGCTTCAGCCCGCAGTGCCGGAATGCCGTCTGCCATGCCCGGACCCCTGTGGCCATTTCCCCTTTGTCTCGCACCTGTGAAAGACACGTTCTCAAAACGATCAGCAGAGCCAGGAAATGCGCCGCATCTACCGATGTTTGTTGTCACGTTTGTGACGATTTGTCGAGTTATACTATGAAAGAAGGCGCAGGGCGGAGGTCTGTTCTCAGGCGGGACGCACAAGTTATACTCATACGCGGTTATTTGGACAATAATGGTTTCTGAGAACATCATCCGGCATTGCCTGGTGAAGCCCGCGCAGGCGGGCTTGGCAACCGTAGCCAGCGGCTTCAGCCGCCGGGCGCACGGGTGGGTGGATAGATGATGCCAGGCCGTAGCAGCGTCCATGATTACTGGCGTGTGTTGTGGATCGTTATGCCGTGCGAACCGGGCGCTCGAACATCTTGTCTGACTGACCGCAAGTTGGTATGAGAAGCGCGCTGCCGGTTTGTCGCCGATGC